>DBEWII010000067.1:0-16733 GCA_048384935.1 Collinsella aerofaciens | reverse complement strand
ACCTTGCGGGTCAGGTGCCTCTCGGCGGAGCCGTCGATCACGTCGAGGTAGACGGTGTACTCGCCCGGCTCGGTCGGGGTCCACTCGCAGGAGGAGGAAGCGGAGGGCTGCTGGGCGACGCCCCACTTGGCCCAGCCGCGCTTCTCCCAGACGAACTTGTACTTGAGGCCGGAGGCGTCGCCGGACACCTTGGCCTGCAGCTTGACCGGCTTGCCGCAGCGGGCGTCGCCCGAGACTTCGAGCGACTCAAGAGACCAATTAACAACTTTGTATTTAGAAGTGCTAGTCACATACCCATTGGAGTCAATGACATCAGCATAGATCTCATATTCACCAGCCTGGGGCAGGGTCCAAGAAATCGACGGCGAAGTTAAGTCTTGACCGATTACACCCCAATTGGAATCACTCCAATCAGACCCAGCCCTATGCCAAACAAACTTATATCTAAGGCCATCAGTCTTGCCGCTAACATTTACACCGATTTTTACCGTTGACCCCGCATGCCCCAGTTCTTCCGAGAAGGAAATTCCATTGACGGAGTAGGGATGCGGGAACTGCGCGATGATTGCGGCAGCGTCAGCCTCGCCAAGACGGCGGCAACCATCGTCCGAGAAATAGTTGACCACATCACCGTAATTCGAGATAAAGCCATGTTCGATAAGAATACCTGGAATTCCCTGCTCGCGAGCGCAGCGGATAACGGCGAACTCGTCGCCTACCTCCATTTGAAATACGCCGCGGCATGTTAGTCCCATAGCAGCAAGGTTGTTCATGACCTTGTTGGCAAGCTCAACAGAGACCTGCGTGTAGTCGGTGCCATTTGCGGTAGGAGCATAAACTTCTGCGCCGTGAGCTCCAGAAGACCCAGAGTTGATATGAAAGCTAACAAAGGCCTGCGCGCCCTGATCAATGCAGCGCTGTACGCGATAAAGATAATCATTGCTGGGATAGTAGCCAGACTGCTCGCGCGCAAGAACGATCTTAAAGCCGTAAGCTTCAAGTTTATTTTTGCAGGCTGTCATGATGTTCCAGGTAAGGTCGGCTTCACTCTTGCCATTTCCCTGCGCGCCGGAATCAACTCCGCCATGACCGGCATCAAGTGCAATCACCCCAACATTGCGCGCGGAGCGCTCAGCGTAGGTAGATATGCCATCAGGCGAATCAGCGCATTCCAATGCCTGTTGAATCGACTGGGCCTCAACGGCATTACCATCGCCGTCCGCATAGTAAACAGAAGTGCCCTCGGAGCTCACGGAGCTATCAACAACCGTAAACGAATAATTCCTGTCAGAGAGATCCACTACATGTTCAGTGCCATCACCCTGCAAAACGTAGGTTATCGAAGTCAAAAAATAAGTATTGGATTTCAACGTCGAGCCAAATACAAAAGCAGCCGAATTACCAGCTGATTCAGATGCAACCGTGGTTCCCTGTACTCCATTGGCACTTACATAGTTAAGCATTGCGGAAGCAAGGGTGTCGCCGTCATCGGGAGTAGCAAAGGCGACAACTTGATCAGTCCCGCCGGGAAGACTCGGGTAGGCAAGATATACATATTGGAAAGAGGAATCGACCGGTTCAGCCTGCTGATGGTTCTCAGATACATCAACGCCAAAATCCTCATCAGCCAATTCGTCAACGTTCGTTGCCGGCGATGAA
Source organism: Collinsella aerofaciens (assembly GCA_048384935.1). GTDB lineage: Bacteria > Actinomycetota > Coriobacteriia > Coriobacteriales > Coriobacteriaceae > Collinsella > Collinsella aerofaciens_CH. The sequence goes on along the minus strand of DBEWII010000067.1, from coordinate 15,074 downwards.
TCCTCAGCAGCGTCGACATCGACAGAACCCGCATCACGCGAGGCCACGCCATCATCGTCTGCAGTCGCAACGTCCACGGCAGCGTCCGCAGACGGGACGTTGCTCACAGCGTAGACAGCAGTCACAGGACCTATCAAGGGTGAAATGGCCAAAAGACCAGCAAGAGAAAAAGCTGTTGAGGCACGCAATGCCTTTTTCATATCGAATCCCCCGTCACAAATAATGTTACTAAGAGAAGATTATCTTACAATCCCCTCTGCATCGGAAGTCCAGTTATTCGAAGCGCGGGAATTGTTATAAAGGCAGACAGAAACCTGCTCTTATAAAAAGCAGGTTACATTCTCAGCAAACTTTTGTTTTTTCGTCCTTCCATGGACACAGTGTTAGCTCTAGTTTTTGAAGCAATTGGTAGCGCCCCAAACAGCGCAAGTGCAAGTGACACGAAAATCCACTGAAACACGCAATTCGTTTAAGCACGTGGCGGACGACGAAAGCATGTACACAGCCGCGAAATACAGCAAAATGCCCCAATGTTTCGCTTGCGTCAGAGGCGTCTGGGGCTTCATCGACAGTGAAACCTGGCTAACGCATTCAAGAAAAGCAGAGCGTGATCTTCATGAATCAAACACCAGTAAGCAACGCTCGCACGCGTCTTTGAATCTTCTAATGAGCAGAAGAGAGGGATCTAGGAGAGACCTAATAGTTCTTGGAATCTGGGAATCATCGAACTCACCATCTTTAAACAAGAGAGAATCATATAGCTTCTTATCGTACCGTCTCGAAAAGATATGAGTGACCAGATGCACATCGTGGGCCTTTGAAAAACAATCTTCGTCCCTTAAAGATTCAGCAATATAACAACCGTCCCAATCAAAAAAGCCGAGATAACCCCGGCTGATAATCAAAGAGGCGGTTTTCTGCTGGCTGTCAGCCGCGGCATCCTCACGGAAACCTAGTTGTCGCCGGAATTATAGTCCCCGGCGCGGACTCACCTTATCTCCCCGGTGCGGGCTCGATATCCTCTCGGATATCTAATCGTCTTGGACTTTTTACCTGCCCAAGCACACTACAGCTTTTACGTGCCGCCACACGAAGCTTAGCTCGTGGACTATTTTCTAAAATATAGGCCTTCAAAGCAACTTGGGTTCAAGCACGGACAAACAAAACAGGCACTGAATACAAGACTTGTTTATCAATAGTTATCAATCACATGCGTTACCAGCAAATATCGTAAGTCTCATACGCTGCGATACAATCAATCTTACCAAATGCTAAACCAGTAAGTCGAAGGGGCCAGCGTGCTAACAATTCACTATGGTGATATGGAAAACGTTATCTATAATACGTCGGTTTACTTCGATAACGTCTATTCGCCCGAATGGTTTCAAGATGCTTTTGCGCAGAGAATTATTAAATCCATTGATAAGGGCGGCGTGGTTGGACCCGGCGCAATAAACACCAAGATCTTAGGCATCATCCCTCCTGAAAGGCTGTCGGGAGGCACCAAGACGCTGCTGCTCATGCACTTCATGCCTCAGAACATATACAACGCCACAACCTGTGGCGACAATTGCGCTTACTGGATTCTGAGAATCGCCGCACAGCATGATCTGACAATCAACCTCTACCATCTGATGGATTTTGGAAACGGCAAGTTCACGGCAACCGTTGCAAACACGGGTGATGTCGTTCACACGATGTTCGACCTTGTCCCTATAGCCGCAAAATGCCTAAGGGAGAACTCCTGACGCACGTTTTCGATATGATAAGAGCCGCTTGAACGAGGAGTACTTGAACCCCACCGCTCTTGCAGCTCTTGAGGATACTTTGCCGGAACTTGGCATTACTTCGCACTAAAGCGAGAAGTACTCGCTCTCGGCAGATAGGTTCGGCCCCAACCACGGATCACCGTTGAGGAAGAGCTCCGGCGAGCGCTGCATGAACAGCGCCTGCTCGCGCTTCCAGCGGCGCAGTTTTTCTTCATTGACCTCTTCCCTGCCGCCCGAGGTGAACTCGTAGTGGCACAGCTCGGCATAGGGCATTTGCCCTCCTCCAACAAAACACTGTCACTAACTTAGCCCACCAACCTCGCCATTTGTTAAGCAACAAGTGCGAGCGGTAGGTATTGATCTACAACCGTTGGGGATTGAAAAAAGCAGTAGCCGAAAACGTAATATCTTCCGATTTGCGCGGCATAAAAAAATAGAGGGCGTCCCATAAAGAGAAGCCCCCTTGCAAAACGGCCGAACCGCTTTTCGAAGTGGGAAATATTTTGCACCAGATGCCTAGGAATCGCAAGAAGGCATATCTTCAGCGTCACAGAAATACCATGCGCCGATCACTTTCGACAAAAACGAGAAGGAGGAAGTTATGACCTCCGCACCTTTATAGTAGTTGATGTTGCGATTTGCCCTAGAAATAAACTTGGAAAGCGATTGTGCTTTGTGCTTAATAACGCCTTTAGACGACACCTCTTTGTGCAGATATAGCGTTGTGACAATCTGGCGTATTCGCTCATTGCTCATCCTTGCCTTACGCTGATAAGAGCCAATCCCATCTATTTTGCTCAATGCCTTCATAACACCGTTATTTGCCCTTCGGGCATTCTCACCCGAAGCAAGACCATTAAGAATGCAACTATTGTGAGCACACGCGTTGCGGAGATCTTTTGCCACGCGAAGCAAATAAAACCTATCGCGAAGCTCATCATCGTCAAACCGTTTGGCGCAAAACAAAATGAATGAATTAAAGGCGCCAAAGGTAATAACTTCCAGAAAGGCCCAGACAGGCATATTAAAACCACTGTATTTTGCAAGAATGCCTGCAGAATAGGCACTCGACTCACAACGTGAAATCTCTTTTTTGACCCAGTTGGTCACATTCCCCTTGCTATCAAATGTATCCTGCTCGCTTAAATAGTCTTGAACGATTTCGTAACCGTCCTCGGCATGCTGCTCTATCCTGCCCAGCAAGTCAACTTTGCAGAAGTGCTCAATATCAAGAGTGAGCGAAATCATCTCGTTTCGAAGCAACATATCAATAATCGAAAGGTCAACAAGCATCTTGAAATCTAAGTTGACATATTCACCCTTGCGTTTTCCATCAGAAACCTTTGGAAATCCGGTGCGGTACGAGCGCAAGCGAAAGTAATTGTTGTTCTTCGTCAGATACTCGACCGCCTCTGCCTCGCTCATATAGCGGAAACGGACACCCTTGCTCTTAAGATGGGAGACTTGTTCCCAAGGAGTAAGCCAAGGCTTTTGATCGCACATATCTTGTTGACGAATAGGACTATTCATTGCGCTCTCCAGCGTATTTGATGAAATAACAAATCTATTTTTATCCTAACTGTAAATACCTAATAAACAGCCGGACGCTCATGCAAATACATCATGGCACGCCGCCGCCCTATGCTGGATTTCCACATCACCTCGCACTATAGCGAGAAGTACTCGCTCTCGGCAGATAGGTTCGGCCCCAACCATGGATCGCCCGTCAAGAAAAACTCAGGCCAGCGCTGCATGAACAGCGCTTGCTCGCGCTTCCAGCGGCGCAGCTTTTCCTCGTTGGCCTCTTCCCTGCCACGCGAGGTGAACTCGTAGTGATACAGCTCGGCATAGGGCGTATAGATGGTGCGGTAGCCCGCCTCCCATACGCGCAGGCAATAGTCTGCGTCGTTAAAGCCAACGGCGAATTCCTCGTTGTAGCCGCCGACGCGCTCAAATACGTCGCGTCGCACCATCTGGCAGGCACCCGTTACGGCGCTAAAGTTGCCCGGGCGCACAGCGCGGGCAAGATAGCCCTCGCGCTTTGCCGAGAAGTCCTGGTTGGCATGGGCAAGTGCGCCACGCACGCCAACCACAATGCCCGCGTGCTGCACCAGATGATCGGCAAAGTAGAGCTTGGCGCCCACCACGCCCGCATCGGGACGCTGCATATAGCCCATCATCTCTTCGATAAAGTAGGGGCTTATGACCTCGGTGTCGTTGTTCAGCAGCAGAAGGTAATCGCCCTTGGCATGCTCCACGCCAAAATTAATGATCTGAGAGTAATTGAACTCGCCCGGCCAGTACACAACGCGCGCGATGCCCTTGCCTTCAGATGCTGCAGCCACGCGCTCTGGCAGGGTTTCGTAATACGCAAACGTCTCCGGGGCTTCGCTGTTGTTCTCCACCAAGACAATCTCGTAATTGGCATACGTGACTCTCTGGGCGATCGACATTACACAGGCGTCGAGCGTCTCAATGTGATCCTTGGTGGGAATCACAATGCTCACCAGCGGCGCAGGCTCCGGCAGCGCATAGCGCATGCGGTAGACAAACGGCGTCTCGGTCTCCTCGACCGTCCCGTGAACGCCCAACGAATCAAAGTGGCGCTGCAGCGCAAGGCGCCCGGCCTCGATGGCATACGGCTTGCTATCGGCAGAACCATCGGCGGTCGATCCCGGATGCACGCGCCAGTGATACAGCACGTGCGCAACATGTTCAAACCGTGCGCCCGCCGCAAGGCAGCGGAGCGTCAGGTCGTAGTCCTGGGCACCCGCAACATCTTCCGGAGACATGCCAATGCGATCGATAAGTGCCTTCTCCACCATCAGAAAATGCGTCACGCAGTTATGGCTATAGAGCAGGTCGACGTTGAGCCGCGTCTTAAAGACCGGCTGGCCCCACTCCCCCGTTTTCTGGAACATGTCCTCGTCGCAGAACAGGACCTGGGGACGCTCGCCCTCGGCAACCTTGTTCAGCGCGGCAACATAGTGGAATAACGCGTCCGGTTCCAGGATGTCATCGTGGTCCAAGAACGCGATGTAGTCGCCCGTCGCTTGCTCAATACCAGCGTTGGTGTTGAGCACAATGCCGCCGTTGCCGGGAAGCTCGATGCGACGAACGCGCTCGTCGTGAGCGCCTGCCGCAAGGGCGGCCACCGCGTCCCATTCGGGCGAGGCGTCCATAAGGAGCAATTCCCAGTTGTCATAGCTCTGGGCTAGCACCGAGTCCAGCAGCTCGCGCAGGTAGACCCGATCAGTCTTGTAGCACGGCACCACAATGCTCACAAGCGGCCTATAGGCAAAGGCCGCCGAAGCGACACGCTGGCACACCAAATCGGCCGGCTTTGCGCGATGTTGCTCAAACCAACGCCGATAAGCTGCGTCGTCTGCACGCGCGTCCTTCATGCGGTTCCAGCTATCGTCGACCATGCCGTTGTACAGGCGACCATCCATAGCGCAAAACCCGTTCTGGATCCGCTCTGTGGGATCGCTCACAATCGCGACAAAATCTCGTATATCCTGAGGCATCTCTACGCTCAGATACGTTTTATTGACACGGCATCCGTTCTGCTGCGGCACATTGACCTGCGATTCGAACACATGCACGGTGACATCGATGGCATTCATATGCGTATCGAAGATCTGGAGCTCAGGTGCGCACTGGGGGTCTCCCGCCCAGGTAACCTCATAGCGCCACACCGCGCCGGCGTCTGCCGGCAAATAGCGAATGGCATCGATCTCGTAGAGGCCGCAGTGTTCGCCACGCTGCGCATCGCGGATAAGCGCACACAGCGCAGGCTTAGCTTTGTAGTTAATCTTGGATTCCAGCTTGGCCACGCGGCTATCGAGGCGAATGGAGCCCAACCTTTGGTCACCGGATGCAAATGTGACGTCAATCGTAGAGCCGTCCAAAAAGGGAAGCACCAAGACGGCGAGCTCGCGCTCGTAATCGGAAACGGAAGGGCAAAGCGCCAGTACACGGCCATGATCGACCGGGAACGCCAGCGACGGCACAGAAGAACCGCTCGTCGTCGCATGGGCAAACGCTTGAGAACCCTCCCGCTCAATAAGCGCGGCGACATCCTGACCGGCAAAACGAAGCAGCACAAACAGACGGCCCTGACTGCGGCAAAGTGCCAAACGCTTGATACTCATCTACACTTCTCGCTTTCCCAGGGCGTTCGCTGCCATGCGCTTGCAGGCACCCAGACGCCCAAACCTCAAGACGTCGTAATCGAACATGAGCTTTTTGCACTCACGGGCATTGGGGGCCTTGCTGGTAAGCGCCGCACGCACCATAGCAGAAACAGAAGGAGCGCATTGTGCGAGCACAGCATCGCTGCCCACGGCAGAACCGGCAAGAGCCGCGGCGACGGCAGCAAACACCTTGCCGCAGTCCGAGCCCAGCAACCTGAGCGCGTCGTACAGCACCAGATCGCACAGGAAATATGCCAGGTCATCGGCATGCCGGACATCGAGACCGTCGCGCTGCCAGTCAGCCAGCACCGCGGAGTAAATCTTCACGTGCTCCAGCAGACGTGTCTCGTCGTCGTAGCGCATGGTGTCCATGAGCGAACCCTTGCGCGCCACGCGGTAGTCATACAGCTTGTTCGAGATAAGCGCGGTCTTGCGCGAGCGACCGTACACGGCAAAATCGAAGACCTGATCCTCGCCATATTTAACGGTTTCGTCAAACACGATCCCGTTGCCCAGCAAAAACTCGCGCTTGCAGGCGGTGCGCCATGCAAAGGGGCGAGACGCTTCCTTAAACAGCAGGTCAGAGCTATAGCCCACAAACGACACATCACGCGGGCTCAGCACATAGTTAAGCCACGGATACCCCGCCTCCAGCGGATACGGATTCGCGCCAAAGGTCAAAACGTCGCAGCCCTCGCGCTCAAAGGCATCGACGATCACGCGGCATGCATCGGGCGTAAAGCGATCGTCGGAATCTAAGAACGCGATGATAGGAGCCGTGGACGCGGCGATACCTGCATTGCGCGCGCTCGACAGGCCACCGTTGGGCTTATCGACAAGCTTAAAGCGCGCGTCCTTTTCGCAATAGGCAGCCGCAATATCGCGCGAACCGTCCGGCGAGCCGTCGTTGACCAGCACGCCTTCCCAATCGGGCATGTCCTGCGCAAGCAGGGAGTCCAGGCACCAGGCCAGGCACTCCTCCACGTTATAGATGGGAACGACAACGGAAATCTTGGGGGTAGCCATAGTCAAGTGCTCCTACTGTGCGACCGGAACGTCATCGGGGTGCGGATTATCACCGTAGGTGCGCTGATACGTCAGCACGCGCCAGACCAGCGGCAGCCCGCCAATCTTAAAGTAGTGCTTAAACGTATTGATCTTGCCCGGCTTTTTAAAGCCAAAGCGCGAATCAATATAGGCGCGGGGCGACTTGACCATCAGGCGCAAGTCGGTCTCGCCACGCGGATCGAACAGCGACAGGTCAAAGCGACCGGCATCCCAGTCGGCCTTGAGCTCGGGAGAGGCCTTCTCCCAAAACTGCTCGCGCAGTTCATCGACCAGGCGCTCATCATTCCAACGGTACGTATCGACCTTCATGCGCATTAAAATGCCCTGAAGCTGAGCCTTAAGCTCGGGGCGTTCATCCAAAAAGCGCTGCATCTCGGCATATTCGTCGCACACGCAAAACACCTTGTTGGGCGAATTAACAGAGCTCTTCTCGTTATCCTGGCGATAGCACAAAATGGGGTCCGCGATAAACGCGGCACGCTCGGCGCATGCCCAGACCTTAAAGTTAAAACCCGCATCCTGATACGAAGCACCCGGCGTGGGAAGGAACCGAATCTGATTGTCGTTGAGGAACTCGCGCCGATAGATAGCCGACCAAATGGAAGGTTTGCGGTAGAAGATGCCCGGACGATCGACGGGGCGATACGCGGCGCCCGTCATATGCTCGTCGATGATCCCAAACAGCTCACGGCGCTCGCTGGGCGTGGACCAATACAGGTAAAAGTCGCCCTTTACCACATCGGCATGCTCGGCATCGGCCTTGGCGACCAGCTTTTGGAGCGAATCCTCAAACATAAAGTCGTCGGACTCAAGGATGCCCACGTACTCGCCGCGCGCCATCTCCAGGCCGCGGTTCATCGAGTCGCCGTAGCCGCTGTTGGCCTTGTCGATCATCTTTACACGGGGGTCGCGCTCCATGTACTCGCGGATGATATCTGGCGAGCTATCGGTGGAGCCGTCGTTGATGCAGATGATCTCGATGTCCTTGAGCGTCTGCGCCACGGCGGAATCGAGGCACTCGCGCAGGTAGCGCTCAACATTGCAGATGGGAACAAGCAGCGAAACTTTAGGGGTATCAGAGTTCTGCAAGAGAACCTCCTGTTGAATAGCGTGTAACAGGGTTATTTTAGCAGCCGAGTTGCGGCGGGCGGCAGCGCTTGGAATTAGAGAAAGCGCTCCAGGCAGGCTTTGAGACCGCGAGTCGAAAGATAAAACAGCGTGGCGTCTGCCATCGAAACGCCCGTGGTCGCCGCAACGAGCTTGTGGGCAACACGGCGAACGGCGCCCTTAGCAGGCATATCCGCCCACTCCGTTCCCAAAAACGTCGTGAGATCCATGTTGACGCGAGCCGCCACGCGATGGAAGTCATCGGCATCCAAGCGCGCCAGGTCGAACACAATGAGGTCCAAAAACCAAGTTATCAGCTCACCGGGACACAGGTCCAAAAGACCGTAGGCCGACCAGTCCTCCAAGACCTCCTCGAGCATCCTCATGTGGGCGTCAAGCTTTTTGGCGCGAGCCTCGGCACTGTTGAACTCGTGCGTCGCCGATTCGCTCTCCATCACGTAGTGGTAGAACTTGTCCGGCATGACAACGGTCTTGCGGGCAAGCGCATAAGCCGCAAATTGGAAGACGACGTCCTCGCCCAAAGCCAAACCGGGGGCGAAGCGAATGCCTTCGCGATTAAGCAGCTCGCGCGAAAAAGCCGCACGGCAGGCATAGGGCTGCGCATTCGAATGGAACAGCAGTTGGGAATCACGGGCGCCGAAGGTACCAGCTTTGGGGCTCATGAGTTGATGGACGCGTTTGGGGGCAGCATCGGCAGGTTCACAGACGCCGCCAAAAACGGCGGCCTCGGCATCTGCAGACTCCATGGCATGCAGCACACGCTCGACCGTCTGGACATCGATGTAATCGTCGGCGTCCACAAAAAAGACGGTCTCGCCCTCGGCGGCATCGATACCGGCATTTCGAGCACACGAGACGCCCGCGTTTTCCTGGTCAATCACCAGTACGCGATCGTCGGCCTGCGCGATCTGGCGCAACACGTTCAACGAATCATCAGTCGAACCGTCGTTGACGCAGACAACCTGAATCGAGCGCTCGGACTGAGCCAGCAGCGAATCGAGGCATCGCTGAATGGAGCGCGCAGAGTTGTAAACGGGGACGACAATGGTAGCTTTAGGACCCGAGGCCTCTCCCATGCCGACCTACCCCCTCAGCGATTCGATGAGGAAGGCGGCGACCACGCCTGGGCCTCCAACCGAGGCGTAATACTTAGCACGCCCCAAGGCACCATCCGTCGCAAAACTCGGATGCTCGTCAACCCAGCCCTCAGGATCTTTGAGGATGGCAGCGAGATTCGCGCGCTTCCACGGCTTGAGGTCGTCAAGCGAAAAGTCCCCGGCGTCCAAGGAGGCCTGGAACTCCTTGGTCATCTGGACCAGGAACTCTTTATAGAACTTAGGCGCCAGGCGCACGTAGTTCCACATGTACGAATCGTACTTAATGAGCTGATTGAACTTGAGCATGCGCGCGACATCGCCGCTTGCGTGGTCGCGGGCATAATCCTCTCGAATCCAACGCTCAATCTCGGCATACTCGGTATTGACGCAAAAGACCTTAGCCGAAGAATTGACCGAGGAATTCTCGTTGTCTTGGCGATACGACAACACGGCATCATGCAGGTAAACAGCCTTATCGGCGCACGCGATCACCTTAAAGGCGAATGACGTGTCCTGAAAGGATGCCCCCGGAGTCGGCAGGAACGTAATGCCGTTGCGCTCAAGAAAATCGCGACGGTACACGGCCGACCAAATCGACGGCTTTTGCTTAAAGAACTGCGTCGTATCGCTCGGGTGCACCGGCTTGCCACAGTCCTTGGCTTTAAACATCTCGTGCAGCGAACGGCGCTCCTCGGGCTTAGACCAGTAGAAATCAAAGTTCGCCTTCGCAAAGTCGGCATTATTGCTATCGGCGGCCGAGACAAGCTTTTCGAGTGCGTCGGACGCCATAAAGTCATCGGACTCCAAGATGCCCACGTACTTGCCACGCGCCATCTCCAGACCGTGGTTCATCGAGTCGCCGTAGCCGCTGTTGGCTTTGTCGATCATCTTGACGCGCCCATCGCGCTCCATATACTCGCGGATAATCGCCGGCGAGTTGTCGGTCGACCCGTCGTTAATGCAGATAATCTCAATATCCTTGAGCGTCTGCGCCAGGGCGGAATCGAGGCACTCGCGCAGGTAGCGCTGAACATTGTAAATGGGAATAAGCAGCGACAGAACAGGGCTGCCAGAGGCGTTAGTAGACAAATGTGCTCCTTAGGAATTACCTGCCGTTAATGGTATCAAAGGGTCGTCCCGCCCGCGGGCGTTTATATAATCTATGGAGCCTCTTGCGGGCAAAGCAGCCCCACGTCATGCGGCGGGCCCATGGCAGGTTCCTGCGTTTTATTCAAAGCTTGCCGCTAAGGTGCGCCGAGCCTTTACAATAGGACAGTCCCAAGGACGTATTCGATAGCTTCCGCGCAGCACTCGCCCGCCGCGCGTGAAAGGATATATTGCCCCATGCCTTCAACCCTTCCCGCTCCCATCGACAAGCTCGCCATCGTCGTCGTTACGTACAAGCGCCAGGAACTCCTGGCCAACTTGTTCGACTCCATGACCGAGCTCACGGCAACGCCCTGGCGCATCGTGATTGTCGATAACGAGAATTCGCGCGAGACCGAGGCCATGTGCACCGCATTCAACGAGCGCCTGGCCAACCTGTGGGGCATCGACACCGAGCAGGCCGACGCGCAGGGCGGCACCGACCGTGTCATCTACGCCCCGCAGCTCAAAAACGGCGGCGGTGCGGGCGGCTTCTCCGCCGGCACTAAATGCGCCTACGACCTGGGCGCTCAGTGGTTCTGGGTGATGGACGACGATGTGCTCGTTATCCCCGAAGGCATCGAGCGTCTTGCCAAGTGGACCGACCGCTACGATGTCATCCAGGGTTCGCGCCTGGACTTTGACGGCGGCGCCTTCTTTTGGCAGTACCAGCTCATCCTTTCGCTCGGCATCCCTAACCCCATCGCCAAGTGGGATCTGGGTCCCGAGGGCTACCGCGCCATGAACCAGCTGTGCTTTGAGGGCGGCATGTTCTCGCGACGCGTGGTCGACAAAATCGGCCTGCCCGACGCGCGCTTCTTTATCTACGGCGACGATGCCTGCTACGGCTACGTAGCCAGCCAGCACTTCCCCGCCGCCGTTGTGGCCGACGTGGTGCTCAAGCGCGCCCGCGCCGTCTCTAACTGGGACATCGCCGGCAAGCGCCAGCTCAACTCCACGAGCGACACCAACCGCTACTACATCATGCGCAACCGCGGTTATCTGGCCCGCTACATGCAAATCTACGGCGACTATCACCCCGTGCTGTTCCGTCTGGGCAACGCCGCGACCTTCTGCAAGGAGTTCATTCGCCTGGCAGCCGTTGACAAGTGCTTTAAGACCGGTATTCCGGCGCTGCGCCGTGGCATGAAGGACGCCCGCAAGATCATCAAGGACCCCGACTGGAAGCCCATGCCGCCCATGAAGGACACCGAGTAACGGAAGCCGGAAACACCTCGGCGCTTAAAGCCGCTGGCACACCGTAGCCACATGCTGCCCATCAAAACCGAACCCCCAGCGCATGCGACCCACGCCGGGGCGCGGTACACGGATTTCGTCGATGCCGTCGCGCTCTATGTCGAGTAGCGACTGCACGGCCAGCAATTCCAGTCCCAGCGCATCCACATCGGGGTCATACATCAAGTTAATCGTTATCAGCGGGCGCTCGTCCAGCATGCCAATCGTATCTGCTACGTCGAACACAGCACCCGTAGGGAAAACCTGGATGTCCCAGCGACCTGCGCCACACTTTCGCCTCGAGGCAGGATTGGCATAGCCCGGTAAGCCAAAGCAGAGCCCCTGCAAGAGCAGATGATATGGCAGCGGCTTATCTGGGTCGGTCTCACCGATTCCCGCATCCCCCAGGATGCGGCTTAGCGCCCGCCTCACGGTATCCTCGTTCCCACGGCACAGCCCGTCGCGAAACGCATCGACGTCTCGAATGTCTTCGGCAGCGCACTCAAACCACTCAACAATCACTAGACGCAAGGCCTGTCTAAGCTCGTTATTGGGCAATCGCAAAGCACGGAGGCGATTGCCATGCTCTGGCTCCTCAGTCATATCCGTCGTGAGAAAACCGGACAGATACAGCGCTGTCCACATGCCATCGTCAGGCGAGACATCTGGCTCTGCAGTGCCCAAACAAAGCGGGACCTCAGCGCACCCATGGGCCTCGAGCAAATCAAACAAGACCGAAAGGCGGTCGAGATTCCACCCGGCAACTACCCTACTCAGGCAATCCGCATGCCCATACAGATCGGCGCGCACAGGCGCCGTGCAGCCTCGGTCCAGAAAACCGATCACGCGCGCCGGACTCGAACAATAGACCCTGCCAAATCGATATCCCTCGAGCCATTCACGCGCATCATCAAGGTATTCCTCGCGCCCAGCATGATTCAACAGAGCCTGGACCTCGGCATCCGAAAAGCCGAACCAACGGTCACACCACGTCGAAAGCGGCGTCGACAGACAATACGAACAACTGCGCGAAGAAAGCGCCGCTTCGGCAGGACCGGGACACTCCCCCATCAGACACGTCAGCCGCAACGAATCGCGCGCAGTGGCAATGGCGTCGAACAGCACGCGATCGAATAGCCCTGCCGGATCGGCGTCGGAAGCGTCCCTCGCGCTCGCACGGCGAGACCACGCCGCATCGTACCCATCAACGAGCAATACAACCTGCTCATCGCAGGCCATCTCCAGCAGCTCAATGAGCACACCGAGCACCGAGTCAACCTCGTCCGCGCTCGCCACGCCACGCGCAACACGTTCGATGTGACGCACCTTATCTCGAGCTAAATCAGGAGCCTCCAAGAGCGCCAACAAGCGAGCGCACTCGCCCGAAAGGGCATCGCGCACGACGTCGGCAATAGCGGCACCACGCCTCGCAGCGCCAGAAAAGTCCAGCGATATCACCGGATAGCAAGCATATTCATCCCGATAGCGCCCACCGTCTGCATCCCAAATCTGAGCATTGGCAAACAAACGCTGATCAGCGCGACCAACCACTGGACGCTCCAGAAAAGCCCTGAGCGTCGACAAGTTCATGCTTTTGCCAAAACCCTCGGGTCGACAGCACACCACAACGGACGCGTCGCAGTCCAACACATCGGCAATAAACATGGTCTTGTCGACCAGCGTGCAGCAACCAAGAGCCTCCGCATAGTCGTGCATGCCAATGGGCAAAGCCGCATCGTCGGCACAGCCGATCAAACGCACGCCAAAGCCAGCAGCACAATCAACATTTGCCTGTTCAGACACCAAAACGTTCCCCCTAAATCGCAGCACGATGCCAATTGTAATGACCGCATCGCATGTACCGATGTCGCCGCGCAAACATATCGGGCAACGGTAGTAACAAGAGGTGTGAGGGGGCACAATTAATCGTTGCACAACAAAACGGGGCCCGATACATTCGCACCGGACCCCGTCCCGACTATTTAGTTATCTGGCAACTGAGAGCCTACTCCCCCGAGTCGTCCTCCCCAGAAGCCTTCTTCTGCTGATCGAGCTTATGCTTACCACTTACGATAGACGTAGCGCCCAGCGTGGCCAAGCTCGCGCTGGCAAGGCTCGCCATAACGATAAGGTCGCCCGTCTTGGGCATGTTACCGCCCGAAGTCTTAGTCGTTGTAGTGGTGGTTGTAGTGGTCACCGTCTTGGAGTCATTTTGCTCTTGGTTCTGGTTGTCGGTGTTGCCCTTACTGCTGTCCTCGCCCTGCTGCTTTCCGTCCTCGGTCTTGTCCTTGTTCTTGTCCTTCTCCTCAGATTCAGACTTCTTGTCCTCGTCCTTCTTCTGAGCGGACTTGTCGTCCTTCTCATCAGAGCTAGAACCCTTATCGGATTCAACCTTCTCGGAAGCCTTATCCTTGGAGTCGCCCTTTGCGGCTTCGGTCTTTTCCGTGGAAGCCTGATCAGAGTTGTCCTTGTTCTGGGCCGAGCCGTTATTGACGCCAGCCATCAGCGAAGAACCCAGCGTAGAACCAAGCTGCTCGGAGAAAGAAGGCTTCTTGTCCGGCGAAGCAACGGGAGCGTCCGGCGCCTTATTCGAGTCGTCCTTGGAAGCATCGGAATCAGGGGTTGCGTCAGAGCCAGAGCCGTTGTTAGAGCCGGTGTCAACGGACGAATCGCTCGAGCCGGTGGATGAGTTAGAGGTGTCAGCGTCGGTCGAACCAGAAGCGTCGCTGTCCGTATTGCCGGCAGAGCTTGAAGACGAATCGCCCGCAGCAGAGCCGTTCGAATTGGAGCCGTTCGAGGTAGAGCCGTCGTTGGTAGTGCCACCAGCAGAGCCATTACCGTCAGCATCGGTCGAGGGCGCATCCATCCTGTCATCGTTGGCATCGTCACTCGAGCCGTCATTCGAATCAGGTGTCGGCGAGGGCGCCGGCGTAGGCTCGGGCTGCACGGGCGTCGCAGCGGCAGCCTCATCCTCGGCGATATAAGCCAAGCAGTCCTTCAGCTCATTCTTATAACGGTTCTTCCAGCCCTCATGATACTGGGGCTGGCTCGAATACTTGGTGGCGACATTGTTGACCACGCTATTGGAGAGCGCCGTCACAAACTCACGGTCAGTCATATCATTAGAAAGATTCGCCCAGCGGAAGAAGTCCCTGCAGCCACCGGTGCCACACATGTTGGTGATGCTCCACACCATGCCCTTGACGCAATCGGCACGGCCCGAAATATCAATACCAAGGCCGCTCTTGAGCCACGCCTCGGTCACCGCATAGTACGAGTTGTACGCATACGCATCCTGCAGAGCCGAAAACTCAGCAGGGTCGATGTTATAAGCGCCCTGGAAGGCCTCCTGCGCAATACGGCCCAACTCGGTGGGCTGGCCGTTCTCGTACATGGCATTGCTCGTGTTGGAAATCTCGCTGCCGCGATCAATC
>DBEWII010000066.1:0-5496 GCA_048384935.1 Collinsella aerofaciens | reverse complement strand
CGCCGTCGAGGGTTCCTACCGAGAGGAGAAGCCCAACCGCCGCGGTCTGCTGGGTGCGCTATTTGGGAAGTAGGGGAGTAGCACCGGTTGTTGCCGTAAGGTGATGGCCGGGGGTGCGGGGCAGCTCTCAGGAGTGCGGGCTGCCGTCTGATTGTTTGAGGGTGCCAGATGTAAATAAACAGTGGAGCGGCTGCAAAAGAGCCTCCTCACTGGGTAAAATCAGGTTGTGCCGCGGAACCCGCTCCTCAGCTAGTCACACTTCGGAAGCGCGGGCAACGCAGGTATTATCGTCTAAAGGGCCGGCTGCAACCGGCCCTTTTCTGTGGCAGCCAATGGACCCACATCAGACGAAGGCCGCGTCTTTGCCTGTCAGGTCACGCTCGCCAGCCACGGCTAGAATGTCGTTGCCGGCGTCCATGACCGGTATTGTTTCGTAGCGTGCGTCGCAACCGCGAGTGCGCCTGCGACGGCTGCGGTGGCTTCGGTCGCAACGTGCTGCTACCCTTGCGTTTCGCCATTGGTCGCTTCGTTGATGGCGCGGTACTCGGCGCTTAGTTCGCGCGCCAGCTCTTCCTTGCTTGGAAGATACGGCAGGTATTTGGCGGCAAACACTTGGTCGTTGTCTTCGGGCAGCGTGTACTCGACAATCGAATCGCTTTTGTCCGCGCAGAGCACGATGCCTATGGGCGGATTGTCGCCTTCGTTCATGAGCTCGCGCGTGTAGTAGTTCACATACATTTGCATCTGGCCCAGGTCCTGATGCGTAAGGTCGTCCGTCTTAAGGTCGATGAGCACGAAGCAGCGCATCAGATAGTTGTAAAAAACAAGGTCAATATAGAAATGGCGCCCATCAAAGGTGATGCGCTTTTGGCGCGCCTCGAAAGCGAAACCACGGCCAAGCTCCAGCAGGAACTTCTGAAGATGCGTGATGAGCGCCTGCTCTAGATCGCTCTCGCGAAACGCAGTATCGTCCGAGAAACCTAAAAACTCCAGTACATATGGGTCGCGGATGATATCCTCGGGGCGACGAGCCGGGGCGCTCTTTTGGATTTCCTGGGTGACGGCCTCCTTGTCCTTGCTGGCAAGTAGGCGCTCGCGGAACATGGTGTTGATCTGGCGTTCGAGCTGACGCGTGCTCCAACGAGAATCGGCGCATTCGTTCATGTACCATGTTCGAGCATCAGGGTCGGTTATACGCGATAACCTGCGGTAATGTGTCCAATTCAATTCGGAACGCAGCGCGTTCCGGATTGGGAACGCAAGATAAAACTGACGCATGTATCTTAAGCTTCTGGCGTTGAAGCCTCTGCCAAAATCCTTAGTCAATCTAACGGCAAGTTCGTCGATCAGTGCATCGCCATACTTGGCGCGCTCCTCTCCGCCCTGTTCATCAACAATACTCTTGCCGATCTCCCAATATGCCTCAACCATCGCAAAGTTAACGGCGGTATAGGCCTTGTCGCGAGCGGCGTTGAGAATCGAGGAGACCTGCTTGTAAAAACCTTCGGGCACGATTGCCGATTCTCCACGGTTTACTAGTTCACCCATCACTGTCGCCCCACTTTCCTCTTGTGGAATGCATCTTTAACGCATTTAGTTTAAAGCCTCGCGCGGACACGAATTGCTATGTTGTCTGGCACCTTCGCATGGGAGCCTTGCGGTGGTTAAAATGTGACCATAGAGGCAGTTTTAGCGAACCCCGCGGGAGTGACGCGTATGGACAACAACACGCTGCTGTTCCAGGACAAAGGTTCGGGTAGGTTTAAAGACGTTAAGATCTACCCCAACCGTATTGAGGTGCTCAAGAAGGACACTTTCGGCGGCAAGCACACCGAGATTGTCTATCTTAAGGACATTACGGGCGTCAATAGAATCAAGGGCCGCGATGTTTTTCTGCGCAATCGACTGTTGACTGCTTGCGTCTTTAGCCTGAGCAGCCGTGCGAAGGCCCAGGAGTTTGTTAACGCGCTGAACATGGTGATGTAGCCTATGGCGACGTTTGGGCCAAGGTGAAAATCGGGGCGCAGAACGGTATCCTGCGCCCCCGATTGAGTCGATGTGTCTAAAAGGGCCGGCTTGCCTATTCGCTATCGTCCCCAGCGTTTTCGCGGTCATTTGCAAGCATCGCTGCGCCGGCGACCGTCGTCGCCACGGCGGCAGCGGCGAGCCCGGCGGCAATGCCGGAGCCATCGCCCGTGTCGGCGAGTTTTCCGCCCGAGCCCTTGCCCTTGTTGTCCTTGCCGTTCTTGTCGGTGCTGCTCGCGTTGGTGCCGTTGCCGCTGCCGGTGCCGCCCGCACTGCCCGAGGCCGCTACGGTAAAGCTTGCGGCTCCGTCGGTGGCAAGCGTGTAGTTTTGCGCCGCGTCGCCCAACAGACCTTTCGCACGCACCCAATACGTCCCCGCGGCAAATGCCTCGCCCTCGGCCATTGCCGTGCCCGGAGCGCCGTCCGCGTCGTGCACAAACTCGAGCTGGGCGGTGCAGGCGTCGGTTTCGAGCTTGCCCTCGAGTGATGCCGCAATCTTGGCGCGCACGTCTTCGCCGGCCTTAAGGCCTTCGAGTCCCTCAAAATGGGGCGTCAGCGCGAGCGGATCGATATCGATGGGCACGAAGCCCTGCAGTCCTGTAGCGGTCTCGTTGCCCAGGGCGTCGACATCCACGTATTCGATGGCAAACGCGCTGCCAGAAGCGGCCACGTTGAGTACGTTGCTGCTGTTAACGAGGCGGAAATGACCCTCGCCAACGGTCTTGCCATCCTGGAATGAGGCATCGCTCAGCGAGTCGCCGTACGTCATGCGCATGCGGGTCGGGAGATAGTACGGGAGATAGTACGAAGCCGTCTGCTTGTGCTCCGTATCGTAATTGCGCTGATAGATGCTCCGGGCCAGCGCCGCATCAACAAAGTCGGATGCGATGATGCCAATGTGCTTGAGGTAATCTGACTTTGTATCCTCGATGCCGCTGGGATTGATGTACGGGCTCTTATACAGATGCTCGTTGACTACTCGTGCCGAGGTAAAAGGATTGCCTCCGTGCGACAAGCCCGTGCAGCTGGTGTAGTTGATAGACCAGCAACGCTCCAGGACTTTCTCCTTGGCCCCGTTATCGTCCTCGACATCTACCTCGTTGCGCGTGCGTCCGGTCGTTTCCTTCAGCGCATTATCGACCCAGCTGAGCTTGTCGGTTCCCGTGAGTTTGTACTTGTCCTGGGCGTATACCTTGGTGCAATAGGGCTCTTTGTCGCCTGTTTCCCCCGCGGCTTCAAAGCCCTGCGCGTTTTGGACGAGGCACATGGAGCTACTGTCGGTGTGCACTGCGATTTTGTTATCCCATTCGGTGAGGTCGAGTCCCCACGTGTGGCCGCTTACGCTGTCGCCGGCGAGCCTAAATCGACGCAGCAGAACGATCTTTCCGCGCACCTCGCCCAGTGTGGGAACGCGGCTCGACGTATAGAACAGTTTGGGGTTGTCGTCCAAAACCTTGGCGAAAGCCGTCGTAACACTTTCGTCGGTAGCCTCGTCGTTGCCTCGTGATGCAAGCATGATGAGCGCTTCTGTCGGGTTTTCGTTCAAAAACGTTTTGAAGTAGCCTATGACATCGGAAAGATGCAAAAAGTACGCGTCTTTTTTGAGCAGGTAGTACATCCCATGGTCGATGCCAGGGTTGTCGCCCTTTCCGAGCCGGATATCAAAATAGCGAATGCCTTCGAGCAACTGCGTGGGAATGTAATCCTGCTGGCATTTTACTTGCGAGGATTGGGGCTCAGTGTCGTTGTCCACGCTGCAGGTGCCCGAATCGTGCGTGCCCGGGATGCTCAGCTCGTCGAGGAACTTGTTGTCCTCGACGTATTTCATCCAACATGGTCCGTCGACGTAGCTGCTGTACGTAATCCAGTCGAGGCTGCTAACCGTGGCATCGTTCTTTTTCATGTCGTAACCGATAAGTTCGAGCTCCCACGGAATGCTCTTACTCTTACTCTTATGACAGATCTTATTGTTGTCCTGGTCTTCGCCGTTCGATTCTATTGCCAGGTACTTAATGTCTTTTTTCTCGGTTTCTTTCTCGACCGTGCGGTCTCGGATGATATAGGTTCCGTTTGATTGACGCTCGAACGCAAAAGAGCGGCTGGGCTTGCCGTCATGCTCGCCACTCCATACGTGGATGACCTTTCCGTCTTTGTCCGAGTCGCCATCGACCGACCAAATGCTGTAGCCCGTCTTTTTATGCTCTTCGAAATTGAGCAAGGTGCGGATAGCATACCAGTTTGTATCGTCATTCTTGGTCGTTACGTTCTCAAGGATGAGCTTGCTGGACGTGCCGTCATTAAACAGATGGCAGACGTTGCCGATGACGTTGCCGTCTTCGTTAACGCTTGCGGTACGAAAATAGCCCGCGGGGCGAAGGCGAATGACGAAATTGTCGAGGCTGACTGCTGGCCCGGCCGTGCCGTCCGCAAAGGCTGCCCGCGGGCTAATGCCCAGCATGGCGGTTTCGGGCAGGCTTGCAAGTGGCGACAACGCCGCGAGTCCAAGGCCCAACGTAAATGCTCGGCGGCTGATGGCGTGATGTTCGGTCATAACTTCTCCATTCGCAGAGTGCGGTTATGCGATAGTTTTGGTCACTATACTGCTCAGATGTTTAAAGATGCTGGTTTAATTGTCTGCGCGGCACAATAAATCGGCGGGCGGACGTGTTGGGGCGTTTGTCGTTTTCGTACTGTTGCCACATTTGGGGCGGTTCCGACGTCCGGCATCCTTGCGTTCGTCGGCTACAGGCATAAGAAAGGGAGGGTCGGTTTACCGGCCCTCCCTGGGTACGAAGCGCTGGGGTACCGTCGCTTGTTTGCACTGCGACCGTGTTTTCCGTTGCGCTCGCCAGTCGCTTAGCGCTTGATCTCGATATCGTCGAGCTTGACGTCCATGGCCTCGGTCTTGGCCTCGGCGATGTCGTCGGCAAACTCCAGAGACTTCATCATGGTCTCGACGGCGTCCTTGTGTTCCTCGACGTTGTCGATGCGCACGTACACGCTGCCGCCGTCAACGTCGGTGAAGTACTCGGTCGTCACGCCGCCCGAGTGCGTAAAGTAGGCGCTGCGCCAGGTCTTGCCGTTGTACTTAACGGGATCGCTCTCGGTCCATCCGGAGTTGGCCTTCCACTTTGCCTCGTAGTCGAACAGTTCATCGGCGTTCTTGTCAGGATCGAAGACGGGGATGAAGCGGTCGCTGGCATGCTCGCTCTCGGTGAACTTAAACTGGGCCCTGTCGGCGGTATCGCCTGCGACGTCCGTGATTTCGACGCCCTCGGGCACCTCGACTTTAAACCAAATGAAGTCAGTCCTCATATCCATGGCTGGCTTTTCCGCTCCACCGCCACCACTGCTGCCGGTAGCGCCGTCGCTGCCACCGCAACCCACCAAGGCACCTGCGGCAAAGAGACTGCTGCAGAGGGTGAGACTCGCAAAGGCCTTCTTTTTCCTGGTCGTGTCCTCCGCGAGCGG
>DBEWII010000065.1:0-4938 GCA_048384935.1 Collinsella aerofaciens | reverse complement strand
GCTGCGCGGGGAAGGGATCCATGGGGCCGGGGTAGTTGCCGTACTCGTCGGGCTCGCCCTGCGGCGCGTCACCGTGGCGCTTCCACGAGCCAATATGCACCTCGTAGATGTTGAGCGGCTGCGACATGTGGTTGTGGCCCGCGCGGCGCTTGAGCCATGCGGCGTCGTTCCACTTATAGCCGTCGAGGGTCCACAGCACGCTGGCGGTACCCGGAGGGCACTCGGCCTTAAAGGCATACGGATCGGCTTTGTAGAGCTTTTCACCCTCGTTGGTCTCGATGAGATACTTATAGAGCTGACCTTGTTCTGCGCCAGGAATAAAGCCTTCCCAAATCGCGCTCGTATGCACGGGCACCAGCGGGTTGGTTTCCTCATCCCAGTCGTTAAATTCGCCAATGACATGCACGCTCTTTACATCGGGCGCCCAAACGCAAAAGCGCCAGCCGCGCGTACGGTTCTGCGTGTCGGGGTGCGCGCCCATCTTTTCCCAGCTGCGCTCCCACGTGCCGATGCCAAACAGATAGACATCGTCCTTGGTGAGCTCCGGTGCGTGCGGGGCGGCTTTACGGGTTGCGGGCTTTTTAGCCGTTGGCTTTAGCTTTGTATCGCTCACGTTTGATCCCATCATGACGCGGCAGCGTGTTGCCTTGGTGACTAGATGCGAAAGGTCCAAGGCTGCACGAATCGAAGGGACGGCGATAGTTCTATGATTCGTTCCACCTCGCGTGCTCGGTGGAACTTTCGGCAGAAACTACGATAACACCTGTACGTTACTTTTATGAAGGAAAGTGGTTTTAGGGCGGCGTTTAATCGGTAAGCGCCATGTTTAGACCACTGGCAGAATTGCCGTGGTAAAACTCTTGACAGTTTTACCAATTAGGGTTTCAAGATTGTTAGTCTGACGTTTGGTAAAACGTTTTTAGCAGGATGTTTACCATTTGATATCGAAAGGTTCGTTTATGTCCCATACCGCCGCTCCCAAGGTTGCTTTTATTTTCGATTGCGACGGCACGCTGGTTAATAGCACCCCCGTTTGGGCCTATGCCCAGCCCGAGTTATTGCACCGTCACGGGATTGACGTGACCGTGGATGACTTTGCCCAATTTGAGCACCTGTCGCTGGAGGACGAGTGCCAGGCCTACCACGACACGTGGGGCATTGGCACGAATGGCGAAGAGTTGTATCGCGAACTGAGCGATATCCTGATCGATGGGTACTCCAAGGTGCCGCCGCGCGACGGGCTCCTGGCAGTTTTGGATCAGGCGAAGGCGGAGGGCATTGCCATGTGCGTGGCTACGTCCACGCCGGCCGAGCTGGTGCAGTCCGCGCTCGCTGGTGCCGGGCTCGACGCCTACATGGAGTTTGTTACCACCACGGGCGAGGCAGGTCGCTCAAAACAGTTCCCCGATGTGTACGAGCTGGCGCTGCGCCACCTGGAAGAGCGCCACGGTTGCAAATTCGAACGCGCATGGGTGTTTGAGGACGCCGTCTTTGGCCTTAAGAGCTCTGGCACCGCCGGCTTTAAGCGCGTGGGCATCTATGACCCGCATGGCCGCATGAAGCGCGACGACGTGCGCGCCAACTGCGATATCTTTATCGATAGCTATGAGGAGCTTGACCTGGCCCGCGTGCTTTCGTTTGAGGGATAGGCGAGGGCTGTGGCTTGCAAGGTATTAGTGGTCTGCGGCTCGCCCGTGGTGGCGAGCGCGAATCTGTTGCGTAGGCTAGCGGGGGAGTGCGACCACGTTATCGCCGTGGACCGCGGGCTCGACGCACTGCTGGGCGCGGGGCTGGGCTGCGATGTATATGTGGGAGATGTCGACACAGTGAGCGACGCCGGCCGCGCGCTGGTCGATGCCGCCACCGACTTTGAAGTTGAGCGCCACGACCCCTACAAGGACTATACCGATCTGGCGCTGGCGCTCGACTCCGTCCGCAGTCGCTGGCCGGGTGCCGAAGTAGTTGCGACATGCGCCACCGGCGGCCGCCCGGATATGGCGCTTTCCGTACTGGGGCTGCTCGCGGGCTACGAGGATGCCCCTATCTGGATTGCTGAAGATGAGACCACGGCCCGAATCCTGCACGGAGGCGAATCGTGGACCATTGAAGGCGCCGAAGGCAAGACGTTCTCCATCATCGCTATAGCCCCTGGGACGGTTGTAAGCGAGCACGGCCTAGAATGGGAACTAGATCACAGCCCCCTGGGCCTATTGGCCGACACGGGCATTAGTAACATAGTCAGGTCTACCGCAAAGATCGAAGTCCATACAGGCACCGCCATCGCTTACCTCTACAGGTAAGGTCTATCGCATCAGGGTTTTATCCACCGTCCCAGTAAAACCCGTAAGTAAGAGATTCAACCCAAAAAAAGTCCTTGCATCAAAGAAAGTCTTCCCCTATAGTATCTCCTCGTCACGGGGGCGTAGCTCAGCTGGGAGAGCGCTTGACTGGCAGTCAAGAGGTCAGGGGTTCGATTCCCCTCGTCTCCACCATCGTGAATGTTAAGGCTTCGGAATACCGAAGCCTTTTTTCATGCCAAAATACCTCGCGCCGCAAGCCCCACCTACGTCAACAAAAAGTTGCACAATTTATTTCCCGTATCTGTACATAATTTGTTAGCCAAACGCAATTACCAGTGCAGCTCGCGGCTCCAGTTGGGCTTCAGGAACGCTCCCAATTATTGTCAGCACCCCAATAACCTCCGCCAACGTGAACAACTTCCCAAAACAACCCCCTTTAGCACGTCAAATGAACGATATGTTGTCCAACGCAGCCTAAATCAGTTTCGCTAACAGCTTGTGCTAGTTGTGCTAGGATACCTAACGTTACATGAGTTCAACTGTGCTCTCGGCTCTAATAGGCCACATAGCACGGGGTCGATCAGCATCCGGTCGTAACGGCGGTGCCAGAAACACCACGAGCTCCAATATCGATTGCCATGCGCGATTTTGCACTTGCTTTTGCGAGCATTTAAAAGTTCGCATTGGGTAATGCATCAAATTGTTACGGCAAACCTCAGCAGTTTTCAGCTGTTTGCGTGCGGCCCAGTTTTGTCCCCGCTTGACTGGTTCGCACGCAGCCAGCTGGAGTCGCGGTCATTTTTGCGATACACGTCCGCGTCTCTAGCAACTGCACTCATACATACCGTTCACGGTGGGGCAGAGCCGCGTGCTTGTCTAACTGGGCTCAGGGTTTGAATATGGAGCGCCTTCGCGCACAAGCGCCCTGGCGAAGCCATACCCAAACCCCGTGAGCCACACGTAAGACAGCAAGGGGGTGGTGCTCGTGTGGTATGTGATCCAGGTCATTAACGGTCGCGAAGACGTAATGCGCGAGCGCATCGAGCGCATGGTGCCAGCCGGCACCATGCAGGAGCTCTTTTATCCCCAATTTCAAACCGAGATCAAGGTTCACGGCGAATGGGTCAATACGACCAAGCCGCTCTTTCCCGGTTATCTTATCTGCGACACGGCAGATCCCCGCACCGTGCAACAGTATCTACTGCGCATGGACGACTTTGCCCGGGTGCTTGCCCAGGACGGTCAGTTTGTGCCACTGGCAAAAGAAGAGGTCCAGCTTATTGGCAGCTTTACGCATAGGGGAGACCGCGTAGTGCCCATGAGCGAGGCCCTAAAAGACGGCGACCAGGTCGTAGTTACGGCAGGTCCGCTGCTGGGCCACGAAGGCCTTATCAAAACCATTAACAGACGCAAGAGCACTGCTTATTTGGAGCTTGATCTGTGCGGCCGACGCGTAACTACACGCGTTGGCCTCGCCGTGCTTTCGGCCGAGCAGCGTGTAACGCGCAACCTTAAAAAGGCGATCGCCTAGCTGCAGGCGACTGTTTAGCGGAACAGGGAGGAGCCCCGACCAGGGGACGAAGTGTTGGAAGAGAACGTGCAAGAAAATCAAATGGGGGATGCGGCAGCGCTCGCTGTCACGCTTGAGGACAGGCGCGAGGCTGCAAAGCTTAACAACGTCGGAAAGCATGAGCCTAAGCTGTCGGAGAACGGTATCCCTGCTGACGTGCTGGAAAAGTTGTTGCACGGTGACGACATCATTGAACTAGAAGAACCCGTCGTAAACGGTGGGTTCTTCTACCGCCTTATCAAGCGCTCTTTTGATGTTGTCTCCTGCGGTTGCGCGCTCATTATTCTCGCGATTCCGATGGCTGTCATTGCCGTCAAGATTAAGTCCGAGTCCGAAGGCCCCGTCATTTATGCACAGCGTCGCGTTGGCAAGGACGGCAAGGTCTTTAATATCTATAAGTTCCGCAGCATGTACACTGATGCTGAATCTCGTGGTGCCCAGTGGGCTCAGGACGAAGATCCGCGCGTAACGCCGTTTGGCAAGTTTATGCGTAAGACGCGTTTGGACGAGATACCGCAATTTTGGAACGTCTTCAAAGGCGATATGAGCCTAATTGGTCCTCGCCCCGAGCGTCCTGCGTTTTGTTATGAGTTTGAGAAACGCATTCACGGATGGCATTACCGCACTATGGTCCGTCCGGGCATTTCCGGTCTTGCCCAGGTGACTGGCGGGTACGACTTGCTTCCCAGCGAGAAGGTCATGTTTGACCTCCAGTACATTAAATCTAGAAGCATCAAGATGGACCTTGAGATTATGCTCAAGACGCTTGGCGTTGTGAGCACGGGAGACGGTGCGAGATAGTGAATATTCTCGTTGTCTGCCAACATTATTGGCCTGAGCCCTTTAACACCTCTGACGTATGCGAAGAGCTTGTGAAGCGCGGCCATTCGGTGACCGTATTGACCGGTCTGCCTAATACGGGAATGCTCAATTCCGATATTCCTGATGAGTATAGAAATGGCAAAAATCGGGTTCAAAAGCGTAACGGCGTAACTATTCTGCGTGCAAATTTAGCACCTCGAAAAACGGGTGCCGTAAAGAGGGTTAAAAACTATCTTTCCTTTTGGT
>DBEWII010000064.1:0-21745 GCA_048384935.1 Collinsella aerofaciens | reverse complement strand
GGCCAAGGGGCCCGGGGCGGCTGGCGGGGAGCCAAAACTTAGCCCCCACCCCCCCCCCAGCCGCCACGTTGGCGAGACCCTTCTCCGTGGCGGCACTTTTGTGCGTAGGCGAGAAGGGTTCGCCACGAAACCGGCCCATCTACTACGTTTAGTCCCTTAACCCCAACCATGCCAAAAAACGCGAAAAAAAAACCGCAGGTAGAACGCCTGCGGTTTTGTTAAAAATGAAGGTATGGTCAAGGGTATCGAGTCAAACGTAGTAGATGGGCCGGTTTCGTGGCGCGCGGTTCCGGCTGATCCCTTGGGGGCGGAGGAAAACGGATCATTTTGGTCCCGTGAGGCTGGCGGAGGCACTCGTGCAGGGCCGCCCGAACAAAACTATGCCGGTTTACGGGGCTGAGTCACGAGTCCCCAACCATGCCGATATTCGTGAAAATAAAATCGCAGGTAGACGAGCCGTCATTTTGCAGAAAACGCGGGTATGGATGGGGGTCCTGAGTTTAGCCCCGTAAACCGGCATAGTTTTGAAATGGTATTAAATCGGTGGCAGCCATTTTGCTATGCCGGGGCGGTCAGTCGTTGGGCAACTACCCTCGCAGGTAGGCGATGGCGATCTGCGTGCGGTTGCGTAGGCCCATCTTTGCCAGGATCGAGCTGATGTGGTTGCGCACGGTGCCTTCGCCCATGTATGCCGTGGCGGCGATCTCCTTGTTGTCGAGACCGCGGGCGATGAGCTCTGCAACTTCGAACTCGCGGTCGGTCAGGCTGGCAAAGGCCGCGGGCCGGCGGGCCGTGCCGGCCTCGACGCCCGCCCCATCATAGTTGACATCCTCGATTGCCTTACCCTCAAGTACGCGCTTGCCGTCCATGACCTGCGTCAACGCCGGCGGAATAGCGGCGACATCGGTTTTGATTAGATAGCCGCGGGCGCCCAGTTTAAGCGCCGACACAATGTACTCGTCATCCGAAAACGTGGTCAGGAACACCACGCGTGCTGCGGGGTCGCGCTCGAGGATTTCGCGCGCCGCCGAAAGGCCGTCACGCCCCGGCATCTGGATGTCGAGCAGCGCGATATCGGGTGCGTGTTCGGTGTAGAGCGCGACCGCGTCGTTGCCATCGGCGCCGGTGCCCACGACTTCGATCTGCGGCTGGGCACCCAGGATAATCTTGAGCGAATCGACCACCAGGCGGTCGTCGTCGACAACAATGAGCCTCATCGGGCGTCATCTCCTTGCTGTTTTGGGACGGTGGCAAACACGCGCCAACCGGGGGCGCCGGCACGCGGCCCGGCGGTAAAGGTCCCGCCAAGCGCCTCGACGCGCTCGCGCATGGAGCCGAGTCCCATGCCCTCGGCAACGCCGCGGTTGCCCGTTTTGATTGCGCCGGCGCCGTCGTCGGTAACGATGAGCTGGTAAAACGACGGATGCTCCATGCATCGCACGGTAACGTTCTGAGCACGGGCGTGGCGCATGGTGTTGGAGAGCGCCTCGCGCAGAATCGCCGCAAAGCAGTTGGCTACGTTGGCGGGTGCATGCTCGGCCAAAACCTCAAGCTCAATCTGCGGCCCGCCATCTGAGCGCGCGCCTTTCACGATGCGCTCGAGCTGTACGGAGAGATTGGCCGCGTTGTCGTTGAGCGCGTGGACGCTGGTGCGTACGAGCTGGAGCGCCTCGTCAACCGTGCGTTTGACGTCGGCGAAATCGGCGGCGACGCCGGGCTCGTCGGCGTGGACCACGCGCAGGGCCTCGGTCTGTAGCGAAGCGCGCGTGAGCTGGTGCCCGACGTTATCGTGGATCTCACGCGCGATGCGGGCGCGTTCGGCGAGCGTCGCGAGCTCGACTTCGTAGTCCTGGCGGTCGGCAAGATCGCGGTTGCGCGCCTCGAGCGCGAGGGCTCGTTCCTGCAGCTCGTCGCGGGTACGGCGCATGCGCAGCTGCTCGCGCTCCAGCTGGGCGGTGCGTAGCGATAGCAAGGTGGCGGCAACCGAAAGGATAGCGGTCAGCAGGAGCGTTCGGGTGGTGAGCGCGTCGCCGCGAAGGTCCGCGACAAGCGCGCAGACAAACACGGCGCCAATCGCCAGCGCGGGCCAGATGCGTTCACGGCGCACGCGTCGCGCGATGTCATAGAGGGCGAGAGGCGCAAGCGGCACAAACGGCGGCACGAAGACGGCCGCGATGACGTAAGCGTAGCTCGCGGCCTCGTTCGCACGGCGGGCGCGGTTTCCCTGTGCGACCTCGGCCAGCGAGGTGGCAATAACGCCAAGGCAAAACGCCGCGACCAGGCGAGCGTCCACAGCAAGACCCACGGCGGCCGCAATACAGCACGCCAGCACGATCGATTTGTCGAAAAGCCTGTTCATACGGGTATTGTACGCGAAGTCGCGCATGGTGGAGGGGCCGCCTGCGCAACCGTGACATTCCTCCCGCGCGGCAAATCGGCGTCGATCGCTCGCACGAGCGGGGGTTTCGCCTCCGCCCCCGCACTCGTGACAAAGCTCACTGGCGCACGCCGGCAGCTCCTGCGATGATGCAATCGTACCGGGCCGCAAGCAACAGAAGGGCCGTCCCATGGCTGACATCGTTCGCGTCGAAAACCTCGTCAAGCGCTATGACGATCTTATCGCGCTCGACAACTTTAACCTGCACATCGCCCCTGGCGAGATCTTTGGCCTGCTGGGCCCCAACGGCTCGGGCAAGACCACGTCCATCAACTGCATTTTGCAGCTGCTTGCCTACGACAAAGGCACCATTGAGCTGTTCGGCGAGCCCATGGCGCCCGCCCGCTACGACCTCAAGCGCCGCATCGGCGTGGTGCCGCAGCAGGTGGCGGTGTTTGACGAGCTCACGGTGCGCGAGAACATCGACTATTTCTGCAGCCTCTACGTCAACGACCGCAAGCACCGTCGCGCGCTGGTGAACGAGGCGATCGACTTTGTCGGGCTGGGCAACTTTGCCAAGTTCCGCCCCGGCAAGCTCTCGGGCGGCCTGGCGCGTCGCCTCAACATCGCCTGCGGCATCGCGCACAAGCCCGAGCTCATCTTCTTTGACGAGCCCACGGTGGCGGTCGACCCACAGAGCCGCAACGCCATCCTGGAGGGCATCTGCCGCTTGCGCGACGAGGGCGCCACAGTGGTGTATACCAGCCATTACATGGAGGAAGTCGAGCAAATCTGCAGCCGCATCATGATCATGGACGGCGGGCGCGTGCTGGCGCAGGGCACCAACGACGAGCTCAAGCGCATGATTCAGATGGGCGAGCGCGTGACTGTCGAGGTTGGCGCCGTAGAGACCGCCACGGTCGAGCGGCTGCGCGCCCTCGAGCACGTGCTTTCGGTTGAGCTGTCCGGCGGCGAGATCGTCTGCACCTGCGAAGCGAGCCCGCACAATTTGGTCGACATCCTCGACACGCTGCGCGCCGCCGATGTGGCGCTCGGCCGCGTGTGGAGCGAGCCACCGACCCTCAACGACGTGTTCCTCGAGATCACCGGCCGCGAGCTGCGCGACTAGGGGGCAGTCATGTTCAACACCATCATCACTACGGTCAAGACGCTGCTGCGCCGGCCGAGCACGTGGGTCTGGGGCGCTCTCTTTCCCATCGTACTTTCCACGATGTTCATGTTTATGTTTGCGAACCTCAGCTCCGACGGCACGGTCGACCCGGTGCCGGTGGCCGTCGTGGCGGACGAGGCTTGGGACGCTTCGACCTTTAAGGGCGTGGCGACGTCGCTTGCCAAGGAAGGCGGCGATCAGCTGCTCGAGATCCACGAGCTCGACGACGCAGCCGATGCGAACCGTGCGCTTAAGGCCGGCGAGGTCGCGGGCATCTATGCGGTCGACGATGCGGGCACGCCCAAACTCACGTTGCTTTCGAGCTATGGCAGCTCGCGTGCGACGTCGGTGCTCACCGACCGCAGTATTCTGGAGACGGTGGCAAGCTCGTATACACAAAATCCCGAGCTCATGTCCCAGATTGCCCAGGACAACCCGGCGGCGCTCGCCGACCCGGAGGCGGTTGCGCGCGCTCTATCGCTCGAGGGCGGTACCCGCCGCGTAAGCCTGACACGCACCACGCCCGATGGCACGGTCGTCTACTATTACGCGCTTTTTGGCCTGGTCGCGATGATGTCTGCGGAGTTTGCCGCCTTGAGCGTCGTCGACCTGCAGCCCAATCTGTCGGGCCTTGGCGCACGTCGCTGTGTGGGCGGTCTTTCCAAGACGGCATCGCTGACCGGCATCTTTGTCGGCTCGTGGCTGGTCTCCTTTGCCTCGATGACGATCGCGATCGGCTACGTGCGCCTGGTCGTGGGCGTCGACTTTGGCGGGCGCGAGGGGCTGTGTCTGGTGGGTGGCGCCGCTTCCGCGCTTGCCGCCACAGGCTTGGGCCTTTTTGTGGGCACGCTTCCCGTTAAGGGCGGCAAGGCGTCCAAGTCCGGCATCCTCACGGGCTTTGCTACCACGTGCGCCCTGTTCGCCGGCCTCTACGGCGAGCCGGCGATGGCGCTTGCCGACGACGTCGCCCGCGCCTGCCCGGCCGAGTGCTGGCTCAACCCCGTCAAGCTCATCTGCGACATGTTCAACCGCCTGTATTTCTTTGAGAACCTGGGCCCCTTTGTCGTTCGCGCCGGCGCGCTGGTCCTTATGGCGCTGCTGTTCGTTGCCGCCGTCACGCTGACCTTTGGAAGGAGCCGCTATGAGCACCTTTAAGACTGCGCTTCGCATGGCGCTGGCGCACCCGTTCTACCTGCTCATCTATACGGTGTTCATCTCGCTCATGGGCGTATTCATCGCGGCATCGGTGAGCTGGAACTCGTCGCAGCTCACCGAGTACGAGCCCTACGATGCCAACGTGATCGTGGTCGACCGCGACGACAGCGACCTTTCGCATGCGCTCACCAAGCACCTGGGGTCGCGCTTTGAGTTGGTCACGGGCGTCGGCGACGATACCTACGATCTTGCGGACGCGCTCTCCAAGAGCAACAGCGCCAAGGGTAGCGCCGACTGCGTGTTCTTTATCCCGGAGGGGTTTGAGAACGACCTGGTCGCGGCCGCCCGCGCGGGGGAGGCCCTGCCCAAGCTCGATGTGACCTACGGTGCCGGCACCATGGCGGCGGCGCTTTCGTCTGCTGAGGCCTCGCGCTGGATTTCGCTCGCGGGCGCTGCAGCGGCCCTAGAGCCCGCCGCCTCTAATGGTAGCGTCGCCAAGGCCGCCGAGCATGCCGCCGCCAAGCGCGCCGAGGTCCAGATTGAGCAGGTCAAGGTTGGTTCGACTGCCGCCGCCATGCTCAAGTCGTATTTCAACTTTGGCGCGTACGCGATTATCTCGTCGGTCATCGTATCGGTGGGGCTGGTGTTCTCGGGCATGAACGAGCCCGAGCGCGTGCGTCGTATGGATGCCGGCCCAATCTCCGAGCGCCGGCGTTCGCTCGCCGTGTTTGCGGCCGCCACTGTGATCACCGTCTGCATCTGGTTTGTGTCGAGCATGATGGGCGTCGTGGGCTTTGCCGGCGCGGTTGCCGAGGTCGGCGTGGGTCGTGTGTGCCTGGCGCTGGCGGCGACGTTTGCCCTGGCGTGCACGCCTCTGGCCGTTGGCTTTGCCCTTTCGAGCCTGGGTGCGCGTGAGGAGCTGCTCAACGGTGTGGGCAACCTGCTCGGCATGCTCATGACGTTTTTGGGCGGCGCCTGGATGCCGCTGTCGCTGATGGGCCCAGCCGTGCAGACCGCGGCGCATTTTGTGCCGACGTATTGGGTGAACGACGCGATTGGCAAGGCGCTCGCCGCGGACCTGACGTCCACCGTGTTGGGCGACATCGCCTGCGACCTGGGCGTCACCGTGCTCTTCGCCGCCGCCATTGCCGCCGTGGGCCTGGCCCTCTCACGCGCCAAATCCCGCGCCTAGTCTGAAATAAATCCTAGGCCTCGCCCCAAAATAGTTCGCCAAGGTTTACTATTACGTTCATAAAGTAGTACGAGGCTAACAATGGGGGATACCATGGCAACGCAGGAAGCCTACGTCCAGGTTAAGGATCTCAAAAAGCACTACGGCGACGGTGATGCGCGCCTGACGGTACTTGATGGCATCGACGCGTCCATCAACCGCGGCGAGATCTGCGTCATGCTGGGGCCCTCGGGCTCGGGCAAGTCGACCTTTCTCAACCTGATCGGCGGCCTGGAGGATGCCGACGGTGGCTCCATCATGGTGGACGGCTGCGACCTCACGGTGCTCAAGCCTGCCGACTTGGGCGAATACCGACGCCGTGAGCTGGGCTTTGTCTTCCAGTTCTACAACCTGGTGCCCGACCTCACCATCAAGGAAAACATCGAGGTTGCGGCACACCTGTCCAAAAAGCCGCTCAATGTCGACGACCTGCTACGCTCGCTGGGCCTCTACGAGCACCGCAACAAGTTTCCGCGCCAGGTCTCGGGCGGCCAGCAGCAGCGCTGTGCCATCGGCCGCGCACTCGTCAAAAACCCGGGCCTGCTGCTGTGCGACGAGCCCACGGGTGCGCTCGATTACAAGACATCCAAGGAAATCCTGCAGCTCATGGAGGATGTAAACCGCACCTACGGCTGCACCATCATCATCGTCACCCACAATGCCGCCATCGCGCGCATGGCAAATCGCGTGCTGCGCCTGCGCGACGGGCGTATCGTCGAGGATGAGCTCAACGAGTCGCCCGTCGCGGCCGCCGAACTCGATTGGTAGGCGGCGCCATGACACCTCTCGCAAAACGTCTCCCGCGCGAGCTGCGCCGCAATATCGGCAAGTATCTGGGCATATTTTTACTCATGTGCGGAAGCATCGCCCTTACATCGGGCTTTTTGCTCGCGGCCCACTCCATCGGCTGCCTTATCGATGACATGCGCGATGCGTACACGATTGAGGACGGCCGCGTGACCACCTCCTTCGAGGCTACCGACGATCAACTCAAGGCCGCCGAGGATGCCACCAGTGACGTCGGCGGCGTCACGCTCTACAAGAATTTCTCCATCGACGCCATCATCAAAAAGACCGCCGGCGACGACGGCACCAAGCGCACGCTGCGTACCTATGCGCACCGCACCAAGGTCGATATCGCGTCCTACTGTGAGGGCAAGGAGCCCAAGACGGACGATGAGGTGGCCATCGACCGTGTCTTCGCTACCAATAACAACCTGTCCGTGGGCGATAAAGTCGAGCTCGAGGGTCGCACCTACACCATCTGCGGCATCATGACCCAGCCCGATAGCCAGGCACTGTTCCTCAACAATTCGGACTTTACGGTGAACACCATCACCTATGGCGTGGCCGAGGTCACCGACGCCGGCTTTGCCGCGCTTGAGGACGCCGGTGGCGCGCCTGCCTACACCTACTCCTTTACCTTTACCGATCGCGACCTCTCCACCGCGGACCGTACCGATGCCGAACAGGATATGGTCGAGGCGCTGACCGATGCCGATGCGCGCGTGGACGATCTGATCGATGCCGATTCCAATCAGGGCATTGGCTATGCGCGCGACGACGTGGACGGCGACTCCATGATGTGGATGACGCTGCTCGACATCATCATCGTGATCATGGCGTTCGTCTTTGTGGTCCTTACCGACGCCACCATCGAGGAGGAGAGCGCCATCATTGGCACACTGCTCGCCAGCGGCTATCGCCGTCGCGAGATCGTGCTGCACTACCTTGCGTTTCCCGCCATCGTGGGCGCGGTCGCGGCGCTTTTGGGCACTGCACTCGGCGTTGTGTTCTTTACCGAGCCCATGCGCGGCCTTTATTACGGTTCGTACAGCCTGCCGCCCTTCCAGGTGTACTGGAGCTGGGAGATCTTTGTGAAGTGCGCCGTGGTTCCCGCCGCCGCGCTCGTCCTCATCACGCTGGTGGGTCTGCTTCGCAAAATGGGCAAGACGCCGTTGCAGTTTCTTCGTCACGAAGCGAGCGGCAAATCGGGCACCAAGCGCGGCCTGCAACTGCCGGAGCGCATGGGTTTTGTTTCCCGCTTCCGCCTGCGTATCTTCCTGCGCAATCTGGGCAACTTCGCCACGCTCTTCGTGGGCATCGCGTTTGCCTCGCTGCTGCTGCTCTTTGGCCTGGCGATTCTGCCCACGATGACGCACTACGCCGACAACCTCGAGACAAGCCTGGTCGCCGAGCACCAGTACACGCTCAAGGCGCCGCTGGAGCTCGAGGGCACTGCCGAGGAGCGCGAGCAGTGGTCGGCACTCGAGCGCCTGCAGTCGGTTGACGGCGCGCTGCTTTCCGCCGCTCAGGATGCCGATGACGAACTCGACGGCGCGGCCGATGCGGCGCAGACGGCGGCCGATGCCGCGGCCACATCTCCGTCTTCCGAGAGCCTGGCCGCGGCGCAGGACGCGCTCACCAGGGTCCAGGACAAGAAGGATGCGCTCTGCGCGCGTCTCGATGACCTTACCGATGCCCTCGGCTGCAACCGCGATGAGGCTATCGGCCTGATCGACAAGGCCTCTAAGATCGACGCTGACAACGACGATATCCACCCGGTCAATACGACCGACAACGGTGCGGGCGCAATCGAGCAGGCCGAGAAATATGCCGTTTACCAGCTGCAATACGACCGCGGCGATGGTAATGGCGAGGAGACGATTTCCGTCTACGGCATTTCATCCGATTCGCGCTATTGGAAAGACCTCAACGTCGGCGATGGGCGCGTCGTCTTTGGCGGCGGTCTGCTCGACAAGTTTGGCTGGAGCGAGGGTCAGAAGGTCACACTCGGCGACAAGTACGAGGGTAAGCATTATTCCCTTGAGTACGCGGGCAAGGACTGTGCCTGGGGCTCCAAGTCGGACATGAATATCTATATGAGCATCGATGACTTTAATGAGCTGTTCGACAACGACGCCGCCTACTTTAACGGCTATGTGAGCGACGAGAAGCTCGATCTCGATGCTCGTTACTTTGCCGGCGACACCACGCCCGACGACATGCGCGCCGTGGGCGACCAGTTCATCGGCATGATGAGCAAAATGATCGGCATGATGGTTGGGCTTGCGGTGTTCATCTTCCTGCTGTTTATGTACCTGCTGACCAAGGCAGTGATCGACCACAGCGCCCGTTCGATCAGCTACATGAAAGTCTTTGGCTATCGCGATAGCGAGATCTCGCATCTGTACATCCGCTCGATCACGCTGTGCGTGGTGGCGTCGCTCGTGCTGAGCCTGCCCGTGATCATTGGCTCGCTCACGGCTATCTTCCGCTCGATGTTGCTCGCCTACAACGGCAATATCGAGATCTACGTGCCCGCTTGGTCTATGGCTGCATGCGTCGGCATTGGCTTTGTGATCTATCTGGTCGTGGCGCTGCTGCACGCGCGCTCCATCAAGCGCGTGAGCCTGGCCGAAGCCCTCAAAGTCCAAGAGTAGTCATTTAAGAACGTTCCCAATGACTAGGTGCCGTACTTGACTTTAACTCTGCTTTAACTGGTACCATCCTCTTATGTCTGTAACGCCATATAGACCGAGGGGATAGATCTATGACCGCAACTGCACCCGCAGCACCCGCTAAGGTGTACTTCACCAACCTGCGCACGCATGCTCGCGAGAGCCAGCTCGACAAGCTCAAACGCCTCATTCGCCGCGCCGGAATTGAGCAGATTGACTTTGAGAACAAGTTCGTCGCCATCAAGATTCACTTTGGTGAGCTGGGCAACCTGAGCTTTTTGCGCCCCAACTACGCCCGCGCCGTCGCGGACGTGGTGAAGGAGCTGGGCGGCAAGCCCTTCCTCACCGACTGCAACACGCTCTATGTCGGTAGCCGCAAAAACGCGCTCGAGCACATCGATACCGCCTATCAGAACGGTTTTACCCCGTATGCCACGGGTTGCCAAATCATCATCGCCGATGGCCTCAAGGGTACCGACGAGGCGCTCGTCCCGGTCGAGGGTGGCGAGTACGTGCGCGAGGCCAAGATCGGTCAGGCGCTCGTGGATGCCGATATCGTGATCAGTCTCACCCACTTTAAGGGTCATGAGCAGGCCGGTTTTGGCGGTGCCATGAAGAACCTGGGTATGGGAGGCGGCAGCCGTGCCGGCAAGATGGAGCAGCATGCCGCCGGCAAGCCGAACGTCTCGACCGAGCACTGCGTTGGCTGCCGTGCCTGCGAAAAGATCTGCGCGCACAACGCTATTTCGTTCGACGACACCCGCGAGCGCGAGCTTGCCAGCGGCAACACCCGCACGGTCCACGTCGCTGCTATCGACCACGATCGCTGCGTGGGCTGCGGCCGCTGCATCGGCGTGTGCAACCAGGACGCCATCAAGCCCGGCTATGAAGCCGCGGCCGACGTGCTCAACTGCAAGATCGCCGAGTATACGAAGGCCGTTGTCGACGGCCGCCCGAGCTTCCACATCTCGCTTGCCATGGACATCAGTCCCAACTGCGATTGCCATCCCGAAAACGACACACCTATCGTCAACGATATCGGCATGTTCGCGAGCTTCGACCCGGTCGCCATCGACCAGGCCTGCGCCGATGCCGTCATGGCATCCGAGCCGCTGCCCAACACCGAGCTCACCGATAGCGCGGCCAAGATGGAGCACAATCACGAGCATCTGGAGGGCGAGCAGGCCAAGGATCCCTTCTGCATCACGCATCCCGACACCGACTGGCGCGTGTGCATCGCGCACGCCGAGAAGATTGGCCTGGGCACGAGCAAGTACGAGCTTATCGAGGTCAAGTAGCGCCTAGCTATTGGACAAAATAAGCGCCTTTGTAGCGTAAGTTGAGCAAAAGCCGCCCGTGAGCACAGCGCCCACGGGCGGCTTTTTGGAAGTGCGAGGAAAATCGAATAGCGCCGACCACAAACCGATTTTTGGCAACAAAACCCCAGACGTTGCTTTTTGCCTAAAAATTCTTGCCGAGGAAGTTGCCGACCGTGTTCCAGTAGAGCTCGGGGTCAACTTGCGCACTCTTGGCGTGGGCGGCGCCATGGATGGTGAGCTTTTGCTTGACCTTGCTGGCGCACGCGTCGTAGTTTTGGTCGAGCATACTGTACGGTACAAAGGTGTCCTGGTCGCCGTGGATAAACAGCATGGGAACTGTCGCGTGTTTGAGTTGCTCCACACTGCTCGCCTTATGAAAGTCGTAGCCCGCGCGCACGTTGCACACCAAGTTTGCTACATCGAGCAAGGGAAAGCTGGGCAGGCCGAACACGTCCTTGAGCTGCAGAGAAAACTCGTCCCAAACACTCGTATAACCGCAGTCCTCGATAATGCATTTCACGTTTGCGGGCAGAGACTCCCCCGCGACGTTCATGGCGGTTGCCGCACCCATCGACTCGCCAAAGACCAGGATGCGCGCCTCGGGGTCAGCCTGAACGATTTGCTCGATCCATGCGACGATGTCGAGGCGCTCGGGCCAGCCCATGCCGATATAGTCGCCGCCGGAGCGCTCGTGGGCGCGGGCGGCGGGTGCGAGTACGTTCATGCCGCGGTCGTGGAATCGCTTGACGTATCGGGCCATACCGATGGGCTCGTTGGTATATCCATGCAGGCAGACGGCGTAGTCGTGCGTGCTCTCCGATGCAGCAAAATACCAGGCGGCAAGCTCGGTCCCGTCGTCCGCGGTGAGGTTGCTGCTCTCGCGATTCTCTTTAAACCACGCCCGCGCCTCGGTTTCCTCGGCATCCGGCTGCTCACCTTTTTTGTCGTCTTTGCCATCCTGCATCATCTTCATGGTGTATGGCGCGCGGGGATTCAGCGCGAAGTCAAACAGAAAGTTGCCGGCAAATCCGAGCAGCGCAACGACAACCACCAGTGCAACGATGCCGGCTATCTTGAGCTTTCGATGGGAACGTGCGTTTTGAGCCATGCGGTATTCTCCTATAAGATGTTAATACATCAACATTTAATGCAAGCGCATTATGGACGTTCGCCGTTGATGCGTCAACAGGCAAAGAATGGGTAAACAAAGGGTCACGTATAGTGCAAATTTCGCACGTACCCAGACGCTTTGATATAGTGTTGAGAACTCTTTACGTTGGAGGATGTAACCGGCATGTCCGATTCGAGCGACAGTTCTAAGCCGCGACCCAAGACCGCGGCCGTTCCACACTACACGGTGGGTGAGGAGATCATGAACTCCGTCACCCATGGTGTCGGCTGCCTGCTGGGTATCGCGGGCCTGGTGCTCCTGATCGTATTCGCCGCCCTGCGCGGCGGAGGCCCGGCCCACATGGCCGCGGCAATTGTCTACGGCGTCAGCATTATCCTCGAATACCTAGCCTCCACGCTCTACCACGCGATTCAGCCCGCGCGCGCCAAGCGCGTGTTTCGCATCATCGACCACAGCTGCATCTACCTGCTCATTGCGGGCAGCTATACGCCGTTTTGCCTCATCACGCTCGCAAACGACGGCGGCGCTGTGCTGTTCTTTGCCGTATGGGCCATCGCCATTATCGGCATCGCCCTCGAGTGCTTTATGCGCGAGCGCCAGCCGCATTGGGTAAGCGGCCTGGTCTATCTGCTGATGGGCTGGCTCGTTGTCTTTAAGCTGCCCGAGCTCGTGGCGCTGCTCAACCCCGTGGCACTTGCCCTGCTCGCCGTCGGCGGCGTGTGCTACACCGCGGGCGTGCCGTTCTATATCGCCAAAAACGTGCGCTATCTTCACAGCGTGTTTCACCTGTGGGTACTCGCCGGCAGCATCTTCCAGTTCATGGCGGTGATCCTCTTCGTAATCTAGCGACCACGCCTGCGCGCCCGTGTCCTTGTTTGGGCGCCGGTGCAATTGCCGTATCCGCCGTCAACGTTTTAATCCGACATCCCGAATCTTGGAGGTTCGAGAAACTCCCGATGGACATAACCATCTCCCTTATCACCACCCTCGTTTTGACCCTCATCAACGGCTACTTCTCTATGTCCGAGATGGCGCTCACCACGGCCAAGCGCGCCGTGCTGGAGCACGAGGCCGAGGAAGGCGACAAGCGCGCCGAGCGTGCCATTAAGCTGGCTGCCGACTCCGACCAGCTGCTCGCCACCATCCAGGTCGCCATCACGCTCGTGGGCTTCGCCTCGTCCGCCGTCGCCTCGACGAGTCTGTCCGACCCGCTCGCCACGTGGCTCATGAGCTTTGGCATCGCGCCGCTCTCCGCCATCGCGCGCGGCCTGGCGCCGGTCATCATCACCGTCGCGGTCGCCTTCGTGTCCATCGTGATCGGCGAGCTCGTCCCCAAGCGCATCGGCCTGGCCAACGCCGAAGGCGTGTCCAAGCAGGTTGTGGGGCCGTTGTCGTTTTTCCAAAAGATCGCCCGTCCGCTCGTGTGGCTGACCGGTGCTTGCTCCGATGGCCTGGCCCGCATCCTGCGCATCAAGAGTGCCGACGACCGCCAGAACGTCTCGGAAGAAGAGATCAAGTACATGGTCTCGGAGCAAGACGACCTGCTCGACGAGGAAAAGCGCATGATCCACGAGATCTTCGACCTGGGCGACACCGTTGCCCGCGAGGTCATGGTGCCGCGCGTGGACACCACCATGTGCGAGGACGACGAGACGGTCGCCGACGTGCTGTCCACCATGCGCCAGACCGGCTTTAGCCGCATCCCCGTCTATCACGAGGATCCCGACAACGTCGCCGGCATCGCGCACATCAAGGACCTGATTCAGCCCGCGCTCGACGGCAAGGGCGACCAGCCCATCGCCGGCTTTTTGCGCGACGCCACCTTTGTGCCCGACACCAAGGACATCCTGCCGCTGCTGTCCGAGATGCAGACCTCGCACGACCAGATCGTGGTGGTCGTGGACGAGTACGGCGGCACGGCCGGCATCATCACCATCGAGGACATCGTCGAGGAGATCGTCGGCGAGATCGAGGACGAGTTCGACCCCGACAACAAGTATCTCACGCGCCTTTCGCGCCGCGAGTGGCTCGTTGATGGGCGTTTTTCGTGCGATGACGCGATTGAGCTTGGTTGGCCGCTTGAGGAAAGCGATGATTATGAGACCATCGCCGGCTGGATTTTGGAGCTTTGTGACTCGGTGCCCGACATCGGAGAGGTGTTTGAGGTCGCGGGGTACAAGTTCAAGGTGCAGTCGATGCGTGGCCAGCGCATCTCGCTCATTCGCGTGATTGCTCCGGCCGAAACCGATAAGAAAGATTCCGAGTCTTCGGTAGACGAGCCGACGACGCCGGGTGCGGGCTCTGCGAATCCGCACGACGGCGACGAGTAGGACAAGGAAGAGTAGGGGAGAGTTATGGCAGGCCTGTTCAACATCCTTAAGGTCACCGTCAGCGAGGACAAGATCTGCGCGCACGTGCTGGTGAACCCCGGCATGCCGCTCATGACCTCGGAGGATATCGAGGCCACGGCGCGCGTGTACTACCTGGTGCCCGCGATTGCCAAGCATCTGTGCCTGGGCGATTCGGGTCGCGAGTTCCAGGACTGTATGGGCCAGACCGAGCTCTGCCACCTGCTGGAGCATGTGACGGTCGAGCTCATGAACGAGACCGGTCTTGCCGGTAGCATCTCGTGCGGCCGCACGCGCGTAAGCGAGCACGACGAGCGCGTCTTTGAGGTTGAGCTTTCGTGCCCCGACGACGCGCTGGCCATCGGTGCGCTGTCTTCGGCCACCTTTATGATGGACTGGGCCTATCTGCACGCCGACCAGCCTGCCCCCGACGTGGAGGGCACGGTCGCGGGCCTGCGCAACCTGGTGCTGGGCATGCGCGCCGAGGCCGAGGGCAAGGATCCTCACGAGGCCGTCGCCGCTGCGAACGGCGAAGATGCTGCCGAGGACGAGGGCGCTGACGAGGGCGATGTGCCGGTCGACGCCGAGCCCGTTGCCGATGCGACCGCCGAGCCCGTTCCCACCGAGCCCCAGGGTGTCCCCAACTTTGACGACGAGCCCCAGGTGGCGATTGATACCGAGGGTGCGGTTGCCGAGAACCACGAGGCCTCCGCTGCCGTCTTTGGCGGTGCGGCGACGGTTCCGGCAGGACCTGCGCATGAGGGCGGCCTGCCGCTCGTGGACGGCGCCGGCGAGGACCCGGGTGCCACGGTGGCCATGCCGGCTATGCCCCAGGAGTAGGCCTACGCGTTTATCACCATCACGTACCTGCGCCTTTGCCGTACACAGATGAGCGGAGCGGCAAGTGATGCGCTGCGGGTATAATGGACAGCATTCAAACGGTGGGCACCGACGTGCCCGCAGGAGAGGAATGATCATGGGTAAGACTTTCAGCTTTGTCTCCGGCGCACTTTTTGGTGCCGCTGCCGGCGCTATTGTCGGCGTTGCTCTGGCCCCGCGCTCGGGCGCCGAGACCCGCGCCATGGCTGCCGATATCGCCAACGACGCCTGGGACAATATGCGCGACACCTACGAGCACAGCGCCGAGGAGGCCCGTGCTGCGGTGAATGACTTTGGCCCGATGGTCGACGCCAAGACCGACGACCTGCGCGCCAAGGTCGACCTGGCCCGCGAGCGCATGGACCAGCTGCGCGAGCAGCTCAACGACGCCATTTCGGGCGGCAACGTGACGCCTGCCGCCGACGTCGTGGTCGAGAACGCCGTCGAGGCTGATACCGAGGCTGCGGAGCCCTCGACCGAGGCATAATGCGCGCCGGGGATTTTGTCGGCGCCAAGATCTATCGCAAGCCTACCGAGGACAAGCGCATCAAAAAGGACGGCACGCCGCGCAGCCCTAAAAAGCTCGGAAAGATTCACTTTCCGGTCTTTACCCCGGGCGGTACGCGCGTGGTCGGCTTTATGGTCCGCCAGTCCGATATCGCGGGCATGATCGAGCGTCCCGACCGATTCGTAGCGCTCGACGCCATTGGTGTCTACGAGGGCGCCATTGCGGTCGATGACGTCAAGGACACGTACGATGCCGCTGCTGCCAAGCGCCTCAACATCAACCTGGACGATTGCATCATCTGGGTCGGTATGGATGTGCGCACGGAATCGGGCGACGTCGTGGGCTATTGCTCGGACGTTGAGTTCAAGCCACGCTCGGGCATCGTGCAGGCATTCTATGTGACCGCCGGTGCTGCTTCGAGTGTTTTGGTTGGTGACACGCAGGTGCCGCCGACGATGCTGCGCGGCTATGCGGACGGCGCGATGATTGTTTCGGACGAGGTCAAGTCGCTCGGGTATTCGGGCGGTGCGGCTGCCAAGGCCGCCGAGGCCAGCGTCGTGGTGGGCGACAAGGTCAAAAAGGGCGCCAAGGTGCTCGACGACAAGGGATCGGTTGCCGTGGACAAGGGCAGTCGCGCACTGGGCAAGCAGCTCGGTAAGACGCGCGGCATGTTCAAGGCCTTTAAGGACGAATACCAAAAGGCGAGCGGAGGCTCGTCAAAAGCTACAAAATAGCGACGTACCAAATGATGGGAGGCAAGCCGGAGACCTGTTGCTCCGGCTTGCTGTGTTTATGGGGGAGGGCACATGCGCCAAAACGGATCCAACTTAAACGGGCGTTCGGGTGCGCGTCCGACGGCGCGCCGCGACCTGGGGCAGCTGCCCAGCGGTCAGCGCAAGCGTCACCGTAAGCCCGGCGCGATGTACCTCAACCATAGCCGCGGGTTTAGCGACCGCAGTGCGCGCATCGGCAACAGCCGTACGCCCCGTCGTTCGTCTCGCCTGCCCTACGCACTCATCGCCGTGGGCTGTGCGCTCGTGCTGTTTATCGCTGCCGTCGTGGGCTACGTCAACCGCAGCGTGGACGTGGAGCTCAACGGCCAGAAGACCGCGGTGCGTGTGGGCTCTACGCTGCAGAATCTCATCGACGACCAGGAGTTGACTGACACCTACGACGCAGGCGACCTGCTGGCCGTCGATGACAGCGTGCTCAAGCGCCATGGGGGCGAAAAGCTGTCGGTGAAGGTCGACGGCAAGCGCGTGAAGCAGGGCAAATGGGATAGCCGCGAACTCGAGGGCGGCGAGAAGGTGACGGTCAAGGATGGCCGTAACACTTACGAGAAGCACGAGGTTCAGGCTACGGTTATCGAGCCCAAGCTCAAGGTCGAGGGCACGGGCGCTATCGAGTATGTGCAGACATGGGGTGTCCAGGGCCGATCCGAGGTGTGGGTTGGTGAGCAGTCAGGCAAGACGCAAGACCGCGGCGAGGTTGTGCCCGCCACCGATTGCGTTGTTGCGTGCGCCAGCGTGGCGCCCAAGGGCAACAAAAAGTACGTGGCACTGACGTTTGACGAGGGTCCGAGCGGCGCCACCAAACAGATCTTGCAGGTGCTCAAGGAAAAGGGTGCCGCCGCGACGTTCTTCCTTTCGGGCGATGCGGTCGAGGCCTCGCCTGCCACGGCCAAGGCGATTGTCGATGCCGGGTGCGAGATCGGATCCAACAGCTACAGCGACGATTCGCTCAAGGGTCAGGACCGTGAGGCGGTACGCGAACAGATCACGAAAGGCACCGATGCGATTAAGTCGGCGACCGGCGTGAAGACGATGCTGCTGCGTGCTCCCTACGCTGCCTTTGACGAACAAAACTGGATTGATGCGATGGACCTGGTCTCCGCCGTGGTCTCGTGGAATATTGACTCGGGCGACTGGCTGCTCAACGGTGCCGACGAGCAGGTCTCGACGGTGCTCGATTCGGTGACGCCGGGCAATATCGTGCTGCTCACCGATAGAGACGAATGCGCCGAGCAGACGCTCGAGGCGCTGCCGCAGATTATCGACGGACTCATTGCCGACGGCTACAAGATCGTGACGCTCAGCGACCTGGTCAAGACGGACACGTCGCTGAGCAAAAAGCTCACCTCGCTGACGAAGGTCACCATGCCCAAGGACGCCGTGTTCCCCCAACTTGCCGAGGACGACGACACCACAGAGTAGTCATTGGGTAGTCGTTTAAGAACGTCCCCAACGGCTATGTCACGGATGCGTCAGCGTTTGGTATGCCTGCAATGTGCAGCGCATAAATTCGATGCCGCAGGGCGATGCTGATGCTATAGTTACTGCGGTTAATGAGGGTCAAGAGAAAGGTTGCAGGTGAAATCCAAACCTCGACCATACAGTCGATGACCCCGTGCAGGTGCTTTTTGCGCATGCACGGGGTGTAAGCGTCGAGCGGCGTGCCGCCCGCGCATGCGTATACATATCCAGAAGCCCCCGGACGCCGCACGCGCGGCCGCGTCCGGGGGAATAATGATGGGGAGCACCATTGAATTATCTGAGTGAGATGCTCAAATTGCCGGTCTTGGACGTCGACGGCGAAAAGCTCGGCGTGGTCAACGATTTTGGCATTGCTACCGGCGAAGTTTTTCCGCACGTGACGTCGCTCGCGTTCCGCGGCCCCGGCAAGACGCCGTTTATGATCAGCTGGCGCAAATGGGTCGACCGTATCGACGAGACGGGCGTACACCTTAAGACGTCGGCTACCGAAATTCGCTTTTCGTACCTGCAACCGACCGAACTCTTGCTTGCCCGTGACGTGCTCAACAAGCAGATTGTCGACACGCAGGGCATGAAGGTCGTGCGCGTCAACGACATCAAGTTTTCCATGTCGGGCGAAAATCAGCTGCGCCTGCTGGGCGCCGAGGTCGGTGCCCGCGGTCTGCTACGCGCCATCAGCCCCGCGCTCGAGCATATCGTCGAAGGCTTTATGAAGCACCTGGGCAAGCCGCTCAGTGAGGACATCATCGCTTGGTCCTACATGGACCTGCTCGACCGCTCGACCAAGAACATTCAACTTTCGGTGTCGCACAAGACGCTCGGCGAGCTGCACCCTGCCGACATCGCCGATATTATCGAGCAGCTCGACCCGCGCCTACGTGCGCAGGTGTTTGCGCAGCTCGATACTGCCCAGGCCGCCGAGGCCATCTCGGAGTTCGATGACGACGAGCTTATGACCGAGATGCTCGAGGGCCTGTCCGACACGGACGCATCGTCGATGCTGGCCATGATGGACCCGGACGATGCAGCTGACCTGATCGACGAGCTCGATTACGAGAAGGCCGAGAAGCTCCTGCGCCTGATGGGCGTCAAGGAGGAGAAGGCGATTCGTAACCTGCTGGGGTATGAGGACAACACCGCCGGCCGCATCATGACCTCGGAGTTTGTCTCCCTGCCCGCCACGGCAACGGTCGGTGACGCCATCGAGGCGATTCGCGAGCTCGACGAGGACTTCGAGAGCGTCTACTACGTCTATACCGAGGATCCGAGCG
This sequence comes from Collinsella aerofaciens, assembly GCA_048384935.1. Taxonomy (GTDB): domain Bacteria; phylum Actinomycetota; class Coriobacteriia; order Coriobacteriales; family Coriobacteriaceae; genus Collinsella; species Collinsella aerofaciens_CH. The sequence goes on along the minus strand of DBEWII010000064.1, from coordinate 2,620 downwards.
GCATGCTGACCGGCGTGCTTTCGCTGCGCACGCTGATCGTAGCCGACCGCGACGCCACGCTGGGTCAGCTGGCCTATCGCGACCTGGTCTATGTGTCGCCCGACGAGGACCAGGAAGACGTGACGGACGAGATGACCAAGTACGACCTGGTTGCCATCCCTGTCTGCGACGAGAACCGTCATATCCTGGGTATCGTAACCTTCGACGACGCCATGGACGTTATCGCCGAGGAGCATCAGGAGGACCTGCAGATCGCCGGTGTCGGCTCGGGCGATAGCGCGTCGGACGACTCGACGAACGTGCTCAGCTGGTTCGTGCATCGCCAGTACTGGGTTGTTGTATGGGGCATCGCGTCGTGCATCATGGCGACCGTGCTGGGAACGGCGCTCGGCTCCGCGCATCTGGTGGTGTTCCCCATGTGCGCCATGCCGCTCGTGCTGCTTGCTGCCTCGCGCATGGTGTCGTTCGTCAAGAACTACTTCCTCGAGTACGACGGCCACGACGACGAGCCCAAGCCGTATCTGGGGTTCTTCTTCCAGAGCACGGGCATGGGCCTGATTCTGTCACTCGTGACCTACCTGTGCGCCCAGCTGGTGCGCACCGCTGCGTTCCCCGATGCGCCCATGTTTGAGGAGCAACTCTTTACCGGGTGCTTTAATATCGCTGCCATCATTTGCCTAGTTGGCAACATGAGCGCCGTGATTTACCTGATGGTGCTGTTCTGGCGTGACGAGCATGACCTCAACACGTCGGGCACCGCCATGAACGTTATTGCCGTCATGATCTCGTGCGTAGCGTACTGCGCCGCTGCGGTGTTGCTCACCATGTCGGTCATGGGTTAGGTGGTCGCGTGCAAAATACCAAGCAAAAGTCGGGCACCAAGCAAAAGTTGACCATCGCGGCCATCTTTGGCGCTATGGGTCCCGGTCTGCTGGCGGCGCTTTCGGGCAATGACGCCGGCGGCATTGCAACGTATTCCAGCGCGGGCGCCAGCTATGGCTACAAGATGCTCTGGATGCTTCCCGTCATGACTGTGCTGCTCATCGTGACGCAGGAGACCGCGGCACGCTGCGGCTGCGTCACGGGCAAGGGCCTGGCATCGCTCATTCGCGAGCGCTTTGGCGTGCGCAAGAGTGTACTTGCTATGGCGGCGCTGTTGATCGCCAACACAGCCGTGACCATTTCGGAGTTTGCGGGTATTGCGAGCGGCCTCGCCCTCTTTGGCGTGCCGGCGAGCATCTCGGTGCCGTTGGTGGCGCTGCTGGTGTGGATGCTTACCATGTCGGGCAGTTTCCAGCGCATCGAGAAGATTCTGCTGCTGGTGAGCTGCGTGTTCGTGACCTATATTGTCGCCGCGTTTATGGCTGGCCCCAACTGGGGTGAGGTCGCGGTCGACCTGGTCGTGCCTAACATTCAAAATGACCCCAGCTACGTGTCGCTCGTGGTCGCGACGATTGGTACCACCATCGCGCCGTGGATGATTTTCTTGGCGCAGAACAACGTGGTCGATAAGAACGCGGGCGAGGACGATATCGTGCTGCAGCGCATCGACACCGTGAGCGGCTCGCTTGCCGCCGATGTCATTGCCGGCTTTATTATCATCACGACCGGTACGGTGTTGTTCCCGGCGGGTATTCAGATTAGCGATGCCGCCGATGCCGCCCGCGCGCTGGAGCCTATTGCGGGTCAGTGGTCCACGGTGCTGTTTGCCTCGGGCCTGGTCGCGGCGAGCTTCTTGGCCGCCTGCGTGCTGCCGGGCGTCACGTCGAGCGCTATCTGCGAGGCATTTGGCTGGGAGCGCGGTGCCGACCGCAGCTGGGACGAGGCCCCGGTCTATCGCGGCATCATTACGGCCATCATTGGCATCTCTGCCGTGCTGGTGCTTATGCCCGGCGTCGATCTGTTCCAGATTATGATGACCTCGCAGGTCATCAATGGCGTGCTGCTGCCTGTGGTTCTGGTGTTCCAGGTGGTTATCGCCGCCGACCGTCACATTATGGGCGCCAACCGCAACGGCCGCGTGTGGAACGTGCTCACTTGGGCGACTATCGCCGTGATTACGGTGCTCACGGCCGTCATGTTTGTCCTGCAGGCGATGGGTTACAGCGCTTAGCGCCTCTTTTGGACTCCAAACAGGCCGCAGCGATGGGCTACGGCCTGTTTTTGTCTGCTATAGGGTGTTAGTTATATGGCAGTGGGCAATAAATGCCAAATATGAGTACTGTTGCTAAGTGAATAGCATTTACATTCAAGAAGATAATAAACATAACCTATAGTATGTTCATTAAAAGTGGCTCCAATACGCCTTAAACCAGTCAGGTTGGCTGTCTTAGGGGGTTGTAGGGTTCGCTCGGACGTCATTGTGGGTGGTTTTGCCTGCTACTAAAATGGTAACAGTACTCATATTTGCCCTTTTTTGCCCACAGACCTTTGAGGGTGCGGCGAAAAGGGCTTGTTTTGATTGTTTGGGGCAGGCACGAGGCGCGGAAACGATGTCTGGAGCGACGGAGCGGCCTGGAATTCATCCGTAGAGGTCTTCATTGGCTGCGCCAGGAGTGTCCCTAGGTACCGGCACATAAGGAACGTCCCTAACTGCCGGAGGGGGGGGGTTGAGAGGGCG
>DBEWII010000063.1:0-10681 GCA_048384935.1 Collinsella aerofaciens | reverse complement strand
CGGCATGGTGCGGCGGTTGCCCGGATCGGTGAGGCCCTCCAGGCCGTACTCATCGCCATAATAGATCGAGGGCACGCCCGGGAACGTCATCTGCATGAGCGTCGCGAGCCAAAAACGGCTCTTGGCCAGGCCCATCGCGTTCTCGTCCAGACGCCATTTGCTGCGCTCGCACTCGGGCAGCTGCGACTCGTCGGGGCCGCCGCCGAGCACCGAGATAATGCGCGGTCGGTCGTGGCTCGAAAGCAGATTAAGCGCGCAAGACAGGGCCTCACGCGGATAGTTCTCGCGTAGGGTCTCGATATCCTCGGCTGCCTGGTAGGCGTTTTTGTAGCCCATCAAAAAGCCGATGACCATGTCGCGGAAGGGGTAATCCATGGCCGAGTCGAGCTCGGAGCCTTGCAGATAGCGACGCAGATGGCCGTAGCTGATCTTGTTGGAGGCGTCTTCCCATACCTCGCCGAGCAGCAGCGCGTCGGGCTTCTCGGCGAGCACGGCCTTCTTGATCTCGGTCAGGAAATCGTCCGAAAGCTCGTCGGCCACGTCTAGGCGCCAGCCATGAGCGCCGGCACGTAGCCATTTTCGGATCACGCCATCCTTGCCCAGGAGCCGCTCGCGTACCAGTTCGGAGCTCTCATTGATGGCGGGCATATTGCCCACGCCCCACCAGCAGTCGTACGAGCCGTCCTCGTGGAAATAAAACGCATCACACCACGGCGAATCCTCGCTCTGCCACGCGCCCACGCCGGGGTAGTTGCCGTAGCGGTTGAAGTAGATCGAATCGTCGCCCGTGTGGTTGAACACACCGTCCAGAATGATGGAAATGCCTAGCTTCTCGGCCGCCTCGCACAGCTCGGTAAAGTCCTGCTCGGTGCCCAGAATCGGATCGATCTTGGTGTAATCGGCGGTGTCGTAGCGGTGGTTACTCGCGGCTTCAAAAATGGGGTTGAGGTAGATGGCCGTAAAGCCCAGCTCGGCGATGCGGGGCAGGTCATTCTGGATGCCCTTGAGCGAGCCGCCGTAAAAGTCCCAGGTCTTGATGGATCCGTCTTCGGCGCGCTCGTACACAGGCGGCTCGTTCCAGTCCTCGACCATGCGGCGCTGAATGCCCTTACGCGGTTTTTCGACCTCGGCCAGCGTGCGCTCGCGCCAGTGCTCGTCGCGGGCATAGCGATCGGGGAAGATCTGGTAGACCATACCGCGCTCGTACCAGGTGGGACGGTTCTCACGGTGTTTGTAGACGGTGACCTGGAATGACGGCACCTCAGCGTAGTCGTAGGTTACGCCTTCGCCGCCGGTGCGGCTCTGTGGTGCGCCCAGACGAACCTCGGGCTGGCCCTCAATATTGCAGATAAAGCTGTACCAAATAAGACAGGGCTCGGTGCACTCAAGCTCTGCGGTAAATATGCCGTCGCCCTCGTGCGTCATGGGATATCGAGATTCACCGATCTCATCGACCCAGGTGCGCAGCGTAAGCGTTGCCTGCGCGGGATCGGCGTCCTCCAGAATCACGGAGAGCGAAAGGGTTGTTCCTGTGGTCACAGCGCCAAACGGAGTGCGAAACTGCGGCAGACGGCTGTTGTGTATCAATCTCATAGTACGGTCCAGTTCAATAGAATCACGGCCTGCTGGCCATGGGCTTTACGCACAGGATGTAAGTATATCTGTTGTACACAGGCTGTATAAACAACATCCGTTTACCATCGGCGAACGGTTGTCCTAGAAAATCGTTTTACCAACTACCTACAGAGAAGGGGCGCCCGGTTGGAGCGCCCCTTGCATGGGGTTTGATTAGGTTTTGGATCGTCTTTGGGCTAGCGGCGCTTGCGGGTGGCCGTGGCCTTGCGGACGGACGTCTTCTTGGACGGGGCCTTTTTCTCTGCCGGAGCGGCGGGGGAGACCGGAGTCTCCTTGGCGGGCTCGGGCTTGGCCGTAGCCTTCGGTGCGGCCTTGACCTTAGCGGCCTTCGGCGCCGGCTTGGCCTTTACCTCGGCCTTGGCCTCTGCCTTGGGGGCAGCAGCTTTGGTCGTGGTCTTCTTGGCCGTCGTCGTGGCACGCTTGCGCGTGGTGGTCTTGGCGGCCGGCTTGGCTTCGACGGATGCCTCGGCCTTGGTCTCGGCGGGCGTCTCCTCGACTTTGGCGGCCGGCTTTGCGGCTGCCTTGGTCGTGGCGGCCTTCGTGGTCGTTGACTTCTTTGCCGTGGTCTTCTTGGCGGTCGCAGCCGTCTTCTTGGCAGTGGTCTTGGCCGGTGCCTTGACGGCGGCCTCGGCCTTTACCTCGGAAACGGCCTCGGCCTCGGCGGCCTTCTTGGCAGCTGCGGTTGTGCGCTTGCGCGTGGTCGTTGTCTTGGCAGCGGTGGTCTTGCTCGCAGTGGCCTTCTTAGCCGTCGTCTTACGAGTCGTGGTCTTCTTTGCCGCAGGCTTCGCAGCAGGCTTCACCTCAGGCTCAGGCTCGGGAGTAGCCTCGACCTTCACCTTAGGATCGGTCTTAACGGTCTCAGCTTCAACCGGCTTCTCCTCGGCCTTGGGCTCCTCTGCGGCCACCGGATCAGGTGCAGCCTCAGGCTCGTCGACAACCGCCGCCGGGCGCTCAATCTCCGGGTGCATAAAGAAGTACAGGTCCAGATATTTATCGGCCGAGCGCGTCCAGCTAAAGTCCTGGCTCATGGCCTGCGTGACCAGCTGGTTCCAGGCGTCGCGGTTATCCCAGAACAGACGCGCCGCGCGGAATACCGCATCGCCCATCTCGTCGCCGTTAAAGTTGCTAAACGAGAAGCCCGTGCCCTCGCCGGTAAACTCGTTGTACGGCTGCACGGTGTCCTTCAGGCCACCGGTCTCGCGAACAATCGGCAGCGTGCCGTAGCGCATGGCGATGATCTGCGACAGGCCGCAGGGCTCAAACTTCGAAGGCATCAGGAACATGTCGGCGGCGGCATACATGCGCTGCGACAGCGCCGGATCGAACTCGATGCGTGCGGCCATGGTGCCGGGGTACTTGTCCTGGAAGTAGCGCAGGCCGTCCTCGTAGTCGCGGTCGCCGGTGCCCAGCACCGCCACCTGCACGCCGCCGGACAGGATGCGGTCGAGCGCGTACATGACCAGATCCATGCCCTTCTGGCGCGTCAGGCGCGTGACCATCACCATGAGCGGACGGTCGTCGCGAACCTCGAGGCCCAGTTCCTCCTGCAGCTTGGCCTTGCACACGGCCTTGCCGGAACGGTCCTCCACGGTGTAGTTGGCGGCAATTCGCTTGTCTGTTGCCGGGTCAAAGCCCGCAACGTCAATGCCGTTCAAAATGCCCTGCAGCGCGTAGGAACGCTCGCGCAGTACGCCGTCCAGGCCCTCGCCAAACTCGGGCGTCTGGATCTCGTTGGCATAGGTGGGGCTCACCGTGGTGATGGCGTCGGCATAGCGCAGGGCGCCCAGCATGTAGTTGATGCTGCAGGCGTCGCAACGCAGCTGCGAGGCGGCCGCCGGAATGTGCGCCACACCAAGGATGTCCTCCATCACGGTGTCGCTAAACTGGCCCTGGAACGCCACGTTGTGGATCGAGAACACGGTCTTGACGCGGTCATACAGCGGCAGGCCCTGGTAGAACTCGCGCAAAAACACGGGCGCCAGCGCCGTCTGCCAGTCGTTGCAGTGCAGGATGTCGCACTCAAAGCCGGCGGGCAGGTGCTGCAGGCTCTCGGTGATGGCCTTGGAGAAGAACGCAAAGCGCTCGCCGTCGTCAAAGAAGCCGTACGGATAGTCGCGCGCAAAGTAGCGCTCGTTGTCGATGAACATATAGGTGACGCCGTCGTGCTCGAGCTTCTCGAGTCCGCAGTACTCATTGCGCCAGCCCAGGCTCACGTAAAAGTCGGAGAAGTGCTCCATCTGCGACTTGTACTCGTCCTTGATGGTGGCGTACTTGGGCACCATCACGATTACTTCGGCGCCGGCGCGCACAAGCGCCGCAGGCAGCGAGCCCGCCACGTCGCCCAGGCCACCGGTCTTCACAAACGGTGCGCACTCGGCCGAGGCAAACACGATCTGCATCTTTTTGCTGGAATCAGCCATATTGTCTCCCTGTTGCAATTCGAGAATAGCCGCCTGGCGCAAACCGGGCGGCTATTCTACGTGTTACGAGCGATGTTGCGGTGCCAAAGCTAGCTCGCGTTGGTGATATCAGAAGTTAACGGGGCCTTTCCCAGCACCAGGATGTTCTCGGGCGTGCCGCGAAGCTCGGTGTTGGTGGGAACCACGTTGTTCTTGTCCAGGATTGCATTCTCAACGCGGGCGCCGCTCTTGATGACGCAGCTCTGGTTGATGATCGAATTGGTCACCGAGGCGCCTTCCTCAACCACAACGCCGCGCGACAGGATCGAGTTGCGCACGGTGCCCTTGATGATGCAGCCGGCCGAGATGATCGAGTTGCAGGCGTGGCTGCCGGTCGCATAGCGCGAAGGCGGCACGTCGTGAGCCTTGGTCAGAATCGGGCGCTCGGGGTCAAAGAGATGGTCGGCCACGGTCTGGTCGAGCAGGTCCATGCTGCGACGATACAGCGACTTCTCGCTAAACACGCCCACGACCTCGCCCTTGTACTCGTAGCTGCACACGTCGATGTTGCCAAAGTCGCCCTGTAGTGCCTCGAGCAGGTCCAGATAGTCGGCGGCCTGGTAGTGGTCGATGATCTCGAGCAGCGTCTCGCGGTTGACGATGCAGCAGTCCATAGAGGCGTTGTCGCCGTACACGACGCCGGCGCTCACGCCCGTCAGACGGCCGTTCTCGTTGATCTGCAGCTTGGTCTCGTCATCTACGTTGCGCGTGGCCTTGCAGTACACCACGGTCATCTGGGCACCGGAGTTCTCGTGCGCCTCGATGATGGTGTTGAGGTCCATGTTAAAGATGATGTTGGTGCCCATCATCACAACATAGGGCTTGTCCGAGCGCTGGAACAGCGTCTTGTTGGAAATGATGTCGCGCAGCAGGAAGCGCATGCCGCCCTTGGTGGTGCCATACGCGTTGCCGGGCACCATGAACAGGCCGCCCTTCTTGCGGTCCAGGCCCCAGTCCTTGCCCGAGCCCACATGGTCGATCAGCGAGCGATAGTTGCCCGGCATGACGACACCGACGGTCTTGATGCCGGCATTCATCATGTTGGACAGCGGGAAGTCGATCAGGCGGTAGCGGCCCAAAAACGGAACGGACGCGATGGGGCGGTCCTTGAGCAGCACGCTGCCGTAGGTCGAAGAGTAGTTAGCGGTGATATAACCGATGGCCTTGCGATTGATCATCGGATCATTCCCCCTTCCCGATAACGACGTCATTTCCAACGACGGCCGTATCCTTGGTGGTATCGACAGAGCCGAGCTTCACGCCCTCTTCGACCGTGGAGTTCTCGCCCAAAATAGCGCGGCAGATGTGCGCCCCGCTCTTAACGTGCGCACCCGGCAGCAGCACGGAGTCCGCGACCACGGCGCGCTCCTCGCTGATGACATCGGTCGAAAGGATAGAGTGGCGAGCGGTACCGTAGATCTTGCAGCCGTTGGAGACCAGGCAGTCGTCCAGGCGACCATCCGGGCCAATGTAGTGCGGCGGACGCGTGGTGATGTTGGACATGATGGGGAAGTGCTTGTCAAACAGATCGAACTCGGGGTTGTTGCCAAGCAGGTCCATCGAGGTCTCGTGGAAGCTGGCGATGGTGCCGACGTCCTTCCAAAAGCCGTGGAACTCGTAGCTGTACAGGCGCTTGCCCTCGCCGAGCAGCTTGGGGATGATGTCCTTGCCAAAGTCGTGGCTCGAGCGCTGGTCTAGAGCGTCCTCCTCGAGCGCCTCGATCAGCACGTCGGCCGAGAAGATGTAGATGCCCATGGACGCGAGATTCGAATCGGGCTTATCGGGCTTCTCGGTGAACTTGGTGATGCGGCCGTCCTCGGGGTCGGTGGTCAGGATGCCAAAGCGGCTGGCCTCCTCCCACGGCACGGGCATAACGCTTACCGTGAGGTCGGCGTTGTTCTCAATGTGCGTCTTGAGCATCTTGCGGTAGTCCATGCGATACAGGTGATCGCCCGAAAGAATCAGGACGTACTTGGGGTCGTTGGCCTTGATGTAGTCGAGGTTCTGCGTAATGGGGTCGGCCGTGCCCGCATACCAGGCGCAGCCGGTCTGCGTCTCGTACGGCGGCAGGATCGACACGCCGCCGTCGCGGCTGTCAAGATCCCACGCCTCGCCGGAGCCCACATAGGCATGCAGCAGGTAGGGGCGATACTGCGTCAGAACACCCACCGTGTCGATGCCCGAGTTGGAGCAGTTGGAGAGCGAAAAGTCGATAATGCGGAACTTGCCACCAAAGCTAACCGCCGGCTTAGCGATCTTTTGGGTGAGTGCCCCCAATCGGCTGCCCTGTCCTCCTGCGAGGAGCATCGCGATGCATTCTTTCTTACTCATCGATTTCTCCTTCTGTCATCGATGTTCCTAAACCCATTAGCGACGGACGCGACGCTCGGTCGCGCCCGTCGAGTAATGCCGTGCTGGCATAAGGGAGCTCGCGGCCTTTAAGCGTGCCAGATCTCGTCGCGGTACTCGCGAATGGTGCGGTCGCTCGAGAACCAGCCGCTCGAGGCGGTGTTGAGCAGGGCCTTGCGGTTCCAGGTCTCCTGGTCGCCGTAGCTGTTCGTGAGCTTCTCCCAGGCGTCGACGTAGCTGCGGAAGTCGGCCATAACCAGGTCGGGGTCGTTGTTGTTCATGAGCTCGTTGTAGATGCTCTCGAAGTTGCCCGAAAGGCCGGCAAACGTGTTGTCCTTGAGCTCGTCCATCACGCGGCCCAGACGCTCGCGGTCGCCGTTGAGGGTATCCCACGCAAAGTAGCTGTTGGATGCCCAAAGCTGCTCGACCTCGGGAGCGGTCAGGCCAAAGATGGCCTCGTTCTCGCGGCCGGCCAGGTCGGCGATCTCGATGTTGGCGCCGTCGAGGGTGCCCAGCGTAATGGCGCCGTTCATCATGAGCTTCATGTTGGACGTGCCCGAGGCCTCCTTGCCGGCCGTGGAGATCTGCTCCGAGATCTCGGCGGCGGGGTAGATGAGCTGGGCGTTGCTCACGCGGAAGTTGGGGATAAAGCAGACCTTCATGACCTCGTTGACGCGCGGGTCGTTGTTGATGACGTCGGCCACGGAGTTAATGAGGCGGATGGTCTCCTTGGCAAAGGTGTAGCTCGATGCAGCCTTGCCGCTAAAGATGAAGGTCGTCGGCGTCACATGGAAGTTGGGATCGGCGATGCGACGGTTGTAGATGTCCATCACCTTCATGATGTTCATGAGCTGGCGCTTATAGGCATGGAAGCGCTTTACCTGAACATCGAAGACGGTGTTGGGGTCAATAACCAGACCGGTCTCGGCCTTGACGTAAGCGGCCAGGCGCTCCTTGTTGGCGCGCTTGGAGGCACCCACGGCCTTCAGGAACTCGGTGTCGTCCTTAAACTCCTTGAGCTTCTCCAACTCAAAGGCGTCTTTAAGCCAACCATCGCCAATGGCCTCGGTCACGAGCTTGGCGTAGGTGGGGTTGGCCTCGGCAAAGAAGCGACGGTGCGAGATACCGTTGGTCTTGTTGTTGAACTTCTCGGGCGTTAAGGCATAGAAGTCCTTGAGCACGATGTTCTTGATGATGTCGGAGTGAATCTTGGCCACGCCGTTGACGCTGTGGCTGCAGATCACGGACAGGTTGGCCATGCGAATCTCGCCGTCCCACAGGATGGCGGTCTGGCGCAGACGCTCCTGCCAGCCCTCCTGCGTGGTGTCGAACGACTCGTGCCAACGGCGGCTGATCTCGTCGATGATCTGGTACACGCGGGGGAGGAGCTTGGAGAACGTGCCGATGGGCCACTTCTCCAGAGCCTCGGGCAGGATGGTGTGGTTGGTGTAGCTCACGACCTGCGTCACGATGTTCCAGGCGTCATCCCACTCGAGCTTCTTCTCGTCGATGAGGATGCGCATGAGCTCGGGGCCGCACATGGCAGGGTGGGTATCGTTGGTATGGATGGCCACAAACTGCGGCAGCAGCTCCCAGTTTGCGCCGTGCTCCTTCTCAAAGGTGTCGAGCAGGCTGTAGATGCCGGCCGAGACAAACAGGTACTCCTGCTTCAGGCGCAGCAGACGGCCGTGCTCGCCGGCGTCGTTGGGGTAGAGGATGGCGCTGATGGCCTCGGCCTCGGCGCGCTCGGCATCTGCCAGGGCGTAGTCGCCGCGGTTGAAAGCCTCCAGATCGAAGTGCTCCTCGACCGGCTCAGCGGCCCAGACGCGCAGCTTGTTGACGGTCTCGCCAGCATAGCCCACAACGGGGATGTCATAGGGAACGGCAAGGATGTCCTGCGTGTCCACCGTGCGGTAGAACGTGCGGCCGTTCTCCTCAAAGCCCTCGACGCGGCCACCAAACTTGATGGTCACGGCCTTGTCCTGACGGCGGACCTCCCAGGGATAGCCATGGGTGAGCCACTCGTCGGTAGCCTCGACCTGGCTGCCGTTGACGATCTCCTGCTTAAACAGGCCGTAGCGGTAGCGCATGCCGTTGCCGTAGCCGGCGATGCCCTCGGCAGCCATGGAATCCAGGAAGCATGCGGCAAGACGGCCCAGACCACCGTTGCCCAGAGCCGGATCGGGCTCCTGGTTCTCAATGACGGACAGATCGAAGCCCATGTCGTCGAGCGCCTCGGCGACCATGTCGCGCACGCCAAAGTTGAGCAGGTAGTTGTCGAGCAGGCGGCCGATCAAAAACTCGATCGAGAAGTAGTACACGCGCTTCTTGCCCTCGGCGGTGGCGCGGGCGTCGCTCTTGGTGGCAACGGTGCGTGCCTTCTCGGCCACGAGCTTGGCCAGGGCGTTAAAGCGGTCGAGGTCGCTGGCGGCCTCGACGCTCTTGCCGCTGATGCTCATGACGGCATCGCGATAGAGCTCGGTAAACTCCTGCTTGTTGTCGAAGATCTTATTCATACGTTCCTTCCCCCGGGGATGTTTCTCCCGGAACGGTTATGACTTGTATCCTACGCCCCGGCGGGGCGGGTAATTACAGTGGTAACACCTTTGTTACGCTTTCTTGGCAGGATCCTTAACGGCAGCTGCCTTGGCCTTGGAAGCAGCCTTCTTGGCCGTGGTGGACTTGGCCGAAGCCTTGGCGGCGGGCTTGGCAGCCTTCGCCTTAGCCGGAGCCTTCTTAGCAGCTGCGGCCTTGGGCTTCACCGAGGACATGCGCTTGCGCGTCGCCTTCTTGGGCTCCTCGACCACGGGCGGCTTATAGCTGCTGGGACCGCGGCGCTTAAGCACCACGCCTGCAAGGCCGGGCACCTTAATCTCGATGGAGTCCATCTGCCCGTTCCAGGGATAGGGCTCGCTCGAGCAGGTGTAGGGCTCCTCACCGGCATAGCCGCTGCCGCCAAACTCGGGACGGTCGGAATCGAAGATGACCTCCCAGTCACCCTCGCGCGGCACGCCCACGCGGAAGCTCTCGTAGCTCGCCGGGTCAAAGTTGATCAGAATCACCAGGTCGTTATCGACGTCCTCGCCCTGGCGCACAAAGCTCACGATGGACTGCTTGGAGTTGTCCGCGTCGATCCAGGTAAAGCCGTCGTCGGTGTAGCCGCGCTCGTATAGGGCGGGCTCGGCGGTGTACAGATGGTTGAGCGCCTTGATAAACGCCTGATGATGACGGTGAGTCTCGTACTCCTCGGTCAGGAACCACTGGATGGACTCGTAGTAGCGCCACTCGATAAACTGGCCGATCTCGTTGCCCATAAAGTTGAGCTTTGCACCGGGGTGCGTCATTTGGTAGAAAGCTAGCGTGCGCAGGCCGGCAAACTGGCGCCACCAGTCGCCCGGCATGCGGCCGATCAGCGAGCACTTGCCGTGCACGACCTCGTCGTGGCTGAGCGGGCAAATGAAGTTCTCGGTAAAGGCGTACATGATGGAGAACGTGAGCAGGCCGTGGTTGCCGGGACGCCACGGAAAATCGGTCTGCATGTAGTGCAGGGTGTCGTTCATCCAGCCCATGTCCCACTTGTAGTGGAAGCCTAGGCCGCCGTCCTGCGGCGGATAGGTCACGAGCGGCCACGCGGTGGACTCCTCGGCCATCATCATCACGTCGGGGTAGTGCGCCTCCACGGCGCAGTTGACCTGACGGATAAACGCGCTGGCGTCCAGGTCCTCCTCGGTACCGTACTTGTTGAACTTCTTTTGGCCGGGATCGTCGATGCCAAAGTTGAGGTACAGCATGCTGGACACGCCGTCCATGCGAATGCCGTCCACGTGGAAGTTCTCGAGCCAGTACAGCACGTTGGAGACCAAGAAGGAGCGTACCTCGCCGCGGGCGAAGTCAAACTTGTGCGTGCCCCAGTTAGGGTGAATCTCGTGCTCAAACAGCATGTGACCGTTAAAAGTGGCAAGGCCGTGGGAGTCGGCGCAAAAACCGCCGGGCACCCAGTCCATGATCACGCCGATGCCCGCCTCGTGGCACGCATCGATAAAGTGCATGAGCTGCTGCGGGTTGCCGTAGCGCGAGGTGGCGGCGTAATAGCCGGTCGTCTGGTAGCCCCAGGAGCCATCGAAGGGATGCTCCATAAGCGGCATGACCTCGATATGCGTGTAACCCATGTCGCGCACGTAGTCTACGAGCTCCACCGACAGGTCGTCGTAGGTGTAGAACTCGCCGCGCTGCGCGGG
>DBEWII010000062.1:0-6328 GCA_048384935.1 Collinsella aerofaciens | reverse complement strand
GGTGCAGGTGCCGGCTCAGGCTCAGGCTCAGATGCTGTCTCAGACTCGGGCGCCGGCTCAGGCTCGGGCGCCGGCTCAGGCTCGGGCGCGGGAACAGGTGCAGGTGCCGGCGAAGCATCCGGAGCACCGTGACCCGAAGGGTCAGCCTTCTTCTCGAAGGGCAATACAAAAGTCAGAACGTCGTCCTTATCCTCGTCGGCCCACTCGCTTGCGTAGCGCGCAACCCAATAGCCAACAGCACGATGCTTGAGCATCTTGCCAAAGACCGTGAGGAATACCGTGACAAACGCCGTCAGCACCAAGAACAATACGAGCGTAATGCCACCGCCGGTAACAAGCGCCTCAATAGCCGTAGGACGGTAGTAGTAGCTATACATACCGACAGAGGCAATGGTGCCAAAGACGAGCGTCAGGATCCATGTGACAACGTTAGCGACCAGACCCGTCAAAAACTCGGGGAGGAACGAAGCGCAGAACAGCTTGGTCTTATTGTTCTTAAAGGCCGCCCAGACCTTATCAAGCGAAAACGCGCTCTCGACGCGACCGGTCACCGCAAAATGCATCACGGCGATATCGGCAAACATCTTAAAGAAGACCCCCAAGACCGCCGTGGCAATCATAGCCAGGACAAGCAGGCCAAGCGAGCCAAACAGCGCAGCCTCGAGCGCATAAGAGCCGTAATAAGAATACGAGCCCGCGGCGCCAATTACCACGCTCTCCACCAGCGAAAGCACTACGCCGATAACGGGAATGGCAGCGATAACCTCGAGCACGACCGAAATAACGCTCGAAAAGACTCCGAGACCAAACGACGTGGAACGCATGAGTGGACGGTCCATGCCGTCATCGACCTTGAGCGAAAGATCACGGCCCCACTCGATACCAAAGCCGGAACCGCACACGCTCGCAATGCAAGCTGCCAAAAAGCCGATGGCAGCTGCAATACCGCCAATAACAGGAATAAACAACACGAGCACCGACACGACACAGATAAGCGCCGGCAAAAACGCGATTTGGCATACACGCTGAAGCACACCCGGAGTCTTGGTCATATCTTGGAACGCCTGAGCCACACAGCCCTTTGGCGCATTCGCCACGGGCGGTTGCGGAACAAACTGCTGGGGCTGAGGCTGTCCCTGGGGAGCGGGGCCAGCGGCACCGGCATTAGGAGCACCACACGCGCCGCAGAACTTGTCGTTATCGCCCATGGGGGCGCCACACTGCGAGCAGAACATAGAATCATCCCTTCGTATCTTGAACGAATCACTTGGATCGCAAACGATGTCTTTAGCATCATTATCGCCCAATGTGGGATCAAATACTCAAAAATGACCGATTTGCAAGATACACGGCGCCAGCAGGCGGTTCGTTAAATACGTCTGTGCTAGTTCGTTCCGCGGAAGCCCTTGCCGACGATCTCGGAGCTGTCGACAATCGTGATAAAGGCACCCGGATCGATCTCGCGCGCGTAGCGACGCAGCTGCACGGCCTCGCGACGACTCAGCACGCTCATAATCACCGTCACGCACTTGCCCGAGAAAGCACCGTAGCCGCGGCTGATAGTCGCCGTACGGTTGAGATGCTTGACGATAAACTCCTCGACCTTAAGGGGCTCGGAGCAAATGACCGTGCAGACTTTACGCAGGTGAATGCTCTCGATGGCCTTGTCGACCACGAGCGTCTTGGCAAACAGGCCGAGCACGCAATACAGACCGACGCGCGGGCCGTACAAGAAGGCCGCGATGGTCACGATGCCGATATCGACCAGTAGCAGGGCGCGGCCGATCTCAAGCGTGGTGCGGCGTTTGAGGATCATGGCGAGAATGTCCGTGCCGCCCGTCGAGGCGCCGATGTCAAAGACAATGGCGCTGCCGAGCGCCGGCAGAATCACGGCAAAGCATAGGTCGAGCCACATATCGCCCGTCATCGAGACATCGGTCGGAATAAAGAGCTCAAACAGCGAAACATAGGCGGACAGCGCAAACGAGGCAAAGACACTCCACAGGATTGCCTTGCGCTCCAAAAAGATAAAGCCCAGGATGACGAGCACCGCATTGATAATCCACATAAAAACGCCAACGGGCAGGGTCGGGAACAGCGTGGACAGAATGACCGACACGCCCGAGGTGCCGCCAAAAGCAAAGTGATTAGGTGTTTTAAACGCAACGATGGCAAAGGCCGTGAGGATCAGACCCAAATTGAGCTCGGCAAAAAAGCGCGGAAAGCCCGGCTCCTGGCTGCGCTTGCGACCAGCGCGCTCGCCGCGCTCGATATCGGTGCGATCAACCACGCGCTCCATCGGCACTACGGGAGGACGATGCATCTCCTCGGCAGCACGCGATGCCGCCTCTGCCGCGGCGGCCTCAATCGCCCATGCCTTGCTTTCTGTTTCGTGCTCGTCGGCCATTACGGCAACCCCTCGTTAACAATTTGGAAACAATGCGCCCATTAGGGTAACGCGGAACGCGACGATTGCAACCCCTAGTTAGACGAGCGGTATGCCTACATCGGGGGGCATACAAATAACGGCCGGCCACGCTTTTGCTTGCGCGGTCGGCCGTTTAACGTTTTCGCAGATAAAATCTGCCAAAACAAACCTGTCCCTTTTTGGAAGGTTATTCGTGCTGGCTGGTGCGGTGCTCGTACTCCTCGGGGGTGATGACGTCCTCGATACGCAGGTTGACACCCGCCACCTCAAGGCCGGTCATCGCGGCAAGGCGCTCGGTGACACGTGCCTTGACATCGTCGAAGATCGCGGGCGCATAGGCGCCGTACTCGATGATGACGGAGATGTTGACGACCACGCGATTGTCATCGGTGACCTCGACCGTCACGCCCTTGGTCAGATTCTCGGCACCAAACTGCTCCTGCACAAAATGCATGAGGTTACCCTTCATGCCCAGAACGTGTGGAACCTCGCGAGTGGCCATAGCAACGATCTTTTCGATCACACCGTTGGAATAGGTCAGCGAGTCCTCGGACTCGTCTGTTTCCTCATCATCCTCGTCCGCATCATCGGCGGACTCGGCCTCGACGAGCGCCTCATCCTCGAGCGTTACGTCCTCGGCCTCGGCGGTGACGGTCTCGTCTGCCTCGAGCTCGGTATCGACCACATCGACCTTCGTATTAAAAGCCATGGTTCCTCCTTATGCCTGCCGCGGATGCGACAGTCGAATACATATTAGCGGCCGCTAAACAGACGGCCGAAGAAGTTGACGATCCCGTTCTCGCCGTCGCGAATTTGGCCGATCACGGCGCCGATCAGCACGAAGAATGCAATGACGAGCGTGTCCCACAGGCCCAACGTGAGCACCAACACGGCGAGGATAAAGCCAGCGACGGCGCCAAGCGTGGTGTTGGGATGACGCACAGCATAGCTCCAGATGGCAGCGCCCGTACCCTTGATGAGACCCATAGCCTCGTCAAAATCCGCGGCTGCCGCGTCTTGCAACTCGGTTGCCTCTGCTTTGGAATCAACAGGTTCGCTCGCCGGCGTGGCGCTCTGGTCAATCGTCAGGCGCGGCGTACGAGCGGTCTTATCTTGATTGGTATCACTCACCGGAAACCTCCACGGTCTGGACGGTAGTCTTGGACGGCAAAAAACGGACGCGCGCGGTCGTACCCGGCGTGCCGAGCATGGTGTCGCAAGCTTCCTCGATGCGCTGCTGCATCGCGGTAGCCAAAGATGCCACGTCCTTATCGTCAAGCGCGATAGCCTCGACCTTAAAACGGACGTGCGAATCGTCGGAACCTTGGACGCGGGCCTCGACATGCTCGATCATCACGCGGTCGTCGCGCTCGGCAGCAGCCCTGGCGCACGAAGAAAGCGCCGCGAGCGTGACCTCGATATTGCGCTCCCCCGCCGGATGCACGCAGGACGGCTCGCGACGAGCAAACATCAGGCGGAAGAAGCTTACCAGCACGCCGATCGCCACAACTCCGCCGCATGCCGTCACGACAATGCGCGGCATGAGGTCGCGCATCAGCAGCATAAAGCGATACGTATACGGCCCCCAAAACTGGCAGACAAGCGTACCCAGCGCCACGATGGCGGCGGCAAGATACACAATCGCTAGGGCTCGTTTGAGTACGCGCACGTGGCGCTCCCTTCAAATCTCGGCTCTCGAAATGCAAAACGGTTCGCATCATTATAAAAGAGCCGGGTCCGGTGCTCTACGCACGCGGATCCGGCTCATCTATTCCACGAGGCTTGCATGCTCGCTTCATTATGCCCAGATATGCACGGCTTAACCCGTGCGGGCGCTACTCCTCCTCGAGGGCAGCGATGACCTCGTCGGTCATGTCCATGGTGCTGTAAACATCCTGGACGTCGTCGAGCTCCTCAAGACGGTCGATGAGGCGCTGAACCTTCTTGGCGTCGGCGCCGGAGACCTCGGTCGGGGTGGTCGGGACCATGGTGGTCTCGGAGCCCTTGACCTGGACGCCCTGCTCCTCGAGCGCCTTGGAGACAGCCATGACCTCGTTGGCAGTAGTCCAGACGATCCACTCCTCGCCGGCATCCTCGTAGTCCTCGCCACCGGCCTCGGCGATGGCCATCATGAACTCATCCTCGTCACCGGCAGCACCGTTGGCGATCATGGTCTCCTTCTTGGCGTTCTCGTCCAGGATCTCCTTGGCGACGACGATCTGGCCCTTACGCTCAAACTGGAAGGCGACGGAGCCGGAGGTGCCCAGGTTGCCGCCAGCGTGGGAGAAGGCGGAACGGACATCAGCGGCGGTACGGTTGCGGTTGTCGGTCAGGCAGTCGACGTAGACGGCGACACCGGCGGGACCATAGCCCTCGTACACGATGTTCTCGTAGACGGCAGCGTCGGCACCCGAACCAAAAGCCTTGTCGATAGCGGACTTGATCTTGTCCTTAGGCATGGACTGAGCCTTGGCCTTGGCAACGGCAGCGGCGAGGCTGGCGTTGTTCTCGGGCAGCGGGTCACCGCCGAGACGGGCAGCAACGGTGATGTTGCGGCTGAGCTTGGAGAAGAGGGCGGAACGCTTGGCGTCCTGCGCGCCCTTACGATGCTTGGTTGTGGCCCACTTAGAGTGTCCGGACATACGTGTCTCCTATCGGTTTCGACCTAAAGCCCAGCGCAGATGCTCGGGCAATATAAACAAACGTCGTTATGATATACCTACTGGCCTGCGAGATAAACCCCAAAATGAAGGCGTCGTGATGATGTCCCCTTTGGTGCAAAGAAACCTGACCCTCAATGCACCAAATTAGAACCAGAAGAAGTCGCTGCGGGTGACGGTGGTGCCGATGGCGAAGGGCATGCAGGCGATGACCGGATACAGGTAGCGCATGTAAGTCGAGCCGTTGCACGGGCCAATCAGGCACACGGCGAGCACGCCCAACAGCGGCACCCAGATCGCCAGCGCACGCCATGAATGACGACGCATCAGGTAGACCACCACGGCGATCATGATCCACACATAGGTGGCCGAGCTCATGGTGAGCGAGATAAAGGGAACACGCTGCACCGCCACACGGTACAAATTAATCAGGTGGTCGCACCAGCGCACCACGTTGCTGTCAACCGGATGGAAGTCGAAGTACTTGAGGTTGTCGGGACGCGCCATGATCTCGGCACTACGCGCCGTGCTGTAGACCCAGGCATCGCGCGCGCTCGGATAAAAATAACCATAGTAGTTATTGATAAGCGCAGAAATATAGCACTCGGGATCCTTCTTAAACATCTGAGCCCATACCTCAAAATAGGCATCGATGTCCTCCTGCGAGGCGTACTCGTTAAAGCAGTTCTTGACGGCATCGGACTTGTCGGGGTTGTAGCGGCGACCCAGGTTCTCGTACTTGAGCACCCGGTCGATCACGGCGCGCTCTTCGTCGGTCACCAAGCCGTCGCAAGGAGCCTCCACGATGGTGCCGTCCTCCTTGACCGTGGGGTTGACGCCCGAGTTGAGGCCGTCGTGCTTTTGGACAAAGCGCGCTGTCTGCTGAAACGGAATCGAAAGGATTTCGCGCTTGGAGCCGGGCGTAATGTCGTGCGCCGGCATAAAGACCTTGGTGAAGTACATATTAGAGGCAAGGCAGAGCGCGAGCACCGCGAGGACACCGACCCAGCGGAAGCGCGGGATGGCGCCCGAAGGCGCAGCACCAGTCTGCTTGGCTGCACGACGAGCCACATGCGCGTCCCATGCGCTAAACGCCGCCGCGATTACGCATGCCGCCAGGGGAAACACCAGGCCGCCGTTGCGCAAAAACGTGGAACCCATGGCGCCCAGAGCAAGCAGCAGCCAGTCGTGTCGCGCAAAGAGCACGGGGGCTTTCTCGCCCGCTCGCTCAACATTGGCA
>DBEWII010000061.1:0-19018 GCA_048384935.1 Collinsella aerofaciens | reverse complement strand
TCGTTAACCCCGCCCCCCAACGACTAGGTCGGAAAATTTCTTAAAAAAAGTTCTTGCCCTAAGCTGATTCGTCCGTATAATAAACTTCGTTGCTTGAGAGCACGCACCTATTCCTCGGTAGCTCAATGGTAGAGCACGCGGCTGTTAACCGCGCTGTTGTAGGTTCGAGTCCTACCCGGGGAGCCAGAATTTTCCAGCCCTTTCCGTTGGGCTTTAAATTCCTCGGTAGCTCAATGGTAGAGCACGCGGCTGTTAACCGCGCTGTTGTAGGTTCGAGTCCTACCCGGGGAGCCAGGTTGTAAAACCCGTCGCTTATGCGGCGGGTTTTTTCATGACGCTATCGCCGTTCGCGAACGTTACCGTATCAACATTTCGTGTCGAGGATGTAATCCCGAGGCCCGCCACCTCAACATGGCGCGGTCGTTGTAGAATATTGCAATGATTGCTCCCACGACATGGTGCCGCGAGCACCAAGAAAAGGAGATTCTTGTGTCTGAGACCATTAACGGCAGCCTGAGCGTCTCGAACGACGTTATTGCCGATATTGCCGGTTATGCCGCGATGACGTGCTATGGCGTCGTCGGTATGGCCGAGCAGCTCCAGGGCGCCGAGAGCGTGCGCCTGCTTGCCGGTCAGCGCCTCCGCAAGGGCGTGCTTGTCTCCGCCGACGAGGACGGCCTTACGGTCGATCTTCACGTTGTGCTCGAGAACGGCGTCAACATGAAATCCGTCTGCCACAATCTTTCGAGCTCCGTTGCCTTCACCCTGCAGGAGGTCGCCCAGATCGATCCCGCCAGCCTTAAGATCGGCATCCATATCGACGCGCTCAAGAGCCGTCTGAACTAGCATCCGAAAACGGAGATTCAAATACCCATGATTGCAAAGACCATTCGCACCTGTTTTCCGATCGCTGCGGCTGCCGTTTCCGACAAGGCCGAGGAGATCAACAAGCTCAACGTCTTCCCCGTACCCGACGGCGACACCGGTACCAACATGTCGCTCACGCTTGCCTCGGTGACCAAGGAGCTCTCCGCCCTTCCTGCCGACGCCGACATGGAAGCCATCGCCGGCGCCATCACCCACGGCTCCCTGATGGGTGCCCGCGGTAACTCTGGCGTTATCACGTCGCAGATTCTGCGCGGCGTGGCCGAGGGCCTTGTCTCTGCCGACGAGCCTATTACGTCCGCCAACATTGCCTTCGCCTTCCGTCGTGCCGTCAAGGTTGCCTTCCAGGCTGTCCGCAAGCCCATCGAGGGCACGATCCTCACGGTCCTGCGCGATGTCTCGACCAAGGCCGATGAGTGCGAAAAGAAGAAGTTCTCGGCCGAGGACGCGCTCGATGCCATCGTCGTCGAGGCCTACCAGTCCGTCGCTCGCACGCCCGACCTGCTGCCCGTTCTGAAGGAGAACGGCGTGGTCGACTCCGGCGCCTTTGGCTTTGCTATTTTCCTTGAGAACTTTGTTGCCGCCGCTCTTGGCCGCAGCACCGTGGTCGAGGATTTCTCCGCCACGTTTGATTCCGCTGGCTCTGCCCGCGACGCGGCCCTCAATCGCGTTGAGATCGAGGCCAACGACGACTGGGAGGGCTCGGAGTTCCGCTACTGCAACGAGTTCCTCTTTAAGGCTGACGCTCCCTTTGACGAGGATGAGTGCCTTAAGTTCCTGGGTTCCATGGGCGACTGTGAGCTACTCGTGGGCGCCTACCCCGATTACAAGATCCACGTGCACTCCAACACCCCCAACCTGGTGCTCGAGCACATGCTTCAGCTTGGTCAGATCTACGAGGTCTTTATCCACAACATGGAGATGGAGGCCCACGACCGTACCGCCAAGATTCATGAGGACCAGGAAAAGGCCGCCGAGCCCGCCAAGGCGCTGGGCTTTGTCGCCGTTGCCGCTGGGTCCGGCGAGGCAGACATCCTTAAGTCCCTCGGCGTCGACGTGATCGTGTCGGGTGGTCAGACCATGAACCCCTCGACTGCAGACCTGCTGGGCGCTGTTGACCAGGTCAACGCGACCTCGGTCATCATTCTGCCCAACAACGGCAACATTCGCATGGCCGCTGAGGCCGCTGCCTCAGCCTGCACCGACAAGAAGGTCGCCGTCGTTCCCACCAAGACCGTTCCGCAGGCCTTCTCCGCGCTGTTCGCGGTTCTGCCCGATTCCGAGCTCGAGGATGCCGTCGCCGCTATGGTCGACGCCATCAGCGAGGTCCGCGATGGCGAGGTCACCCGCGCCGTGCGCGACTCCAGCGCCTCCGACGGTTCGCCAATTCACTCCGGTGACGTCATGGGCATCATTGCCGGCTCCATCGATGTCGTCGGCTCCGACGTGAAGCAGGTTACGCTCGATTGCATCAACCGCATGCAGGAGGAAGAGGAGGGCGACGCGCTGACGATTCTGGCCGGCGAGGAGCTGTCCGATGAAGCCTTCCAGGAGATCGTCGACGCTATCGAGGAGGCTCAGCCCGACCTGGAGATCGACGCCCATCGTGGCGAGCAGCCGCTCTATCCCGTGATCTTCTCGATCGAGTAGGCATCTGCCCATGTCCGAGCTCTGCTCCGTGCCGCGCGTCTCGGATCGCTTTGCCCAGAGCAATGCGCTCGACGAGGATATTGCGCGACTCAAATATGTTTCGGGTAAACGTGAGGAGGCCCTTCGCCGTCTGGGAATTCGGACGGTGGGGGACCTCCTTCTCCATATCCCTCATCGATACTTCGACTTTACGCGCTCCTGGTCCATCGAGATGGCGCCCATCGGTACCGTGTGCACCATCATCGCCACGGTCGATCGTATCGTCCAAAAGCAGCCGCGTCCGCGCATGCAGGTTACCGAGGTCTCACTCGTTGACGAGACAGGCGTGCTGCAGGTCGCCTTTTTCCGCCAGCCCTGGATTGCCCAGCAGCTTAAGCAGGGCGACCGCCTGGCCGTGATGGGCAAGGTTGAGTTTGCCTACGGTTTTAAGCAGATGGCCTCGCCGCACTTTGAAAAGCTCGAGGAAGGGCGTGCCGCGGGCACTATCCTGCCGGTCCATTACGTGAGTGATGGCGTGAGCCAGGCGTGGATGCGCCGCATCGTAAGCGGCGCGCTCGAGGTCGTCGGCAATCCCTTTGATCCCATTCCGGCACCGCTGCGCGTTAAGCGTCGCCTGATGAGCAATGCCCGCGCGCTGCGCTCAATCCATTTTCCATCGAGTATGGCCGAGCGCGATATCGCGCGCGCACGGCTTGCCTACGAGGAGTGCCTCTACCTGCAGCTGGCGCTGCGCCTGCGCAACGACGGCGGCCTGGTCGATGTGGTGCCCTATGCCCACACCGCGGGCGAGCACCTGGCCGTGCTCAAGCAAGCCCTGCCGTTTTCGCTGAGCGACGAGCAGGAGGCCGCGTTCCAAGATATCCTGCGCGATATGTGCGATGGCGGGCGCGTGATGAACCGTCTGCTGCTGGGCGATGTCGGTACCGGTAAGACCGCCGTTGCCGCCTGCGCGCTGGCTGTGGCTGCCGATAGCGGCACGCAGGCCTGCGTTATGGCGCCCACGGGCGTGCTGGCGCGCCAATATGCCGATAAGACCGGCCCTCTGCTCTCCCAGGCCGGCATGTCCTGGGCACTTCTGACGGGTGCCACGCCGGCCGCAGAGCGCGAGCGCATCCATGCACAGCTGGAATCGGGCGAGCTTAACGTGCTCTTTGGCACCCACGCGGTTCTTTCGGATAACGTTGCGTTCAAGCATCTGTCGCTCGTGGTCATCGATGAACAGCACCGGTTTGGCGTCGGCCAACGCAACGCCCTGCGCGCGAAGGGACCGGGTGCCGATCTGCTCGTTATGACGGCGACGCCCATCCCGCGTACGCTGGCGCTTTCGGTCTACGGCGATCTGGACACGAGCATCATTCGCCATCGGCCCGTCCCTGGTGCTGGCGTGACGACACGCGTGCTCACCGAGTCGAGCCGTGACCTCGCCTATGGCGCCATCCGCGAGGCGCATGAAAAGGGCCAGCAGGCCTACGTGATTTGTCCGCTCGTGGAGCCGAGTGACTCGGCCGATGAGCTGGAAGACGTGCCCGGTATCGCCCGCGACGACGAGGGCCGCGTGACGGTCCCCGTGCCACTGCACGATACGGCAACCGAGCTCGACCGCCTGCGTCTGGCGTTGCCGGGTCTTGCCATCGAGCGCCTTCACGGCCGTATGCCAGCGGGGGAGAAGGATCGGGTCATCGATGCCTTCAAGCGTGGCGAGATCGACGTGCTCGTCTCGACTACGGTGGTCGAGGTGGGCGTCGACGTGCCTAACGCCACCGTCATGGTCATCGAGAACGGTGAGCGCTTTGGCTTGGCGGCCTTGCACCAGCTGCGCGGTCGCGTGGGCCGCGGCAGCGTGTCGGGCACCTGCCTAGTTATGACGCACTCCAAGGGCAACGGCGGCGCATCGGCGGCGCAAGACCGTCTCCAGTCGCTCGAAAAGACCTCGGACGGCTTTACGCTCGCCCAAATGGACCTGCGTTTGCGCCACGAGGGCGAAATCCTGGGGTACCGCCAGCATGGTGGTGTGACCCTGCGCTTTGTCGACCTGGATGCCGACGAGGAGCTGATCGAGTGGGCCCATTTGGACGCGGTCGAGCTCTTGCGGTATGCTTGCACCCTTGACTCCGTGGCGACGCGCCCTCTGCGCGATGCGGTCGCCATGCGATATCGACACATTTTTAAGGAGGTCAGCGGAGGATGAGAATCATCGGCGGCGAATGGCGCGGTCGTAAGATCGAGGAGCCCCGTGGTCGCGATGTCACCCGCCCCACGACTGATCGCGTACGCGAGGCGTGCGCATCTATGGTCATGTCGGCATTCGATTTCGATTTGGACGAGGTCCGTGTGCTGGACGCCTTTGGCGGCTCCGGTGCCTTAGGGTTAGAGATGCTCTCTCGTGGGGCCCGCTCGCTCACCACGTTCGAGATCGATCGCAACGCCGCGCGGCTCATTACCAAGAATATCGAGTCGCTCTGCCGTGACCGTGCGCGCTGGCGCGTGGTGACGGGTGACGTGCTGGCGAGCGCCTCGCGCGGCCGCGTGCCGGGCGGCCCCTTTGATCTGGTCCTGCTCGACCCGCCCTATGCTTTTGGTGCCGAGCCGGTCGAGGAACTGCTGCAGAACCTGGCTCAGCAGGGTTTACTTGCACCTGGCGCTTATGCCCTGTTTGAGCACGCCGCCGCCGATGCGGGCGCGCATCCGGCAGGCTTTGAGACTGTACGTGAGAAGCGCTACGGCATTACCTCGGTCGACCTGCTTCGTTGGGTCGGCGATGACGATGGTGAGGGCGATAGCGCCGGCACCGATGCTGACAACAACGATGCCACGACGTTTCAGGAGGATGCTCATGAGTGACACCATCAATCGCGTGATCGTCCCGGGCACCTTTGATCCCATCACGTTTGGCCATATCGATGTGATCCGCCGCGCCCGCCGCATCTTTCCCAGCGTGATCGTCGCTGTTGCCGAGTCGCAGGGTAAAAACGGTGTGGGCACCACGTTTACGCTCGATGAGCGCGTGGCGCTGGCCCGCGAGGCGCTCGGTGATATCGACGGCGTTGAGGTCCTGCCCTTTACCGGCCTCTTGGTCGACTTCGCTCGTGAGCAGGGGGCGGGGGCCGTGGTCAAGGGCCTGCGCGCCATGACCGACTTTGAGTACGAGCTGCAGCAGGCCGACCTCAACTATCGCTTGGATAACGAGCTGGAGTCCATCTTTGTCATGAGCGCGCCGCAGTACGGCTATATCTCGAGCTCGGTTGTTCGCCAGATCGCCTCGCTCGGTAGTGACGTGTCGACGTTTGTCCCGTCCAACGTGGTCGAAGCGCTCAAACATCGCTTTTCGTGACGTTTCTTATTGCCTGGTGGCATGTGGTAAACTAGCACGATGATATGTTACCTATGAAAGGAGACCGGATGCCGGGCGAGAATTTTCCTGGCGATAGGATCGTCAGCTTGGTCGATGAGCTCGAAGGGCTGATCGAGGAAGCCAAGCCGCCTTTCGGCAAGAACGCTCAGTTCAAGGTCATCGACGCCGACGTGTTCTTCAACATCCTCGACGAGATCCGCATGAGCTATCCCGAGGAGTGGCAGAAGTCCCGCCGTATCCTTAAGGAGCGCGAGGAGCTCATGGCTTCCGCCGCCGCTCAGGCCGATTCCATCATCGCCGACGCTCAGCAGCAGGCCCTCACCATTGCCGGTGAGCAGGAGATCGTCCGCCTTGCGCAGCAGCAGGCCGACGACATCCGCGATCGTGCCCAGCAGTACGAGCGCGAGACGCGTTATGCTGCCGAGGACTACGCAGAGCAGGTCTTTACGCACCTGGAGGAGAACCTCAAGAGCCTGACCGGCACCGTTACCCGTTGCCGTCAGCAGCTCAACGAGGGTGCCGCCCAGCAGAATGGTCAGTGGTAATGGCTGAGTTCCCGAGCGTTACCGTCGATCTTTCCGAGCAGCTCGAGTTTCCTGGAGATTCGTATCCGCTGACCGGTAAGGTCGATGTCGCCACCTACACGGTGGGCGAGAAGGAGTACCAGCTACAGGACGGCATCGACTACGACGTTGTCTTTACCAATGCCGGTACCGGTGTCTTGCTCACGGGCATGGTTCGCGCGCACGCCACCGGCGAGTGCGACCGTTGCCTGGAGCCCGCCTCGTTTGATATCGCCGGCGAGATCGAGGAGTTTTATCTCTTTGAGGAGCCCGAGGATCCCGAGGCCTACGAAGACGGCTACGAGCTCCTGGGCGAGGATCGCATCGTCGATCTGGGAGAGCCCATCAACGACGCGGTCGTCATGGACACGCCGTTCGTTGTCCTGTGCAAGCCCGATTGCCGCGGCCTTTGCCCCACTTGCGGTTGCAATCTCAACGTCGAGCAATGCGATTGCGCCGCCCAGGCAGAGGCAGAATGGGCCGCTGCCACGGAAAATCCATTTGCAGCATTGAAGAATCTCAAGCTCGATGAGTAAAACTGTGGTAGTATCGCTACTTGCGCGTAATCGCCACACTGGATAGTTCATAAGGAAGGTCACTATGCCCGTACCTAAACAAAAGCAGGGTCGTATCCGCACTCACACCCGTCGTTCCGCCAACATGAAGATCTCGGCTGCGGCTCAGTCCACGTGCCCCCGTTGCGGCGCTGTTAAGCTTCCGCACCACGTGTGCCCCAGCTGCGGTTTCTACAAGGACCGCGAGGTTATCGTTACCGAGTAACGGTATACTCTGGATGCGATGCCGTTCCAAATGGAACCACAATGGCCGGCTCAATGAGTCGGCCATTTTTGTATAAGGAGTATGTATATGAGTAACGTTCGCGTTTGTGTAGACGTTGTGGGCGGAGACGAGAAACCTCAGGTTGTTCTCGATGGTATCGAGGCTGCGCTTGCCGCCGATCCCGATATCGAGGTCTTGGCAGCTGGTCCCGCCGAAATCGTCAATCCCTTTGCAGCTTCCCACGCACGTGTTGAGGCCCTTGAGGCGCCCGACGTTATCGCCATGGATGACGATCCCATTCGCGCCGTGATGACCAAGCGTAAGTCGTCGATCGTGCTTTCTTGCCGCGCCATTAAGAAGGGCAACGCGGATGCGTTCTTCTCTGCCGGCTCCACCGGCGCCATGACGGCCGCTGCCACGGCCTACGTGACGCCGTTTAGGTATCAGGCCGAAGGCAAGAAGCAGCCGGTGCGCCCCTGTCTGACCAATGCGCTGCCCAATCGCGCCGGCGGTCTGACGGTGCTGTGCGATATGGGCGCCAACCCCGATGTCGAGGTTGACGATATGGTGCGTTTTGCTCAGATGGGTAGCGCCTATGCCCGCGTCGTCCTGGGCATCGAGCATCCCCGCGTGGGCCTGCTTGCCAACGGCACCGAGGACGAGAAGGGCTCCAACTTTACCAAGGCCTGCTTCCCGGCCATGAAAGCCGCCGTTCCCGGCTTTGTTGGTAACTGCGAGGGAACGGACATCACCTCGGGTAACTTCGATGTCGTCGTTGCCGATGGTATGTCGGGCAATATTGCGCTCAAGGCCACCGAGGGCGCTGCCAAGTTTTTGCTGCAGGAGCTCAAGGGTGTCTTTATGTCTTCGCTCGGCACCAAGATTGCCGCGCTGCTCATCAAAAAGCAGATGCGCGAGATTAAGGCCAAGCTCTCTGGCGACGCCAAGGGCGGCGCGATTCTTTTGGGCCTGCGCGGCGTGGTCCTGATCGGCCATGGCGCCACCTCGGTCGAGGCTGTTAAAAACGGTACGCTCGCGGCGGCCGAAGCCGTGCGCGCCGGGCTGGTCGAGAATGTCGCCAACTCTATGGACGGTATCGTTTTATAACAGCGGCGTTATGCGCCTCGGGGCGCACGTCGTGGGGTAGAATCAGAACCGTGTCTTGGTACCGCCCGGGCGGTACCATTCTTTTGGTATTCATGCACTATGAGAGGAAGCGCTATGGACCGCTCCGAAATCTTCGACAAGATCGCCGAGGTCGCTGCTGACGTTCTGGGCGTCGATGTTGCCGAAATTAGCGATGAGACCACCTTTGACGACCTCGATGCCAACTCGCTCGAGCGCCTGCAGCTGGTTACGGCTATCGAGGACGAGTTCAACCTCGAGATCGATGACGAGACTCTGCTCTCGCTCAACTCTGTCGCCGACGCCGTCGACGCGATCGAAAACGCCAGGGAGGCCTAGGTCTTGGCTTTATCCGAACGACTTACGCGTGCCCAGGAAATCCTGGGCCACGAGTTCAATAATAAGGTGCTGCTGCGCGCGGCCCTTACGCATCCCTCGGCAGTCGAGGGCCAGCCGGTTTCTGCCAGCTATGAGCGCCTTGAGTTCTTGGGCGATTCCATTTTGGGTGCTGTGGTCGCACGCTCCCTGTTTGAGTCCTATCCTGAGTTTGACGAGGGCAAGCTCACGCGCCTGAAGGTGTCGCTTGTCTCGGGCGCTACGCTGTCCGAGGTTTCTCACGAGCTGGGCATCGACGACATCATCATCTTTGGTGCCTCCGAGACCGGTACCGGTGCGCGCGGCCTGCATTCGGCGCTCGAGAACGTCTACGAGTCGCTCGTGGGCGCACTGTACCTGGATGCCGGCTGGGACGTTGCGGCGGAGTTTATCCATCGTACGCTTAAGCCGCATTTGGCTTCCGAGCGCGCCGAGCATCCCGCGAACCCCAAGTCGTTTTTGCAGGAGTGCGTGCAAGCCGACGGTCACGAGCCCCCGGCGTATAAGCTTGTTGGCTCCGAGGGCCCGGCGCATGCGCCCACCTTTACCGCCGTGGTGTTGATCGATGGTATTCGTCAGGGTCGCGGCTCCGGCTCCTCAAAGAAGGAAGCCGAGGGAGCCGCCGCGCTCGAAGCGCTCGACCGCATGGGTTACACCACCAACGGCGTGATTCTGAATAAGAAGCACGTGTAAGCGAGGAACCGTGTATCTCAAGTCCCTCACGCTCAAAGGGTTCAAGTCGTTTGCCGACCGCGCCCATATGACGTTTGAGCCGGGCCTGACCGTCATCGTCGGTCCCAACGGCTCGGGAAAATCGAACATCTCTGACTCGATTCTGTGGGTCCTGGGCGAGCAGAGCGCCAAGCAGCTGCGCGGCCAGGCCATGGAGGATGTCATCTTCTCGGGCTCGTCAGCGCGCAAGCCAGTGGGTGTCGCCGAGGTCACGCTGGTGCTCGATAACTCGGACCATATGCTGCCTGTCGATTTTGACGAGGTCGCCATTACCCGTCGCATGTATCGCTCGGGCGAAAGCGAGTACCTCATCAACTCGAGTCCGTGCCGCCTGATGGACATTCAGGACATCCTGCACGATTCGGGCCTGGGTAAGGATACGCATTCCATCATCAGCCAGGGCAAGCTCGACGCCATCTTGCAGAGCCGCCCCGAGGAGCGCCGCGCCCTCATCGAGGAGGCCGCCGGCATCTCCAAGCACAAGCGCCGCAAGGAGCGTGCGCTCAAAAAGATTAAGTCGATGGACGAGCACCTGACGCGTGCCCGCGACATCAATAAGGAAATCGCCCGTCAGCTGCGGCCGCTGGAACGTCAGGTCGATCGCGCGCGCAAGTACAAAGAACTGTCCTCGCGCGCGAACGAGCTTACGCAGATGCTGGCCGTCGACGAGCTGCGTTCGCTGCAGTCGCAGTGGAACGACCTGGAGAGCCGCTCCAAGGAAGGTGCCGCCGAGCTGGAGCTTGCGCAGTACCGCATGGGCGAAAAGGAGCGCGAGCTCGAGAAGCTCCAGGTCATGCTCGAGGAAAAGGGCCTGTTTGTGGGCGACCTAGGCGAGCAGCGCCGTCATATGCAAGATGTGGTCGGCCGCATTAACTCCGATATGCGCCTGCTCGAGGAAAAGGGCCACAACATGGTGTCGCGCCTGTCCGACATGCGCGGGCAGATTTCGAGCTCCGAGCATCAGCGTCGTCGCGTGGTCGAGGAGCTCGAGGACGCGCGTGCGCGGCTTGAGGAAGTGACCGGTGCGCATATGCAGGCCCAGGAGGACGTTGACGCCGCTGGTCCTGCCGCCGCTGAGCTCCACGGGCGGCGCGTGGCGCTCGACAATCAGATTTCGCAGCTTACGCGTGAGCAACGCGATGTGCAGCGCGTGGCCGATAACGCCGCGCTCGAGCTCGCTAAGGTGAAGGATTCCTTGAGCAATGCCGAGGTCGAGGACAACATGTATGCCTCGCGCCTGGAGCAGATCGATGAACAGCTCGAGGAGGTCACGGCATCGCTTGAGAGCCGTCGCGACCGCGCCGAGGAGCTTGAGGGCGCTCTTGAGGAGGCGCGCCAGGCCCAGGTCGATGCGCGTGAGGCCACCGAGGTCGCCCGTGCGGCCCTGAAGGACTTGCGTAATCGTGAGAGCGAGGCGCGCAACAAGTTATCCGAGGTGCGCTCGGAGCTTGCCAGTCAAAAGAAGCTTGATGCGCGCATGGCCGACAGCTCGCCGCTCGTGAGCCGTCTGGTGGGTGCGCTGGGCGATGATGTCTCGGGTCGTCTGGGAGATGTGCTCGAGGCTCCTCGTGAGCTTGAGGGTCTGGTTGAGCAGCTGCTTGCCGGCGATATCGATGCCCTGCTATTTGATGACGCCGCTACGCTTGAGCGCGCCGGTCGTGCGGCTCTGGACCAAAAGAAGGCCTCGGGCGAGGCACTGCTGGTGGCGCGCGGCGCGAGCGGCTGGGCTGCTGCCAAGGGCGCTGCCGGTTCGCGTCTGGTCGACCGTCTGTCCGTGCGCTCCGGGTATGGCCCGGTTGTCGAGGCCTTGCTCGGCGGCTATTACGTGGTCAATGACTTGGCTGCCGCGCTGGCGGCACCAGTCGTTGACGGCGTGACCTATGTGACTCCCGATGGCGCCCGCGTGAGCTGTGGCGGCCTGGTGCGCGTGGGGCTCGATGCCGGCGAGGCTTCGGGTGCCCTGGAGCGCAAGCGTCGCATTCGCGAGCTGGAGGGCCTTGAGCCCGATCTGGCTGCCGTGTTTGAGCATGTGTCGGATCAGGTCGTCGAGGCCAATGCGGCCGTCGAGGAGGCGCGTGCTGCCGAGGGCGATGCCGCCGGCGAGATTGCTCGTCTTGAGGGCGAGCGCCGCTCGCTGCTATCCGAGATCGGCCGCTTGGAGCAAAGCGCCAACAATGCCGAGATCGAGCGCGTACGCATCTCCAAGCGCCGCGAGCAGGCCGCCGAGGCCGTTCGTGCTGCGCGTCCGCGCGTTGACGAGCTCACCCGTTCGAGCGACGAGGCCCGTGCGCAGGCAAGCGATCTGGGTCTCCAGATTGCCGAAGCCAACGACGAGCTCGATCGCGTGCGCCGTGACGATTCCGAGGCAGCCGGCAAGCTCGCCGATGCCAAGGTCCGCCTGGCCCAGACGAGCGAGCGTCTGCGTTCGCTGAAGGGCCGCGTGCCCGACTTGGAGCATCGCCTGGAGGGAATCGACCGCCGTATCCGTGGAACACGCCAGGCCTCGCGCTCACTCGAGCTGCTGCGCCTGCGCGTTGATCCCATGCACGAGCGCTATTCGGTCCTGCTGGAGCGCGCGTCGGATTGGGCCGCGCGTCTGCGTGACCAGGCTTCGCTCGAGGAGGCGGACTCGGCCTCGCTTAAGAAGACCATCGAAGACGCCAAGGCCGAGGTTGCTCGTGCCAAGGAGCGGGTCGATGCCGCCACGGCGACGCAAAACGAGTTCAAGGTCGCACGCGGCAAGCTCGAGGTGCAGGTAGAGGCGGCCATCAAGGCCATTACCGCCGATGGCACCACAGTGCTCGAGGAAGCGCTCATGCTTCCTGCTCCCACCGACCGCGATGCCGCCGAGCGCGAGCTCAACCAGCTCGTGCGCCAGATCAATAACCTGGGCCCTGTAAACCAGGTTGCCATGGAGGAGTACGAGCAGCTCAAGCGCCGCGCCGATTACATCGAGGAGCAGCTGGCCGATCTGGAGAGCGCTCGCAAGGCGCTCACCAA
This sequence comes from Collinsella aerofaciens, assembly GCA_048384935.1. Classification (GTDB taxonomy): domain Bacteria; phylum Actinomycetota; class Coriobacteriia; order Coriobacteriales; family Coriobacteriaceae; genus Collinsella; species Collinsella aerofaciens_CH. The sequence goes on along the minus strand of DBEWII010000061.1, from coordinate 6,556 downwards.
GATCACGGTGGCCATCGACCGCAAGATGCGTAAGGCCTTCCTGGTGACCTTCGAGAAGGTCGATGCGAACTTCCGCGAGATCTTCGCCATGCTATTCCCGGGTGGCCAGGCACATCTGGAGATGACTGAGCCCGAGCATCCGGCCGAAACGGGTATTGAGGTCGTGGCGCAGCCGCGCGGCAAGCGCATCACCAAGATGATGCTCATGTCGGGCGGCGAGAAGAGCCTGACGGCGCTCGCCTTGCTCTTTGCCGTGTATCGCACGCGTTCGGTGCCGTTCTATGTGCTGGACGAGGTTGAGGCGGCACTCGACGACGCCAACCTGTCCAAGCTTATCGGCGCGCTCGACGTGTTGCGTTCCGATACTCAGCTTTTGGTTATCTCGCATCAGCGCCGTACTATGGAGGACGCTGACGTCCTCTATGGCGTCTCGATGCAAGCCGACGGCGTCAGTCGCGTCGTCTCGCAAAAACTCGATCGCGAAACCGGAAAGGTCGTGAATGCATAATGGGATTCTTCGATGCTCTCTCGCGCGGACTTGAGCGCAGCCGCGAGGCCCTCAACGAGGTCTTCTACTTTGGCGGTGAGGTCGACGAGGATTTTTGGGAGGACCTGGAGGACACCCTCGTCATGGGTGACATGGGCGCCGAGGTCGCTATCAAGGTCTCCGATGACCTGCGCGATGCCGCGGCCAAGAAGAACCTCAAGACCGCTCCGCAGCTTCGCCGCGCCCTGGCCGAGCAGCTTGAGCAGCACTTTGTGCCCATCGAGCGAGATCCGTTCTCCGATACGCCGAGCTGCGTGCTGTTTGTGGGCATTAACGGTGCCGGCAAGACCACGACGGTCGGTAAGATCGCGAGCGCCATGGCTGCCCGCGGCAAGAACGTGGTGATCGGTTCGGCCGACACCTTCCGCGCCGCCGCCATCGAGCAGCTTGATGTGTGGGGCCAGCGCGCTGGCGTCCCCGTCATCAAGCGCGACCGCGGCTCCGACCCGGCAAGTGTTTGCTACGACGTGCTCGACGAGGCCGACAAGCGCGGCAGCGACCTGGTGCTTATCGATACCGCCGGCCGTCTACACACGAGCCCTGAGCTCATGCGCGAGCTTGCCAAGGTGGTCAATGTGACCCGTAAGCGCGCCGCCAATATGGCCGCCGGTCCCATGCCGGTTTCGGTCGTGCTTGTGATCGACGCCGCGACGGGCCAAAACGGTCTGAACCAGGCGCTCGAGTTTAACGAGGCGCTGGGCCTGGACGGTATTATCATGACTAAGCTCGACGGCACGGCTAAGGGCGGCATCGCCATGGCCGTGGCCGAGAAGCTCAAGCTCCCGATCCTGCGCATCGGCGTGGGCGAGCAGGTCGATGACCTGCAGGAGTTCAATGCCAAAGATTTCTGCCGCGCCCTGGTGGGCGAGTCCAATTAAGGAGTGACTAGTGTTTGATTCTCTGAGCGATCGCCTCAACGACACATTTGACCGCCTGCGCGGCAAAGGTAAACTGACCGAGGCCGATATCACCTCGGCTATGCGCGACATTCGCATGGCGCTGCTCGAGGCCGACGTCAACTTCAAGGTCGTCAAGGAGTTTGTCGCCAAGACCAAGGAGCGCTGCATGACCGCCGAGGTCATGGAGTCGCTGTCGCCGGCACAAAACGTCGTCAAGATCGTGCTCGACGAGCTTACCGAGATGCTCGGCTCCACCGAGAGCAAGCTCGTCTTTAGCAACCGCATTCCCAATGTGATCATGCTCGTGGGCCTGCAGGGCTCCGGTAAGACTACGGCGGCCGTAAAGCTGGCCTACCTGCTCAAGAAGCAGGGCCGCTCGCCGCTGCTCGCCGCGTGCGACGTCTACCGTCCCGCAGCTGCCGACCAGCTGGCCACGCTTGGCGGCGAGATTGGCGTGCCGGTCTTCCGCGGTGACGGCGAGCACCCGGTCGACATCGCCAAAGGCGCCATCCAGGAGGCCGTCGACCACCTGCGCGATGTGGTCATCGTCGATACAGCCGGTCGTCTGCAGATAGACGAGCAGATGATGCAGGAGGCCGTGGACATCAAGAAGGCCGTCAAGCCCGATCAGGTGCTGATGGTCGTCGATGCCATGACCGGCCAGGATATCGTCAACGTCGTCTCGACCTTCGCTGATCGCACCGACTTTGACGGCGTGATCATTTCCAAGCTCGACGGCGATGCCCGTGGCGGCGGCGCGCTTTCCGTGCGCCAGGTGACCGGCAAGCCCATCAAGTTCGTGAGCATGGGCGAGAAGCCCGATTCGCTGGAGCCGTTCTATCCCGACCGTATGGCCAAGCGAATCTTGGGCATGGGTGATGTTGTCGGCATCATCGAGAAGGCCCAGGAGGCGGCCGACGCCGAGCAGCTTGAGGCCGCCGAGCGTATGCTGCGCGAGGGCTTTACCATGAACGACATGCTCGACCAGATGAAAGCCGTCAAGAAGATGGGCGGCATGAAGGGTATTCTGGGCATGCTCCCCGGTGGCCAGCGTGCGCTCAATCAGATGGGCGGTAACCTGGACGAGGGCATCTTCGACAAGAACGAGGCCATCATCATGTCGATGACCAAGGAGGAGCGCCTGCGTCCCTCCATCATCAACGGTCAGCGCCGTGCCCGCATTGCCAAGGGCGCCGGTGTGACTCCCACCGAGGTCAATAGCCTTATGAAGCAGTGGGGCGAGATGAACAAGATGATGGGCCGCATGCGCACGATGGCCAATCAGGCGCAGGCCGGCGGCAAGAAGGGCAAGAAGGGTAAGAAGGGCAAAAAGATGCGCATGCCCAATATTCCCGGTCTGGATGCTATGGGGCTGGGCGGCATGGGCGGCCTGGGAACGGGCGGTCCTAAGTCCGATATGGACCTGCTGCGCCAGATGGAAGCGCAGATGCGCAATAAGAAGTAACGGCTTGATTGAGTCGACAACGGCGAAGGCCGCCTGGATGGTATTCCAGGCGGCCTTCGCCGTTTGTTCGCTGGTGTCGCACGCGTGGAAGCGTGTTCTCGACGAGGTGCTTGCCGCTAGTGGCAGCCGCAGCCCTCGTGGCCCACGTGCTCGTGATGGCCATGGCAGCCGCAGGACTCGCCATGCTCATGGGTGTGCTCGTGGTCATGACCATGACAGTCGCAGGTGGCCTCGCCGTTCTGTGCGAGCGTGCCGGCAATGAGGGCCTCGACGCAGGCATCGCAGCTGCCCTGGGCGCCCGCATAGACCGTGATGCCGGCTTGGGCAAGCGCGTTGATAGCGCCGCCGCCGATACCGCCGCAAATGAGCGTGTCAACGCCACCGTTGGCAAGCAGGCCCGCCAAGGCGCCGTGGCCGGTGCCACCGGTGCCTACGACCTGCTCGTTGAGCACCTTGCCATCCTGGATGTCGTAGATCTTGAACTGCTCGCTGCGGCCAAAGTGCATAAAGATGTTGCCGTTGTCGTACGTTGTTGCCACCCTCATGGTGCCGACCTCCTTTGCTGGCCATGCGGCCGTCGTCGTGGTGATGGGGGAGTACGCGATGTTGCCGCCTTCGATGACGATCGCCCGTCCATTGACCAGCGCGTTTGCCACCTTGCGATGCGCGCGACTGCTGATTGCAGCCACCGTGGCGCGGGCGATGCCCATGTGCAGGGCGACGGCCTCCTGATTGAGGCCCTCCAGATCGCACAGGCGCAGTACTTCGAGCTCATCGACCGTCATATCGATAGCGTCTCCGCTGGCAAGGCCATCGGGGGTAAAGCCGCGATATTCGGGGATGATCCCGACGCGGCGCAGTTTTTCGCGTCTTCCCGCCATACACGCTCCTTATCTGACATATGTCAACAATAGGATAACGCATGCGTGGAGCAGCGCAAGGCATTATTGACATATGTCAGAAAATGCAGAGGAGTTGTGTGTGCGATTGCGGAGCCGCGCTGCCGTGCATTGCATGTGCCGAACTAAGTGTCCAATCCGACACTCGCGCACCTGGGATAGAATTAAAAATAGCCTATAGGCTACCGACAGGAGGGTCAATGAGTAAGGCTGATCAACAGTTTGTATCCATGTGCCGCGATATTCTGGACCATGGCACCACCACCGAGGGTCAAAAGGTCCGACCGGTGTGGGAGGATGGCACCCCTGCCTATACCATTAAAAATTTTGGCGTTACGGCGCGTTACGACCTACGCGAGGAGTTCCCCGCGCTCACCCTGCGTCGCACGGCGCTTAAGTCTGCGATGGACGAGATCCTGTGGATCTATCAAAAGAAGTCAAATAACGTCCATGACCTCAACAGCCATATCTGGGATGAGTGGGCCGACGAGACCGGTTCCATCGGCAAGGCCTACGGGTATCAGATTGGCCAGAAGAGCCATTATGCCGAAGGCGATTTCGACCAGATGGACCGTGTGCTGTACGATCTTAAGCACACACCGTACAGTCGCCGCATCATGACCAACACGTACGTGTTTAGCGACCTGTCCGAGATGCACCTGTATCCATGCGCCTACAGCGTGACCTATAACGTCACGCAGCGCCCGCAGGACGATAAACCCACACTCAACATGATTCTCAACCAGCGCAGCCAGGACATTTTGGCCGCGAACAACTGGAATGTGTGCCAGTACGCCATTTTGCTGATGATGGTCGCGCAGTCGGTCGATATGATTCCCGGTGAGCTGCTGCATGTGATTGCCGATGCCCACATTTACGACCGTCATGTCGATATTGTCCGTGAACTTATCGAGCGTCCGCAGTTTGCGGCGCCCAAGGTAACGCTTAACCCCGACGTGCACGATTTCTATGCGTTTACGACCGATGACCTCATCGTCGAGGGCTACGAGCACGGCCCGCAGGTCAAGAACATCCCCATTGCGGTGTAGGTGACGCTCATGACGTGTAAGCTTTCTGCCATTGTCGCCGTGTGCGATGACTGGGGTATTGGGTGCGAGGGTGACATGGTCGTGTCCAACCGTGCCGACATGCGCCATTTTGTGGCGTGCACCAAAGGCTGTCCGGTCATTATGGGACGCAAGACGCTGCTGAGTTTTCCCGGTGGGCGTCCGCTTAAGAACCGTCGCAATATCGTACTAACCCGCGACGAGAGCTTTGCTGCCGAGGGCGTCGACGTGGTGTATAGCGTTGACGAGGCCTTGGCCGCCGTGGCCGATGAGCCCGTTGCGTGGGTGATTGGCGGCGGCGAGGTGTATCGGCAATTTTTGCCGTATTGCACCGAGGCCGAGGTCACGCACAACCATTGCATCCATGACGTGGATACGTACTTTCCCGATTTGGATGCCGATCCCGCGTGGGAGATTGCGCGGCGTTGCGGTGTTGCCACGATTGCCGCGGGCGAGGGTGACGAAGGTCTCGATTATGAGTTCGTGACGTATCGTCGCGTTGAGGCGTAAATCGTCTGGCGTGAACGGTATCATCGGGTTATTTGATTGCATGGGGCGGCGCTTAGCGTCGCCTCGTTTGGTATAGATGTGCTGTAAAGAAAGGTGCGGGCTGGCTGCTATGACTGATGCCGTTGAGGTGCTGCGAATCGATTCGCTCGAGGACGAGCGGCTCGATGCCTACGTGCGACTGACCGAGCGCGAGCTGCGCTGCGTGCTGGAGCCGCAAAAGGGCATCTTTATCGCCGAGAGTGCCAAGGTTATCGAGCGCGCGGTGCGCGCCGGATACGAGCCGGTGAGCTTTCTTTTGGGCGAACGCTGGCTCGACCAGATGATGCCGCTGTTTGAGCGCCTGGCGGTACGCGAAGGTGCGGGCCCGGTTCCCGTGTTCGTGGCCTCGATGGAGCTTATGGAGCGGCTAACGGGCTTTAACGTGACGCGCGGTGCGCTCGCGGCGTTCCGTCGCCCGCGTCAGATTCCGGTTGATGAGTTCTTGGGCGGCGTCGTCGAGGCGGCGGGAGAGCGCCCGGTGCGCGTGTGCGTGCTCGAGGGTATTGTCGACCACACCAACGTCGGCGCGATTTTCCGCTCGGCGGCTGCGCTGAACGTCGATGGCATTTTGGTGAGCCCTACGTGCTGCGATCCGCTGTACCGTCGCTCGGCCCGCGTGAGCATGGGCACGGTGTTCCAGGTGCCCTGGACACGCATTGGCAGCGAGGCGCGCGTATGGCCGCATGATGGGCTGGCGACGCTGCACGATGCCGGCTTTTCGTGTGCCGCGATGGCGTTGACGGACGTCTCTGTTTCGCTTGATGATCCTGTGCTGCAGAAAATTGATCGCTTGGCGATTTTTATGGGCACCGAGGGTGCCGGCTTGGGCGCCAAGACCATTGCCGGCTGTGACCACGCGGTGCGCATTCCGATGGCGCACGGGGTCGATTCGCTTAACGTGGCCGCGGCGAGCGCTGTCGCCTTTTGGCAGCTGTGTCCGCACGTGAGCAATGAGTATCACTACCAGCCGGGTTTGTATCACTAGGCAGTTATTCCGCACCGTGCTCTAATTCGGGGTGTTTCGGTCGCCGCCAGTCGGTGCTAAGCTGGTTTTGGCTTTGGTTTTAAATTGCTGTTTTGCTGTTCGACGTATGCGTGTGGGGAGGGCGTGTGGCTAAGAAATCTACGGC
>DBEWII010000060.1:0-4562 GCA_048384935.1 Collinsella aerofaciens | reverse complement strand
CGAATAGTTTTATATATAGCAATTGTAATTAAAACTATTCGTTCTGGCGAATGGTTTTAAGATTGAGGGCGCACTGACAGAAATGAACGGGCCTGGTACGCGTTGTTGCTGGATTTTGCATATTTGTATAACGCCGTGCGGCCTGTTGCGCCCCGTCCGCAATTCCTTTATTCTTAACTCGCTTCGCGTGAAAGCGCCAAGTGTGCCAGTGTGGCGCAACGGTAGCGCAACTGATTTGTAATCAGTGGGTTGCAGGTTCGATTCCTGTCACTGGCTCCATGAGAGTTTCGGGCTCTGTTACCTTGTGGGACAGAGCCCGTTTCTATTTATGTCGATAAGTCAGCGTGTTTGGCGCCAACCAAGCTTCAGGTTTGTCTCGATCCGTAACACGAGTGGGCTGAAGACCCTCCTTATAGTTACAGATCGAAACATTGCCAAGGGAAGGCCGATAACATCTCGATCCGTAACACGAAGAGGCTGAAAACCGTTCTTACTGTTACAGAATGAGACGTAAGCGGGGGTTTCTGCGAAACATCTCGATCTGTAACAGATAGGGGAGGAATAACCCTCTTACTGTTACAGGTCGAGACATAGGCCGGGGCGAGGTTGGTCATCGTCATCGAGCGTGGATTATCGGACACACGAGCGTGGAAAATCTTCCGCCTAGTGATTGAGCGTGGATAATCTGCCACTTTGGATTCGATGGCACGGCAAAGTGGGAGATTATCCACGCTCGATTTCAAACGGAAGAAAATCCACGCTCGATTTTGCCTGGGAAGAGCAATCTTCTGTCTGGGCAGCCCCGATCTCGACCTATATATAGGTGCAAATAAGCTGGTATCGAAGTTCGATCCTGAAGGTGTACTCCACTACAGCAAAGTGTTACCTCGGGAAACGTCACCTCAGTATCCAAAACTATCGACCTTCATATCCAAACTCAACAAAACCGCAGGTCACGACTATATAGATACGCCCGGAACCGTGTATCTAGAGGTTTTCGTTGACAGCTCCCAAGGTTGCATCGTATTATCTTTTTCGTTCGCGGGGGCGGCGGTCCAGAAGACCAAAGGACCTGCGGATACTTGAACGATTGGGAGTTTGCCCGAGTGGTTAATGGGGACGGGCTGTAAACCCGTTGGCTCTGCCTACATAGGTTCGAATCCTATAGCTCCCACCCGTCAAGTGCCTGTATAGCTCAGTCGGGAGAGCACTTCGTTGGTAACGAAGAGGTCACCAGTTCAAGTCTGGTTGCAGGCTCCATCCGGCGGTGTAGCTCAGTTGGTTAGAGCACACGGTTCATACCCGTGGCGTCACTGGTTCGAATCCAGTCACCGCTACCATAGGTAACACGGTGGCTTCTCAATAGTATGTTGAGAGGCCACTATGGTATAAAGGCAAAGTCCCGTCCGGGGACGACCTGTTTAGAGGAGGGCTTTATGGCCAAAGAGAAGTTTGAGCGCACTAAGCCGCATGTTAACATCGGCACCATTGGTCACGTCGACCACGGCAAGACCACGCTGACCGCTGCCATCACCAAGGTTCTCTCCGAGACCGAGGGCTGCAAGGCTGACTTCACTGCGTTCGAGAACATCGACAAGGCTCCCGAGGAGCGCGAGCGCGGCATCACGATCTCCGTCTCCCACGTTGAGTACGAGACCGCTGCCCGTCACTACGCTCACGTTGACTGCCCGGGCCACGCTGACTACGTCAAGAACATGATCTCCGGTGCTGCTCAGATGGACGGCGCTATCCTGGTCATCGCCGCTACCGACGGCCCCATGGCTCAGACCCGCGAGCACATCCTGCTCGCCCGTCAGGTCGGCGTTCCCTACATCGTCGTCTTCCTGAACAAGTGCGACATGGTCGACGATGACGAGCTCATCGACCTCGTCGAGATGGAGACTCGTGAGCTCCTCTCCGAGTACGATTTCCCCGGCGACGACATCCCCGTCATCCGTGGTTCCGCTCTGGGCGCTCTCGAGGGCGACGCCAAGTGGATGGACGCTATCCGCGAGCTCATGAAGGCCGTCGACGAGTACATCCCGACGCCTGCTCGTAACAACGACCTCCCGTTCCTGATGGCCGTTGAGGACGTTATGACCATCTCCGGCCGTGGTACCGTTGCTACCGGCCGTGTCGAGCGCGGTGAGCTCAAGCTCAACGAGCCCGTCGAGATCGTCGGCATCAAGGATACCCAGAACACCGTCGTTACCGGTATCGAGATGTTCCGTAAGTCCATGGACTTCTGCGAGGCTGGCGACAACGTCGGTCTGCTGCTCCGCGGCATCAAGCGCGAGGACATCGAGCGCGGCCAGGTTCTCTGCAAGCCCGGTTCGGTTACCCCGCACACCAAGTTCACCGGTGAGATCTACGTTCTGACCAAGGAGGAGGGCGGCCGTCACACCCCGTTCTTCGATGGTTATCGTCCTCAGTTCTACTTCCGTACCACCGACGTTACCGGTACGGTCAAGCTCCCCGAGGGCACCGAGATGGCTATGCCTGGTGACCACATCACCATCGAGGGCGACCTCATCCACCCGATCGCCATGGAGGAGGGCCTGCGCTTCGCTATCCGCGAGGGTGGCCACACCGTCGGTTCGGGCATCGTCTCCACGATCATTGAGTAAATTAGCTCTTTGATATAGCTGACTTAGAGAACCCGGCACTTATATGGGTGCCGGGTTCTTTTCTGCAATGGATATTGAGCCGTTGCTGGTGTCGAGAGGATCGATAATGGTCCTGGATGCACCGTCGATTAGATCTCGATGGCTTCATTGATGTGTTCCAAATATGAATGGATCCACCGAGAACCAATTGACTCGAGGTTTTCATTGACAGCACTTACGTGGAGCTGATAAAGTAACAACTCGTGCCCGTACGGGGCGGAAATGAAAGGTTCAGGATACATGCGTACTCTAGTTACTCTTGCGTGCACTGAGTGCAAGCGCCGCAACTATACGACCACCAAGAACAAGTCGACCATGCCTGATCGTATGGAGATCAAGAAGTATTGCCCCTGGTGCCGTCACCACACGCTGCACAAAGAGACTCGCTAGTCTCTAGTCACATACGCCAGTAGTTCAATTGGTAGAGCATCGGTCTCCAAAACCGAGTGTTGAGGGTTCGAGTCCTTCCTGGCGTGCCAGTCATTATTCCGTAAGCTCCCACTTGGGGGCTTACGGTTTACTCATGTATAAGCGCATTGCGCGGAGGTAACCCAAATGGCCAACAAGAAGAACAAGAAGAAGGCTCAGCAGCAGGCGCCTGCCAACAACGCTGCCGCCAACTCCAAGGTTGAGGCCAAGAAGGCCGTTGCCAAGAAGAACGAGAAGGCTGCGAAGTCCAAGAAGAACGAGAAGCCTGGTTTCTTCGCCCGCACCAAGAAGTATTTCGCTTCGGTCAAGTCCGAGATGAAGCGTGTCACGTGGCCCGATAAGAAGGAGCTCGTGAACTACTCGGTCGTCGTTTGCGCTTCTTTGGTCGTCGTCGGCGTCGTCATCGCTCTGCTCGATGCTGGCTTTGGCGAGGCTCTTGCTCTGTTCTCTGGATTGAGGGGCTAAACCATGTCTAAGCGTTGGTACGTCGTTCACACTTACTCCGGATACGAGAACCGCGTAAAGTCCGATCTCGAGCATCGTATCGAGACCATGGGCATGCAGGACCGTATCTTTGATATCGAGATTCCTATGGAGCGCGTCACCGAGATCAAAGAGGGTGGCAAGCGCGAGACCAAGGATTCCAAGATCTTCCCGGGTTATGTCCTGGTCCGCATGGAGATGGATGACGATGCTTGGACGTGTGTTCGCAACACGCCCGGCGTCACCGGTTTCCTAGGCGGCAACGGCAAGCCCGCTCCGCTTTCCCGTGACGAGTACAACAAGATGACTCGTCGTCCCGGTAAGGGCGATTCGCCCAAGCGCACCTCGGTTGATATTCAGGTCGGCACGTCCGTCCGCGTCACCGATGGCCCGCTTACCGACTTTGATGGCAAGGTCTCCGAGGTTAACACCGAGGCTGGCAAGCTCAAGGTCACCCTGATGATCTTTGGCCGCGAGACGCCGGTTGAGCTCGACTTTAACCAGGTCGCTGTCATCGCTTAAGTTTTCGTCCGTTCGCGCGAGCGTGCTTCTTCTGTGACTGCTCATCTCAGGAGTGCTTCTAACACGTGCGTGCTTACGATATAGCAAGTACTTCACACTCGTGATTCGAAAGGAATGACCATGGCTGAGAAGAAGGTTGCCAACGTCATTAAGCTCCAGATTCCTGCTGGTGCAGCTAACCCCGCTCCTCCCGTCGGCCCCGCCCTGGGCGCTGCTGGCGTGAACATCATGCAGTTCTGCCAGGCCTTTAACGCCGAGACGCAGGACAAGAAGGGCGACATCATCCCCGTTGAGATCTCTGTCTACGAGGATAAGTCCTTCTCCTTCATCACCAAGACCCCGCCGGCGGCTCACCTCATCAAGAAGGAGCTGAACCTCAAGTCTGGTTCCGCTAAGCCCCAGGCCGACAAGGTTGGTCAGCTCTCCCAGGAGCAGCTCACCAAGATCGCCGAGATCAAGATG
>DBEWII010000059.1:0-14910 GCA_048384935.1 Collinsella aerofaciens | reverse complement strand
CAAGCCGCCCATAGAATCAGAAATGGAAGAATAGAGAGGATGAAAGATGATAACACTGCAGTATTTTTTTTGAGGCTCTCATCGATTCCGCATCTCCTTGCGCGCCCACATTCCACTCCGCCTTAAATCAAGTATACGTTTTGGAACGGGATGTCACTCCGAACGCCTTACCCTCTTAGTGTGAATGCCGCTGCGGCATTGTTGACTCATCCTTAGTAATCGCGTCTATCCTCTGCAGCATCAGCCAAAGCAATCCGAGAGGAGCCGCACATGCATGCAGCGGAAATTCCTTTCGGGGGGGGGTATCTCCCAGATTTACCCGCCGCCCGAAGGGGCAGTCGACAGTCGAGTACGTACTGATCATCGCGATCATCGTCCTGGTGGTGCTGATCGCGGGACCGTGGGTCTCGTCGGCGATCACAAACCAGTTCAACACGGTGGCGGGGACGCTCGGCAACGGAATCTCAAAGGGGAGCTGGGAGTCGGGCGGCACGGGCGGCGGCAACGGGTCGTTGACCGACGCCGACATCGTGGACCCCGTTCACGGGATAGCGTTCGCCGTGTACTCGGAGGACGACCACAGCCTCATGTTCTACAAGCGCCGCGGGGTCCCTAGAGTCGGTGACATGCTCAACAGCCGCCGCGTGACGGCGGTGTATACGGGGTTCGAAAATGGATACGCCACCGCGACCGTGGGAAACGACGGCAAGACGACTGCCCCCTGGTGGCCTAACAGAAGTAATATCGTGGCCGTAAAGGCCATTGACGATGGCATAGAAATCAACTCGTTGGCATTTTGCTTTCAGTACATGGAGAACTGCAAGAGCTTTGATCTGGCAAAGTTCGACATGTCGAACTGCACAAATCTGCAGCACGCATTCGCGTATTGCGGCAATGCGACTTCCTTCAGTATTTCAAGCTGGGATACGTCCTCGGTCGTCGAATTCGACTCGGCGCTCAAAAACCTTTACAAGGTCGAGGAGATTGACATCTCCGGATGGTCGACGCGGAAAGCCGGCGATTTACGTCTCCTTTTTTCCACCGACAGTTCGCTGAAAAGCGTGAAATTTGGACCAGGGTGGAAGACCTCAGATGTTATGGATATGCTCGGCATGTTTAGCTATTGCAAAAATCTAAACCTCGACTGTTCCGATTGGAATGTCCCAACCTATGCCAATCATAGTGACTTCAATCACTGCGCCCCCGGCGTTATCCTCCCGAAGGCGTGGCAGTAGGTCTGAAGAAACAAAACGGCAAGCAGTTTATGTGGCGCGGGCACCCGTGCCGCCGTTGCCTCAGCGGCACGTTACGGGCTAGTCGGTTCGCTTTAACGTACGCTCTGCATGCAATATCAATCCCCATGCGAAGGGAGTGTCGCATATGCATGCAGCGGCAATTAACCTTCGGGGGGTGGGTATCTCCTAGGAATACCCGCCTCCGAGGCCAAGGAGCCATCGAGCACGTTCTGGTCATCGCGATTATCGTCCTGGTTGTGATGATAGCCGGCCCTTGGGTCTCGTCGGCAATCAGGAACCAGTTCAACACGGTGGCGGGAGTATTGGTAAACGGGACAGCAGGTGGGACTTGGGAACCGAGCGGTTCCGGCAGCGGTAACGGCGCGGGTTCCGCGACCGTCCAGGCGGCGCTCGCCAAGGACGCGAAGGACACGCGAAGGACTGGACCCTCGGTGAGCAGAAGGCAGTTGCCGAGGACATCGCCGCCAAGGGCGAGGCGTCGCCCGCCTACGCCAAGGCGAAGGCCGCGATGGATGCCGGCACCGAGTTCTCGATGAAGCTCACCGATGGCAAGACGCTGACTTACCGCATTATCGGCATCAATCATGATGACCCTGCAGGCGGATCCGGCAAGGCGGGCCTCACGTTCTTCACCACCACGACGGGCATTTGGTCCCCCATGAACGCGATTGACACCAACGCCGGCGGTTGGGAGAAGTCTGAACTCCGTCAGAAAATGAACTCCGGCAAGATCTGGAATCTGATGCCCTCCGATTTCCAGTCCAAGGTGAAGGCCGTCAAAAAGCTATCGAACAATGTCGGGGGCGGTGATGAGAACAAGAACGCCGCCGTGACGGCTACCTCGGACAAGCTGTTCCTGCTCAGCTACTCTGAGATCGCCCCCCACCTCCTATTGGGCATCCTATCCCTGGACTTCCTCCGAGGGCACCCAGTACGAGGCCTTCAAAGGCAAGGTGACGGAGAACTATTCTGTTAATGCCTGTCTGAAGATTGGCAGCAGTTGGTGGGAGCGCTCGGTGAATCCGAGCAACTCCTACTACTTCCTCAATGTCGACAGCAGCGGCGACCCGACGTACGCCGACTACGCGGGGTACTCGTATTGCGTCTGCCCCGTTTGGTGCTTCTAGCTCAAATTTGATCTGATGTAAGGCCCGTGCAATCCTGCATGGGCCTTTCTTTTGGCAATTGCTCGACCGATTCGTGGCTTGAAACACAAATTATCGAGTTAAGGAGACATGGGGTCATACAGCGGCTCTCAGGGCGCCCGTAGCACTCCCCCGCCATTACCCCTGCGGCGCCCTCGTATAGAGCCCATTCTTCTTGGCGTTTCGTTGCAACAGCTCACTTGTCCACCGGTCAAGTGAACTACTGGAATTAATACAGCGACACGCTTGTTCGTTACAGTGGCTATATCGGTGTATATCGCCGCGATAAATACAGCCCGTTCTTGGCGTGTACCTGCTGCGCGTATGTAGAATCATATCGCGTTAATAAATCGGCCCAAGCGTGTGCAAAACGCGCAAGTAGCCGCAAAAGGCGATTATCGCGCAGGGTGATTTTTGGCACCCTGTTGATTAGTCAAAATTAAGCAATTGCTTAAAACAAAAAAAGGTCAGGCACTAGGTGCCTGACCTGCAAACTTCTGGTCGGGACGACTGGATTCGAACCAGCGACCCCTTGACCCCCAGTCAAGTGCGCTACCAAGCTGCGCCACGTCCCGAAGCTTTTGTTTGTTGCTCTGCTCTCGCTCGCAACAGGGAGTATATTAACCCGAAACTTTGGACTTGTGCAAGAACTTTTTTAATTATTTTTGAGCAAGTCTAAAACTGTATCTGCGAGCTGGGGTTTTGTTAGCACAGGAAGTTCCTGCATCCCTGCTGTGCTCACAATCCAAGCCTTATTGGTATCGGTTCCAAAGCCCGAATCGGCGCGCGAGACATCGTTGGCGATGATCGCATCGCATCCCTTGCGGGCCAATTTACGCTCGGCGTACTCCATGACGTTATCGGTCTCGGCTGCAAATCCGATCACACGGCGGTCGCCCTTCTGGCGCGAGAGCTCAGCCAAAATATCAACGGTCTCGACGAGTTCGATGCGATCCAAGCGTTCGTTGGCCTTTTTGAGCTTGTGGTCCGCAGGGGACGCGGGGGTGTAGTCGGCGACGGCCGCGGCGCAAATGGCAGCATCGGCCGTCTGAAAGGCGCTCAGCGCCGCCTGAAGCATCTCTGCGGCGGTCTGCACGCGCACGCACTCCGCGTCGCGGGGAACATCGAGCGATGTCGGCCCCAGCACAAGCGTGACCGCAGCACCGCGGCGGGCGGCCTCCCTCGCCAGGGCGATACCCATTTTGCCCGACGACCGGTTGCCGATGAAGCGCACGGGGTCGATCGGTTCGTGCGTGGGGCCAGCAGTGATGACGATGTGCTTGCCCGCCAGGTCTTGCGGCACGGGATTGAGCACCTCGCAGATGGCTTCGACAATGTCCTCGGGCTCGCTCATGCGCCCGGTGTCGACGTCGCCGCAGGCAAGGTAGCCACTACCGGGGCCAACCACGTGCACCCCGCGGTCGCGCAGCGTGGCCATATTGGCCTGGGTTGCCGGCGCCTTCCACATGCCGTTGTTCATGGCAGGCGCGATAACAATGGGTCGCGGCGTGGCGAGCAGCGTCGTGGAAATCAGATCATCGGCAATGCCGTTGGCCATCTTTGCGATGATATTGGCCGTGGCGGGCGCCACGACCACAAGGTCGGGCTCCTGCGCGAGCGAAATGTGGTGGATGGGGTCGGAGGGGTCGTCGAACAGGCCCACGGCGACCGGCTCGTTGGTGAGCGCGCGGAAGGTGAGCGGGCCCACAAACTCGGTGGCATGCTCGCTCATAACGACCTTGACGCGCGCGCCGCGCTTTTGCAGCAGGCGCACGATATTGCACGACTTATAGGCGGCGATCCCGCCGGTAATGCCCAGCAGGATCGTTTTTCCCTCAAGTTGCATTGAATTGTTGGGTGCCGCCGTCATCATTTAAGCTTCCTTGCTGGGGAGCACGAGCAGGCGGTGGCAATACGGGCAGTGCGTAATCTCACTACCGTCGTGGTTTAGGTCGCTCATGGACGATGCCTGCAGCGCGGTATGGCAGACCGTGGGGATGTTGCCCTGAATGGTCTCGACGGCCAGGCCGCGGAACTGCTTGAGCAGGCGCTCGTAATCGGTGAGCACGTCAGTCGGCAGCGTGGCAGCCAGCGCGGTGCGCTCCTTGGTAGCGGCGTCAATCTGGGCCTGGAGATCGGCAGCCTTGGCACGAGCGGCCTTGGTATCTGCCTTCACGCCCTCCTCGAACTTGGCGATGATGGCCTGCGCGCGAGTCTCGCGGTCGAGCGCCTCCTTATGGGCGACAACGACATCCTTGCGGGTGTGCTCGATCTTGTCCAGACGCTTTGCCAGGGTGGCAAGCTCATTCTCCAGGTCCTGAACCTCGCGGTAATCAGAGCCGTCGACGTGACGCTTCTTGGCAGCCTCGATGGCGTTATTGGTCTGAATCTCGGTGGTGTTGAGGTCGTCGAGCTCAATGTCCAGGTCCTTGCGCTGGGCGTAGAGCTTGGTCATTTCGGACTTGAGCTTCACATAGGTCTTGCGCTTGGAAGCGAGCTCCTTGAGCTCCGGCATATTGGCAAGTTCGCTCTTGTTGCGGGCGAGCTCCAAATCGATCTGTTGCAGCTTGAGTAGCGTAGCGCCGGCGCTCATAAGTTCTCTCCTTTTGTCACAGTCCACCATTGGCAAGGGTTCAGTATTTTAATCGCATGACGGGGGTCGACCCCGGCGTCAACTGCAGAGTTCATCAATATATCAACGAACGGGTCTTCGGAGCGGTCGTGGCCGAGCAGAATCACGCTTAGGCCACGCAAGGCAAGGTCCTGCGCCACGTGGTAGCCGGCCTCTCCGGTCGCAATAGCATCTGCGCCCGCGGCGATGGCAAGCTCACCAAAATCTCCCAGGGAGCCGCCCAGAATGGCGATGGAGCGGCATGGGCGATCGGCGTCGCCCCACACGCGCGGATCGCTTTCATAGGCCGTGGCGGCGCGTGCGGCAAGGTCGCGCAGGCTGCAGGGGTTGCGGAGGGTCGCGAGTGCGCCCAGACCGGTGAGCCCAGGCTCGTTCACATGCTCCAGCGAGCTCATGGGCTCAGCGCCCAGCAACTCACTCAGGCGAACGCGCGCTTCGTGCGAGCGGTCCAGGTTGGTGTGAAGCGAGATGATGCTCACGCCGCAACGAGCCGCCTCGTATAGTGCAGCGCTGCACTGGGGACGCGCGGAATCGGCCGGACAAAAGGCCTCGGGCGCCTTGATATAGATGGGATGATGCGTCAGCAGCACGTTGGCGCCGGCCTCGAGAGCGCGGCGCACGTTGGCCTCGGTCGCGTCGAGTGCGCAGGCAACACCGGTGATCTTTGCAGCGGGATCTCCCACAGATAGCCCAACATGATCCCAGCCCTCGGCGTCCGCCTTGGGGTAGCGCGCCAGCAGCACACGTTCAAGCTCGGCGACAATCATGCGGCACCTACGATCGAGAGCAGCGTCTGGGCAAAGTCGTCCAGGTCGGCAGGATTCACGCGGTCATCAAACGAGATACGCAATGCGCCGAGAGCCTGCTCTCGACCAATGCCCATGGCGCTGAGTACGTGGCTCGGGTCCATGCTGCCGCTCGAGCAAGCCGATCCGGCCGAAACCTCAAAGCCGGCGGCATCGAGCTTGATGATGAGCTCCTCGGAGTCCATGCCGTCGACGTAGATCGAAACCATACCCGGCAGACGATCTGCCTGCGCATAGTCGCCCATCGTGGCGTGAATGCGAGGATGGGCCGTAAGCGTGGCGTAGAGCTTGTCGGACAGGGTCTGCAGCGTCGCACGCTCCCGGCCCACATTCGGCAGCAACACGGAAGCGGCAGCGGCAAAAGCCAGCTGCGTGCGCAGATCCTGCGTACCGGCGCGACGGCCGGCTTCCTGTCCACCGCCAAAGATGCGCGGACGCAGCGGCGTGCGGTGCTTAAGGTAGAGCGCACCGGATGCCACGGGGCCACCGATCTTGTGCGCGGCAACGGTCATGGCATCGACGCCCAGCTCGGTGACATCGAGCGGAATATGCAAGTAGCCCTGGATGGCATCGGTGTGAAACAAGGCGCCGGCAGCATGTGCGGCGGCGGCCAGCTCACGGATGGGCTGCACCATGCCGGTCTCGTTGTTGGCGACCATAATGCTCACGAGCGCAATGTCGTCGCCGAGCAGCTCGACAAGCGTGGCAGGCTCTATGTAGCCCGCGCGGCAGGGCTGCACCAAGTCGACGGTAAAGCCGGCGGCACGCAGCAGCGGCAGGTTGTCCAGAATCGAATCGTGCTCGATGGCCGAAACGATTACGCGATCGCGCTTGCGATCGCGCTGACGAGCGCCCTCGGCAAGACCGAGCAGCGCCAGCTGGTTGGCCTCGGTACCGCCGTTGGTAAGGATGATCTCGGACGGGCGAACGCGTGCGCCAAAGCTACGGGCGATCTCGCGACGGGCAACTTCCAGGCGTGCGGCGGCCTTGCGGCCAAGCGAGTGCAGCGAGTTGGGGTTGACGCCGGCAAGCTCGCTGTTGTCGTACTCGCGCTGCGCAAGGAGCGCCTCGGCGCGCATGGGCGTCGAGGCGGCATAGTCAAGATTCACGGGTATGCGGTTTTGACCTGCGGTCATAAGGGTTTATGCCTCCTGTGCTGCCTCATTGCCCAGCTTCTGCAGCAGCGCAACCTCGGCGGCGGGATCTTCGGACTTAAATACGGCGGAGCCGGCTACGAGCACGTTGGCGCCGGCCTTGACGACCTCGGCAATGTTTTTGGAAGAGATACCGCCGTCGACCTCGATGAGGGGCGAAACGCCGTGGCGCTCGCACATGGCCGTAAGCTCGTGCAGTTTGGCGATGGTGCCGGGGATAAAGCTCTGGCCGCCAAAGCCAGGGTTCACGCTCATCAGCAGCACCATATCGACAACGTCGATGATGCTCTCGAGTACGCACACGGGGGTGGCGGGGTTGAGCACCACGCCGGCCTTGACGCCGCGCTGCTGCAGATGGGTGAGCGTGCGGTGCAGGTGCGTGGAAGCCTCGTAGTGCACGGTGATCATGTCGGCACCGGCGTCGGCGTACCAATCGACCGTCTCGTCGGGGTTCGACACCATCAGGTGCGCATCGACCGGAACATCGGTGGAGCGCTTGACGGCCCTAAGGATGTCAACGCCAAAGGTCAGGTTGCCGGTAAAGTGACCGTCCATGACGTCGAAGTGCACGTAGTCGGCGCCGGCAATCTTGTCGAGCTCGCCCTTCAGGTTGGCCATGTCGGCCGAGAGGATGGACGGAGCGATTTTGATGGAACCCATGGTAGTAGCCTTTCTGCGCTAGTCGGCGAGTCCGTAGAACTCTTGAGAGGGGACGCGGTCGGTGAGAATCTCGAGCGCCCTATCCAAAGTAACACCGTTGTAGAGCGTTTGCTCCACGGCAAAGGTGAGCGGAATGTCTACGCCCAGTGAACGGGCGAATTCGCTGACACTGCGGGCCGCGACGGCACCCTCGACCACCATATGCGTGCGGGCCTGGTACTCGTCGAGCGACACGCCGTGGGCAAACTCGAAGCCAAAGGTGCGGTTGCGCGAATGCTCGGAGGTGCAGGTGGCGATAAGGTCGCCCATGCCGGCAAGTCCCATGCAAGTCATGGCCTGACCGCCGCGGGCGTGCACCAGGCGGCTGATCTCTGCCAGGCCGCGCGTCATGATAAGAGCAAGCGTGTTGTCGCCCGCACCCGAGCCGGCGGAGATGCCGCATACGATAGCGATGACGTTTTTCATGGCGCCGCAGACCTCGACGCCCGTCATGTCCTGCGACAGGTAGATGCGGAAGGCCGTGGAAAGCAACAGCTCCTTAAAGGTCTCCCCCACCTGCTGGTCTTCACTGGCGATGACGGCGGCCGAAAGCCCGCCGCGGCAGATTTCCTCGGCATGGTTGGGGCCCGAAAGCGCCGCCACGCGCGACTCGTTGCCGATCTCGCTGGCGATGACCTCGCTCATGAGCAGGCCGGACTCGGGCTCGATGCCCTTGGTGAGGCACAGAACCGGCGTCTCGTCCGCGATGAACGGCGCCGCCTGGTGGCAGACGTCGCGCAGGTGCGTCGAAGGCACGGCAAAGATGATGGCTTCGGCGCCGTCGAGCGCCTGGGCGAGCTCGGTCGTGGCGACAACGTTTTCCGGCAGCACGTAGTCCACCAGATAGCGGGGGTTGCGGTGCTCACCGTTAATGCCGGCGGCCGTCTGCTCGCTATGGGCCCACATGGTCACGCGCTCGGCTCGCGCAGCGGCAAGGCCGGCGACGGCGGTTCCCCAGGAGCCGGAGCCAATCAGCGCAACATTCATGACTCTCTCCTACTTATCGTCGGGCTCGGTGACGCGCTTGGTAAACGAGAGCTTGGACTCCTTACCGGTCATGAGCTTTTTGATGTTCGCGCGATGGGCCCACACCACGGTGATGCCGATTAGCGCCATGCAAAACTTGAGGCCCAGGCTGCTGTACGGAAAGACCGCGCAGGCAGCGATGGGAAGTCCGATGGCAGCGGCGAGCGAGCCCACCGACACAAACTTGGTGATGGCGACGGCCACGATAAACATGCCCAGCAGCGACAGGCCAATGGGCCAGTACCAGGCGAGGATGACGCCCAGGCCCACGGCGATACCCTTACCGCCGTGGAAGTTAAGGTAGGGCGAGAAGATGTGGCCCCACACGGCAGCCAGGCAAATGACGCCGAGCATCCAGTCGCCAGCGGCTCCGGGAGCCATGATGCTCACAGGGAAGCCATAGCCCACGCTCGCGATGAGCGGACGCGCGATGACAACGCAGATGGCGCCCTTAAGGCAGTCGAGCAGCAGCGTGAGCGCGGCCACCTTGGGGCCGGCCACTCGCAGGGCGTTGGTGGTGCCGATGTTGCCGGAGCCCGCCTTGCGAATGTCCGTGTGGTTGAACACGCGGCCCAGGATCAGGCCAAACGGAATCGCCCCGATAAAGAACGAGACCACGGCGCAGATGGCGGTCAGCAGAATCGGATTAAGCATCCTTTTGCTCCTTCTTCCTAAAGAAGAGTCGAATGGGCGTACCGGCAAAATCGAAGGTCGAACGCATGCGGTTCTCCACGTAGCGCTGGTAGGTGTCGTTGACCAGGTCACTGTGGTTGACGAAGAACGTGAACGTCGGCGGGTTGACGCCCGTCTGGGTCACGTAGTGCATGCGCAAGCGGCGCTTGCCGTCCACCACGGTATGACCGAACTCGCGCAGGTCGGTGAGGAACGTGTTGAGGCGCGAGGTGCTGATCTTTTGTGAGCGTGTCTTTTCGGCGGCATCGACCATCGCCCAGATCTTCTCGACGCTGCGGCCGGTCAGGGCCGAGATGCGCAGGTACTGAGCCCAGGGAGCCATGACGCCCAGACGGCGGTCGATGGTCTCCATGCAGGCCTCGCGCTTGCGGTCATCGTCGAGCAGGTCCCACTTGTTGAGCAGCACCACGATGGCGCAGCCGCGCTCGATGGCCAAGCCCATGACCTTCTGATCCTGCTCGGTAACACCCACGGAGGCATCGACGACGAGCAGCGCCACGTCGGCGCGGTCGATGGCGCGCAGGCCGCGGACCATGGAGTAGTACTCGATGTTCTCGTACACGGTGCTCTTTTTGCGAATGCCCGCGGTATCGACCATGCGGTAGTGTTTGCCGTTGCGCTCGACGACCGTATCGATGGCGTCGCGCGTGGTGCCGGCAATGTTGGACACGATGGAGCGGTCGGCGCCCAGGATGCGGTTGAACAGCGAAGACTTACCGGCGTTGGGGCGGCCGATGATGGCGACGTTCAGCGCGTCGGGGAACTCATCGGCGACCTCGTCCTCTTCCTCGGGAAGCAGGGCCACGATGTCGTCGAGCAGGTCGCCCGTGCCGTGGCCGTGCAGGGCCGAGAGCGGCGTGGGCTCGCCGATACCGAGCGAATAGAACTCCCAGATGCTGTCGTTCTCGCGATCGGGGTTGTCGAGCTTGTTCACCAGCAGAAAGACCGGCTTGTCGCAGCGCTTGAGCATGCGAGCGACCGACTCGTCCTCCTCGGTGACGCCGATGCGGCCGTCGACCACAAATAGGATGACGGCAGCTTCCTCGGCGGCGGCGAGTGCCTGGTCGCGGATGGATGTGGCAAAGACGTCATCGCTCTTGAGCGGCTCGATACCGCCCGTGTCGACGATGGTGAACTCGCGGCCGTTCCAATCGGCTGTGTGATACGAGCGGTCGCGCGTGACGCCTCGGGACTCGTGGACGATGGCGTCCGAGGTCTGGGCTAGGCGGTTAACGAGCGTGGACTTGCCCACGTTGGGGCGTCCGACGACGGCGACGATAGGTTTCATCTGCTCTCCTTTAATGGGTAGGGTCAGCGGAATTAGTAGAGTCGGCAGGCACAATGCCAAGGATGTGCTCCAGGGTATCGAGCAGCTCATGCGGCATGGTCGACACCACATGAACCTCGGCGCCGCGACTGGTAAGGCTTGCGAGTAAATCGTCACGATGATACTCGTCAAGCGTCATGCCGTCAGCGTTGAACATGAGCTTAGGCACAAAGAGCATAACCCCCGACAGGTCTTGCGGCAGCTGCTCCAAGATGTCGCTCGCGACGATGAGGCCGGTCACGTCCACGTTGCCGCCAAAGTAGCGGTTCTTGATGGCCGTGACAGTGCCGGCGAGTCCCCGGGGCGATTCCACAAAGCGCGCCACGGTGTCGCGCGCGCTGGCGCCCGAAAGACATACCAGGTGCTGGTCGCGGGCGGTAATGGCCTTTCGAACGCGGGCAAGGCGCTCGGCGTCGGTGGCAAGCACGTCGTCGGTCTCGTCCAGATACGAGCGGATCATGCCGATGCCGTCGTAGTACTGCGGGTAACCGTCGTAAAAGTCCGCCTCGGGCGGCTCGATGCCGGCGTCCAGATAGAACTCGTCGCTCATCTGGAACGTGTGGCGGCCAAAGCGCTCGTACGCGCGGTCCTGGAACGGTCGGATCATGGCAATGGTTTCGCGCGCGAGCTCGGGCTTGTCGCTGTAGGACCAGCTGAAGCGGTTCTGGTGCTTGGTAAAACCGAGCGGCACAATGCCCAGGCTGGTGATCTGCTCGTGCTCCTCGCAAAAGCGCAGCGTCTTTTCCAGCTCCTCGCCGTCGTTCATGCCGGGGCACAGCACGATCTGCGCGTGAATCTCGATGCCGGCGGCCATGATGGCCTCGAGCACGTCCATGCCGCGCTGGGCGTTGCGGCCCATCATGCGGCGGCGGACGTCGGGGCTCACGGCGTGGACCGACACGTTCATCGGACTCATGTTGCGATTGATAACGTTTTGCACGTCCTCGTCGGAAAGGTTCGTGAGCGTGACAAAGTTGCCCTGCAAAAAGCTCAGGCGGTAATCGTCGTCGCGGATGTAGAGCGTGGAGCGGCCGCCCTTGGGCAGCATGGTCATAAAGCAGAACACACAGGCGTTCACGCAGGTACGCATGCCGTCAAAGATGGGGCCGTCGAACTCCAGGCCCCAATCCTCGCCCGGGAAGCGGTCGAGCTCGACGGGGGTGACGCTGTTGTCGCGCGGGTCAAAAACCTCGAGGTCGACGGTGTCGTCGTCGGCCTCCCAGAGCCACACGATCATGTCGGTGAGTGCCTCACCGTTGACCGTAAGCACGCGCATGCCCGGCTCGATACCCACGTCCCACGCGGGCGATTCGGGATGCACGCTCTTTACGAGCGCGCCCTCACCCGGCTCGGGGTCGCGGCTGCGCCCGTAATCGGCCACCTCGGCGGCGTATGCGGGTACGGTCTGGTCCATGATTAGCGGCAAAGCTCCTTGATGCGCGCGACGGCGCGTTCGATGTGTTCTTGCGGGGTGGAGGCTCCGGCGGTGATGCCGATGTGGCGTGCGTTGACAAACCATGCGGCCTCGATCTCGGACGTCTCCTCGATGTGATGTGTGCGCTCGCAAACATCGGCGCAAATCTGCGCCAGGCGGCGGGTGTTGCCCGAGTTCTTGCCGCCCACCACGACCATGCAGTCGCAGCGGTTGGCAAGTGCGGCTGCTGCCTGCTGTCGCTCGCTCGTGGCGGCGCAGATGGTGTTGATCACGCGCAATTCCTGCACGCGCGGGGTGATGGCGGCCACAACTTCGGCCAGGTTCTGCGCGGTTTGGGTGGTCTGCACAACCAGGCCCACCTTGCCCTTGAGCGGTAGCGCGTCCGCATCGGCGGCGCAACTCACGACCTGCGCGTCATCGCCGGCATGGCCCAGGATGCCCTCAACCTCGGGATGGCCCGGCTCGCCCACGACGATCACGCGATAACCCTCACGTACCAGGCGCTCGGCGGCCACGTGGACCTTCTTGACGTAGGGGCAGGTGGCATCGACCACGTCGAGGCCGCGCTCGCGAGCGGCCTCGATCACCTGCGGCACCACGCCGTGCGCGCGAATGATCACGGTGCCCGATGCGGCGTCGTCCAGGGTCTCGGCAAGACCGACGCCTGCCTCAGCAAGCTCGCGCACCACGATGGGGTTATGGATGAGCGGACCCAGGGTGTGGACTTGAGCGGTCTCCCCCGCCTGCGGGGCGGCCGCCAGGGCCATATCGAGCGCGCGCTGCACGCCGTAGCAGGTGCCGGCGTGGGCAGCAATCTCGATGGTGGGCACGGCTGTCTGGTCGGACGCGGCCGCTGCGGTGTTCTTCACGTTCTTGCTCATGGCTAGAACCTGCCCGGATGCTCGTTGCATAGCTCGTCGCGCATGGTGTAGACACGGTTCATGGCCTCGGATTCAAACCAGGCCAGACGCTCCGTGCGCTTAAGCCCGGCCGGTGCGTCGGAAAGCGAGATGGCCTTGCCGGCGCGGATCCAGCACTTCTTGGGTCGCATGATCTTTTTGCCCGCAGGCGTGATGTCGGACCAGCCACAGATGGCGAGCGGGTTCACGGGTGCCTTGCCCATCTGGGCGATGAGCGCAAAGCCGCCGTGGACCTCGGGCTTGATCTCGCGCGAGCGGATGCGCGTGCCCTCGGGGAAGATCAGGACGTCCTCGCCGCGCTGCAGCGCATGCTGGGCGGCACGCAGGCACTTCATGTCGGCGGTACCGCGCTCGACGGGAATGCCGCCCACGCGGCTAAAGGCCCAGCGCACAATTTTGCTCTTGGCAAACTCGGACTTAAAAATGGGGCGAATGCGGCGGCCGCCAAAGAACAGCGCCGTCTCTACAGCCAGGAGCTCGGCCATCGAGGTGTGGTTGCAGATGACTACGCTGCCGCGGCCTTCCTGGCGCTCAAACAGCAGATCGGCGTCCTCTACCTTCCAGCGCCACATGA
Source organism: Collinsella aerofaciens (assembly GCA_048384935.1). Taxonomy (GTDB): domain Bacteria; phylum Actinomycetota; class Coriobacteriia; order Coriobacteriales; family Coriobacteriaceae; genus Collinsella; species Collinsella aerofaciens_CH. Next base: position 1,243 of record DBEWII010000059.1, on the reverse strand, counting down.
GCCTTGAGAAAGCCCAAAGGATTGCCATGACCACGAAGACGGTGCCGCGGATGAGCGCGGGGAACTCGGCATAAGGGGCGTTGTAGTAATCCTCGGGCGTCTGCTTAAACAGGCGCATGGGCTACCTCCTTTGGTTGATGAGGTCCTCGATAATGTGGACGACCTCGTCGATGGTGTGGGCGGTGGAGTCGACATGCACGGCGTCCTCGGCGGGCACGAGCGGCGCGACCTCACGGCTGCTGTCGAGCTTGTCGCGCTGCTTGAGAGCATCGAGGGTCTCGTCGACCTCGGCCTCGAGCTGTGGCGTGGTGAGCGGCTGCGCATCGTTCTGATGGCGCTGCAGCACGCGGCGACGGGCGCGCTCACGCGGGTCGGCGGTCAGGAAGACCTTGACCTGCGCGTTGGGGAATACGACGGTTCCGATGTCGCGACCCTCGGCCACGATATCGCGGTCCTCGGCGGCGCGGCGCTGATGGATGAGCATGGCCGCGCGCACGCCCGGGTAGGCCGAGACCTTGGAGACGTTGGCGTCGACCTGCGGGGTGCGAATGGCAGCCGAGGCGTCCTGGCCGTCAATGGTCAGGCGTGTGTCTTCTCCGGTGCCATTGGTAAAGCGGATTTCGATTTGCTCGGCGAGGGCGTCAATGGCCGCCTCGTCGTCCAGGTTGATGCCGCGGTCGAGCGCGGCGAACGTGACGGCGCGATACATGGCGCCCGTATCGAGCTTGTTAAAGCCCAGCTGGCGGGCGATCTCCTTGGCGATGGTAGACTTGCCGGAACCGGCGGGGCCGTCGATGGCGACGATCATGCAATGCTTCCTTTCGGTGGTTAACGTGCTGGTATGGGACGCGGGAGCTGTTTAGGTTGGCGGTCTGCCTAGCCGGTGTAGCGCTCGCGGTAGGTGTTGCGCTTGGGTGCGGAGCCGTGGCTGCCGTGGTGACGTGCGCGGGCCGCGGTGTTGTTCGCGGGCGCGGCGGCGCGCTTGGAGCTGGCCTGCTTAGGCGGGATGCCGCCGGCCTTGAGGATCTGCACCTCGCGGTCGGTGAGCTCGCGCCACGAGCCCTTGGCCACATCCTTGAGCTCCAGGCCGGCAAAGTTGCTGCGATGCAGGCGGATCACCGGGTGGTGGATCTTGCCCAGCATGCGCTTGACCTGGTTCTTGCGACCCTCGCGGATGATGACCTCTCCGGCGGTGGTGCCGGGCGTGACGCCCTGCGGAGCCACGGCCGCGGCCTCGCGAGGT
>DBEWII010000058.1:0-32876 GCA_048384935.1 Collinsella aerofaciens | reverse complement strand
TACGAGCAGGAGTGGGAGTAGGGGATGTGACTGGCGTCTCCTGCTGCCCCTGACTTTGTCTCAATCTGTAACGTTTAGGGACAAAAAACCGGTCTACCTGTTACAGATCGAGACGAACGCTTGGGCGCCGCTGGTTTGTCTAAATCTGTAACGTTTGGGGGCTGGAGAACGTCTAACTGTTACAGAACGAGACGTTTGGCACCTGGTTGGGGGAATGTCTCAATCTGTAACATCTACAGGTCAAAATTCGACCTACCTGTTACAGATTGAGACGGAAGGTTGGCGGTTGCCGAAAGATCTTGTTCTGTAACAACTAGAGGCTCAAAGACTGTCTTCCTGTTACAGATCAAGACATTTGTCAGCGGAGGCAACGGTGACGATGGTCCATTTGTCTGACGTGGTGGTGATGAAAGTGTCTAATACCGTTCTCAAACACAAACATGCGACTCGCAACACGTTGGCGCGGAATAGGATGCTCGCGCGGCTCACGGAGACGGCCAAGCAAGGTGCGCTGCTCGCAACGCATGACAATACCGAGCTCATGTGGCTGCGACGCCATGTTGGAACCGACGATATCGCGGAGCCCGAGCCGTACCTGTTCTGTTTTCAGCATGATTGGGATGCATTGACGCCGGCGGAGCGAGCGCTGAGGACTATCAAAGGGCTTGCGGAGTTTCATCCCGATTGGGCGTTTTGGGGCTATGACGCGGCGCTTTTGTGGGGTCTGGAGGTGCCGAATGATCTGCTCGGGCCACGATATCTTGTTAAGACGGGTTGCTCGGTGCCGCTGAGTGCAGGATGTCGGCTGTTGCGTCCGCAGGCGGCGGGTGCACTTGAACAAGCCGACGGCGTGCAGGTGACGTCGTTTTGGCGCACGGTGGAGGATTGCTTACTGCGTGCGCCGTTCTCCTACGGGTTGGCGATTGCCGATTCTGCACTGCGGGCGAAAGGCGTATCACGTTGGGATTTGTGCGAGCGCCTCCGCGCCGATTGCGAGGGCAGGCGAGGGTATCGCAGGGCACAGGTGATTGCGTCGTATGCGGACGGGCTGTCCGAAAACGGCGGCGAGTCTCGGTTCCGAGCGTTCTTTATTGCGTACGGCTTTCCAGTTCCGGAGCTGCAGGTGGAGTTTCGCGACCCGCTCGATCCGAGCCAGGTGTTTCGGGTTGATTATTTCTGGAGGCTCGAGGATGGGACATGTGTCATCGGCGAGCTCGACGGGAAGGGAAAGTATACCCTGCAGGATGGTGGGGATCGGGGGTCGGTCGACCCATTCGTGGCAGAACGTCAGCGAGAGTCTCATCTGACGATGCTCGGGCACAAGGTGCTTCGGTTTACGTTTGATGAACTCAAGAACCCGGGGAAGCTGGCTGAAAAGATGAGACTGGCGGGAATTCCGCAGCGGGTCAATCTGGCGGAGGAATGGAGACGGCAGTGGTATGGGCGCTAAGGGGTGCAACTGACGCGGAGGTGGTTGTTCCTGCCGAGTTTGTCTCAATCTGTAACAACAAGGGACCGTTTGGCCTCGTAACTGTTACAGATTGAGACGGAAGGTTGGCGGCTGCCGAAAGATCTCGATCTGTAACATCAAGGGGCCCAATAACCCTGTACCTGTTACAGATCGAGACATTCCCCTGATGTTGCTGGGGTGGGGCTGCAACGTATTCCGTCCCCCCACATCCCCTCTTCCCTCCGTTAACCGATATGTCCGCAGCAATCCTGCCGCGCTGGATAATAATGGACAAATGTTCAAGTTAATCGTGAGGGAGGAGCTCGATATGGCGTCTGCCGATCGTTCCACGTTGTTTATCAATGCGACCGTCCTGGATGGTTCGGAGCATATGGAGCCGAAACCCGATATGGCCGTGGCCGTTGAGCGCGGTGTCATCACGTGGATGGGGCCGAGTGCTGTGGCGCAGGCGCCTGCGGGTGCCGAGGTCATCGATCTGGCAGGGGCGTATCTCATGCCAGGCCTCATCAATATGCATGTGCATCTGTGCGGTTCGGGCAAGCCGGTTTCGGCGGGCGATGCAGGCGCGCTGATGAAGAAGCTCGATAATCCCGTGGGGCGCGCCATCGTGCGCCATATTCTTAAGGGCAGCGCCCAACAGCAGCTGGCAAGCGGCGTGACCACGGTGCGCGGCGCGGGCGACCCACTGTTTGCCGACATCGCCGTTCGTAATGCCATCGACACCGGCAAGTATCAAGGTCCTCGCCTGGTGGCGCCGGGAACGGGCGTTACGGTTCCGGGCGGCCATGGTGCGGGCTTGTTCGCCCAGGTGGCAAACAGTCCCGCCAAGGCAGCCGAACAGGTGCGCGACCTGTATGCGCGCGGTGCCGACGTCATTAAGCTGTTCGTGACGGGCGGCGTGTTCGACGCCACCGAGGTGGGCGAGCCGGGCGTGCTGCGCATGCCGGTCGAGGTTGCCGCGGCGGCGTGCAAGGCTGCGCACGAGGTGAGCCTGCCGGTTATGGCCCATGTCGAGAGTACCGAGGGCGTGAAGGCCGCGCTTGAGGCCGGCGTTGACACGATTGAGCACGGCGCTCCGTTGACGCCCGAGATTCTGGAGCTGTACCGTGGCGCCGCGGGCACGCAACTCGAGGGGCGTGCGCCCAGTGTTACCTGCACTATCAGCCCGGCGCTGCCGTTTGTATTGCTCGACCCGAAAAAGACCCATTCGACCGATACGCAAAAGAAGAACGGCGATATCGTGTGCTCGGGTATTATCGAGAGCGCTCGTGCCGCACTGGAAGCTGGCGTTAAGGTGGGCCTGGGCACGGACTCGAGCTGCCCGTTCGTGACGCAGTACGACATGTGGCGTGAGGTGGCCTATTTTGCCAAGTATGTCGGCGTGAGCAACGCCTTCGCACTGCATACGGCTACGCAAGTCAACGCCGAGCTGCTGGGGCTGGGCGGCGAGACCGGCACAATCGAGTGCGGCAAGGCCGCCGATATCCTGGTGACGCGCGAGAACCCGCTTGATGACCTGTGCGCACTGCGTGAGCCGACGCACGTGATGTGTCGCGGTGATCTGGTACGCAAGCTCAAGGTGAAGCGTATTCCCGAGGTGGACGCCGAGCTCGACGCGATTATGGCCATGCCTGCCGAAGCGCTTGCCGAGGAGCTGGCCCGCGACGGCGTGGCATAGGTGTGACAAAGGGACGGTCCCCTTGTCACATTCAAAAAAGCCGAGGGCTCAACACGAGGCCTCGGCTTTTTTCGAACAAATACTTAAGACTGGGACAAACAAACCTGATAAATTGTCCCGCGTGCAGGCGCTAGGAGCGGGTTTCCATCTTGGCGTGGCATTTGGGGCAGGTGACGCGGATTTTGCCCTTGCCCTTGGGGACGGACAGCATCTGGCCGCAGTTGGGACACTTGAGGTATGCCGTGGTCTTGCGACCCTTCCACATCTTCTTGGCCGTGCGCTTGGCGCGCTCAAAGTCTTCCTTGCTGGTGCCGGCCGCGCGTGAGGTGCTGGCCGCTGCAGCGCCGCCGCCCAAGCTGGCGACGAACTTGCCCAAGCCGGGAACATTGGCGGTCGTGGCGACAAAGGCCTCGTTCTCCTTGCGACGTGCATCGATATTTTTGGACAGGCCGCGCAGCACACCAATCACGATGACGGCGATGGCGATCCAACTGAGCCACTGGATACGGGCTATCGATCCGATCATCGCGATGACGATTCCAGCAAAGCCCATAACGATGGTGAGCTCGTCGGCACCATTGCGACCCTTCATAAAGTCATTCATGCAAATTGCCTTTCATTCGATATACCGCACGCCTTTATACCCGATTTAGAGCAAGGGGGACAGGTTAATCTGCACCAATGTGGTGCAAACATGCCTGTCCCCGGAACACCAAGACGGTGCAAAGAAGTCTGTCCCCAATGCCCCAATTACTTGGAGAGCTTGTCGACGACGCGTTCGATTTCGGCGAGCTTGGCGGCTTTGAGGTCTTCGTCGCCCGATTCGATCGCCGAAGTCACACAGCCCTCGATATGCGCCTTGAGCACGTCAGCGTTGATGCGCGCAATGAGCGCCTGCGTTGCCATGAGCTGCGTGGAAATATCGACGCAGTAGCGGTCCTCCTCGACCATCCGCAAGATGCCGTCGATCTGGCCGCGTGCCGTCTTGAGCATGCGGGTCACCGATTTGTGGTCTGCCATCATGGCGGGTCCTCGTTTCTGGTCGATCTTCCGGAGGTCCCCGTCAGTTGCGGTGAAATACGGACTGTTTAAAGGCCTAGGGCGGCACAACAGTCCGTATTTCACCGCAACTTCTGAGGATTGAGTAGGCGGCGTCTGCTACGCGGCGGTCACCGAAAGGGCGTGGAACTTCTCGCCCGCAGCCTCGACGGCGGCGGCGAGCTGCTCGGCGGTAACGGTGTCGGCGCACTCCACCTGGACGGTTTGGGTCTCGTGATCGGCGTCGGCGTCGGTCACGCCTGCCACGTTGAGCAACGCCGTCTCGACGGTGGCGTCGCAGTGGCCGCACATAAGGCCGGAAGTCTTGATTGTGTATCGCATGGGTATTCCTCTCTGCTGTGTCGGCTTTCCCAGGTGCCCGACCTTGACCTTCAAGCCGTCGCTCGCGTACCAAAGTACGCGTCGCTCCTCTTTCAGGTCAATCTCGGGCACCTGGAAAACCCGTTCTAAATGGACTTAATGGTGATCCTATTTTGCCACTTTGGGCTTAAAGGATTTTAGGCGCAGAGCGTTGCTTACGACACATACGCTCGACAGGCTCATGGCCGCGGCGCCAAACATCGGCGAAAGCTGCCATCCGGTGAGCGGGAAGAACACGCCCGCCGCCAGCGGAATGCCGATGCCGTTGTAGAACAGCGCCCAGAACAGGTCCTGCTTGATGTTGCGGATCGTGGCGCGCGAAAGCTCGATGGCGCGGGCGACGTCCATGAGGTCGCTGCGCATGAGTACCACGTCGGCGCCCTCCTTGGCGATGTCGGCGCCGGTGCCGATAGCAAGGCCCACGTCGGCGCGCGCCAGGGCGGGGGAGTCGTTGATGACGTCGCCCACCATGGCGACCTTGCCGCCCGCATCCTGCAGTTCGCGCACATGGCGTTCCTTGTCGGCGGGGAGGACGTCGGCGATGACTTGCTCGCTGCTCAGTCCCACGCGGCGGGCGATTGCTTCGGCAGTGACGCGGTTGTCGCCGGTGAGCATGCGCACGTCGACGCCAAGCGAGCGCAATGCGGCGATGGCCTCGGCGCTCGTCTCCTTGACCTCGTCAGCTACGGCAATGGTGCCGGCAAGCTCGCCGTTCTTGGCAAAGAACAGCGGCGTCTTGCCCTCGGCGGCAAATTGCTCGGCAAGACCCGCGGGCACGGTAACGCCCAGCTCGTCCATCAGGCGTACGTTGCCGGCGGCGATGGCGTTTTGCCCCTCGCGTGCTGTGACGCCGCGACCGGGCACGGCGGTAAAGTCCTCGACCATGCGCGCGACGATTCCGCGTGTCTCGCATTCGACCATAATCGCCTCGGCCAGCGGGTGCTCGCTTGAGCGTTCCAGCGCGGCGGCCAACTTGAGCAGCGCCTTTTCGCTCATGGCGGGCGAGCCGTCAGCGCGCGTGGCTACCACGATATCGGTCACGGCAGGCTTGCCGCGGGTGACCGTGCCCGTCTTATCGAGCACCACGGTGCCCACGCTGCGCAGGTTCTCCAGCGCCTCGGCGCTCTTAAAGAGAATGCCCATCTCGGCGCCCTTGCCGGTGCCGACCATAATGGCGACTGGCGTGGCCAGGCCCAGCGCGCACGGGCAGCTGATCACCAGCACGGCGACGGCGGAGGTAAGCGCTTCGTTGACGCTTCCGGTCAGCACCATCCACGCCACAAAGGTCACGGCCGAGATCGCGAATACTACGGGCACGAACACGCCGGCGACCTTGTCGGCCATGCGGGCGATGGGCGCCTTGGTGGCGTTGGCGTCCTCGACGAGCTGGATAATCTTGGCGAGCGACGTGTCGGCGCCCACACGCGTGGCGCGGAAGGTAAACGAGCCCGTGCGGTTGACCGTGGCCGCATTGACAGTGTCGCCGGCGGTCTTCTCCACGGGGATGGACTCGCCGGTGAGCGCGCTCTCGTCCACGGCCGAGCTGCCCTCGAGCACCACGCCATCGACGGGGATGGACTCGCCGGGGCGCACGCGCAGGACCTGGCCGGGAAGGATGGCGTCGACATCGACGGTGGTTTCGGTGCCGTCCTCTGCCACGACGGTCGCGGTCTTGGGCGCCAAGTCGATGAGCGCCTCGATGGCGCCGCCGGTCTTGGATTTGCTGCGTGTCTCGAGATATTTGCCCACGGTGACGAGCGACAGGATTGTGCCGGCGCTCTCAAAATACAGGTTGTCCATGCTCGTCATCATGGCCTCGTGGACCTGACCCGCGGCTAGCTGGTCGGCCATGATGAACATGGCGTAGAGCGACCAGGCAATGGATGCGGTGGCACCCACGGCAATAAGGGCGTCCATGGTAGGCGCGCCGTGCGCGAGCGATTTAAACCCGTTGATAAAGTACGCGTCGTTGATGTAGACGATGGGGATGAGCAGGGCGAGCTCGGTGAGAGCGAGCGTCATGCTGTGGGTATGGTCGGTGAAGATGCCGAGCAGCGGCCAGCCGAGCATGTGCCCCATGCCTATGTAGAACAGCGGGATGAGGAAGATGATCGAGATGATGAGGCGGGTGCGCATGGCAGAGGCGGCGGCCTCCAGCTTTTTGGTGGGCGACTCCATATGGGCGGCGCCGGACCTGGCTTGCGTACTGCCGTTTGAGCTGGCGGCACCGGTGCCCGCATCGACGGGCGAGGCCGAGTAGCCCGCGCGGTCGACGGCGGTGCAGATATCGTCGGGGGAGACCTGTGCGGGGTCATAGTCGACCAGCATGGAGCCGGCGAGCAGGTTGACGGCGACGCTTTGGACGCCGTCGAGCTTGCTGACGGCGCGGTCCACGTGCGCCTGGCAAGCGGCGCACGTCATGCCGCCCACGTCAAACTTATCTTGAGCCATGGCTTCTCCTTTCTGTTGTTCGCTGTTGGAATTGTTAACCTGATGATACTATACACCCATACCCCCTGGGGGTGTCTAGTAGTAGTTGGAATGTATGACTTTTCATTACAGATGAGGGTGGCTGCTCAATCGGCGGTCGTCTTTGCCAAACATCTCAATCTGTAACGTCTGGACCGGTCTTTGAACCATAGCTGTTACAGATTTAGACAAACATTTCAGCCGAAAACTAACGTCTCGATCTGTAACAACTAGACCCCGTTTTACCGAGTATTTGTTACAGATCGAGACAATCTCGGAGCAGATGCCCCGGGCATACAACGTAAAACGCCGGGGCGCCCGCGTGATGGGCGCCCCGGCGCATGCTGGGCAGGGTTTGCGAAGCGGTGGGAGGGAGGAGAAGCCGTCCTCCTGAAATCCTTACTCCTGACGACGCTTCTTGTCGGTCAGGAAGACGCCAGCGGCTACGAGCACGACACCTCCGATGACAAACGTCTCACCGGTGAGCGCAGCATTGTCGCCTGTGGTGGGAAGTGCCGAGTTGGCGGCCGTCTTGGCGTTGCCGGTAGACGGCTTTCCAGCAGCCGGCTTAGCGGCAGCCTGCGTGATCTTGGCCTGCTCGGCCTTCGCTGCCTCTTGCTCCTGGCGGGCGATCTCGTCCTTCAGGGCTTGCTCGGCGGCTACGCGTTTTGCCTTCGCCTCGTTGTAGGCATTGAGCGCTGCGGTGTAGGCGGGCGTCGCAGCATCAAGGTCTGCCTGAGCGGCATCAAGTGCGGCCTTTGCGTTATGTTCTGCCTGCTTGGCGGCGACGCACTTGGCAAAGAGGGCATTGAGCGTATCATTCGCGTTTGCATCAGAGCCAGTAGCAATGCCGTTTTCGACGTTGATGGACTTTAGCTTTCCGAGGGTAGCGACAGCGGCATCCGATGCGGCCTGAGAATTCTCGATCGCCTGTTCGGCGTTCGCGATGGCATCATTTGCCGCACCAAGGGCGACTCCGGCCTCAGTCACTGCTGCGTCGGCGTCCTTCTTGGCCGCCTTGGCCGCGGTAAGATTGTTGGCCGCGTTGCTCAGGGCGTCGGCATGGGCCTTCTTTGAAGCAAAGTCGTTTTTCGCCGTGGTCAGATCGCTCGCAGCGTGCTCCGCGGTCGCCGCCTTGGCCTCGGCGTTGTCCTTCGCGGTGTCGAGGGCCTGCTTCTTGGCAGCCGCGTCGCGCTCCGCCTTTTCGAGAGCACTCTGGGCAGACGTCTGGGCTGCCGTGGCTTCATCAAGCGTTTGATGGGCCTTGTCAGCCTTTTCCTGAGCCGCAGCAACATCGGCAGAATACTTGGCAAGTTCCTTCTTTGCATCTTGCAGAGCCTGCTGCTTTACGAGAGTTTCTGCCTTGGCGTCATCAACCTTCTTCTGACTCTGAGCGGCTTGCTCTTGCGATGCCTTAAGCTCGGCGCGCTTCTGGTTGACGACCTGCTCTGCGGTCGCCACGTTACTTTGGGCGGCTTTGACCTGGTCTTCGGCTTCGGTAACTTTTCCGTTTGCCTTGGCGAGATTCTGCTCTGCTAGGGCAACAGCGGCGGCGGCACTTGCTGCGCTGTCGTTCTTGGCGGCAAGGTTGCTGTTCGCGGTATCAACGCCTTCCTGCTTTTGAGCGACGAGGGTCTCAGCTACCTTTACGGCATTGGCTTTCGATGCCGCTGTGCTGCGCTTTTGTTCAAGGTCCGTCTTTGCGGCGGCGAGCTTTTCGCTGGCTTTGGAGAGGCTCAGCTGATACTGATCAAAGAGATTCTCGAGTTCATCGATCGAGTATTCTTTCTCGTACGAACCGTAATTGTTGTCGATCTCCAAGACGAACACATACGGCCAAAGGGTTCCGCGCGAGTTGATGCCGTATCCCATGGTTTTGGCGTTAGGTTGTACGATATTCAAATAATGGCCGACGGTGCCAAAACCCACGCCTTGGGCTCCGAATTCGGTACCGTGACTCCAGAAAGTCTTCCAAGCATCTTTGGGGGCAACGTTGCCAAGGCCGGCTTTCGCTGCAGCATCGTCAAATATTTTCTTTTCGCCATCAACCCATTGGTGCGCGATGTTTTCTTTCGTGCTGAAGTTCCAAGCGGCATTTTCAAATCCGGCATAGTCTGAGTGCCCCTTCGTTGCGTCGGAGTAATTGGAATCAGACTGAGCGATTGCCATTTGCTCTGCCGTTACCTTAAGCTCGCTAAGGCCGACGCTTTTGCGATATTCATTAATTTCGCGCAGCTTGCCAAACGAAAGCTTGGCGTTGTCGAGTGACGTGCCGTCTTTTTTATCGCCAATGGTCGTCGGGTTTTTATCGCTCTGCCTATAGATGATGTTTGCAGCGTCGTTGGCACCGATGAACTGGTAGAAGCCGATGACGCTCTGCGCCTCCGCCGTCGTTGCCTTATCGGTTGCCGCCTTGCACGTATCGTATGCTTTCTGTGCATCGATAACGGCTTGATCGGCGGCCGCCTGGTTTGCCTTGGCAGTTTTGAGCGCCTTGTCTGCCTGCTCCTTCTCGGCTTTTGCCTGATCGACTTGTTTCTGAGCGGCCTTTGCTTTCTCCAGTTCGGTAGCATGTGCCTGCTTTGCCGAGGTCAACTCCGATTGCGCCGCATCGGCTTTCGTCTGGGCTGCCGTTACATCATTTTCGGCTGCTGCGACTGTCTGCTTCTTGGCTTCGAGCTCGCTTTCGGCACCGGTGAGGGCGTCCTGCTTGGATGCAACGTCGCTATTTGCCTGAGAAAGGCCTGCTTCGGCAGCCGCCTGCTGCTGCTTCGCCTGGTCGAGTGCGCTTTGGGCAGCATCGACCTTTGCCTGGGCGGCGTCATACTCCGGGCCCTCGGCGCCTGCCTTTGCGGCCGCCAAATCGGCTTGTGCGCTGTCGTACGCTGTCTGTGCCGCAACTAGCTTACCATCCGCGGCGGTCTTTTCCTGCTGAGCGGAAGCCAGCGTGCCTGCCGCCTCGTCGTAAGCGCTCTGCGCGGCGCTCTGAGCCTGCTGGGCATCGGCGAGCGCGGAATCGGCAGCGGCCTTCGCAGCCTTTGCTTGGTCCAGAGCGGCCTGCGCATCTGCGGCAGCCTGCTCGGCGACCTTGATTTCCTCCGGCGTTGCGTTGGCGGCTGCCTTCTGGGCTGCCTCGAGCTTGGCCTGCGCATCAGCTGCCGCCTGCTTTGCGGCATCAAGGACCTTCGACTTGTCCTCGGCGTCGGTCTTGGCTGCATCGAGCTTTCCTTGGGCATCCTTCAGCGTGGCACTGGCGCTGTCGGCCGCCTTGACGCTTTCATCGAGCTGGCGAGCATATTCGGCGCGCGCGGCGGCCTCTGCCTGCGAATTATCGGAGACGGAGGCGTCATAGGTGCTTTGTGCGTTGTCGCGGGCCGCCTGCTTTTCGGTATAGGGGGCAGCCACCGTGTTGTAGTCGGATTTGGCGTCTGCCTCGGCAGCCTTTGCGGCATCGATCGCAGCCTGCAGGTCGGCAATCTTCTGGGCGTTTGCCTTTACTGCGGAGCCTGCCGCCTCGCCGGCGTGGACAGCAAGCGGCGACATGATCGCGTCCTGTGCCGTGGTATCACTTGCATCGTTGGCAAATGCCGAGAACGGCGCGAGCAGCGTCGAGCCAGTCATAGCGATGGTGGTTGCCGCGGTGACGGCGAGTCGTGTTGCCTTGTGGCCCGAGAATGTGGGGCGAGGCTCGGCGCCGCCTGAGACTTTCAAGTGTTTAGGTGCGTACTTTGCCATTTCTTCTCCCAATCGTTGAAGGGGTACCTATGACAATTCGTACGTTACGACCGCCGAAAGGGTTCCTGTTGCGCAACATTGGCAAGGAAATATCGACACACTTGAATCACATTTACGAGGCGAAGTTCTCGGCAAGCTAATGTCTCGTTCTGTAACATCTAGAGAGGTTTTTGACCCTTTACTGTTACTGATTGAGACGTTGTCTCGCGGGGTTGGGGTTTGTCTCGATCTGTAACATCTAGACCTGTATCTGCCGAGCTAGTGTTACAGATCGAGACAATTGCCGGGGAGGGGTCCCGTTGCGGCAAGACGCCCGCCGCCTAGATACAGAACCCGGGGATCACGCAGGTTCGCTTGCTTGGCTTTTCCGCAGGCGTGGCGTACGTAAAGACGTCGCCGTCGTGTCCCACGCGATTCATATAGAGTGTGCCTTCGCTCTCCGATGTGTCGGGGCTCACCGTGCGCTCCCACCAACAGGTGTCCTTGCCCTTCCACTGGCGGACCATCGTCTCGTTCGTGGAATACGGGCTCACCTTGAGCTCGCGGAAGAGCTGATACTCCTTGCCCTCGCCGTTGTAGATGTCTGCCAGGTAGTGATAGTCCTCGGCAAACGAATCGGGCGGCTGTACACCGCACAGTTCAACCATGGCGGGCAGCCAAAGGGTCGCGGGCAACTCGCTCAGACACGCCGCGCTGTTGGCGGCGCCCACATTGTTCGAGACCTTCTTGACACCTTTAATGAGTGCGCGCAACTCGTTGGGCAGCAGCTTAAGGCCGTCGCCGTTGAGCCATTCCCGCAGCTCGCAATCTGCCCAGCCGGCGCTCGGCGGTTCAGCCGCAGCGTTGCGCTCGGCAATACCCGCATCGAACATAAACGTCAGTCCGGCCTTGCCCGTCCCGTCCAGAAGTTCATCGTGGCGGATGCCCACAAGCTGCGCGCCAACCTGCAGCCCGTTGGTGAGCGTGACACGCTTGGTACACGGATAGGGGATACGCCCATCGACATCGAGCAGGTGATAGCGCTTGGCAATCTCGCGTGCCTCGCTACGGGTCTCGGCGGCCTTAATCTTGAGCGAAATCTCCTGCAGCTGATCCCAGGTGTAGTCGTCAAGCGAACCGCGGATGCCGTCCAGGTAGTCGGGGATGCCAAAGCCATGGGTCGCCGCCCCGATAACGCTGAGCCCCGCAACGGCTGCGATAGCGCCGCCGATAATAAAGCGGCGGCGGGTCATGGCATCGTGGCGGGCCTGATTCAGGATCTCTCGTGCGCGCTCGCCGGCGACGTCGACCTTAAGGTGCGTGCCAGAATCGATATCAATCGCGGCCTCGTCTCCTGTGCCTTCGCGGCCCTCGGATTCGGCATCGGTGAGGTATGCCGAGAGCACCTCGAGCATCTGCTGCTCGGTGGGACGATCGCACTGCTCGACTGAGAGGCCCTTCATGATGATTTGGACGAGCGCTTCATCGCCCTCGCAGCGCGGCTCGAGCGGTGCCGGCTTGGTCTTGGTCTTTACGAGATAGAACGAGCCGGTTGCAGCGGCGTCCGTCGACTCAAAGTCAAACGGTTTGCGACCGCTGTAGAGCTGGTACAGAATGCTCGAAAGCGCATAGACGTCGATTGCCGGCGAACGGCGAAGGGCCGCGATGCCTTCGATATCCTGCGTGAGCATCTCGGGCGCGGCGTATGCGGGCGTGGCAAAGCGCCAGATGTCGGCGCGCCGGGTGATCGTGTCGTCGCCGAGAGCCATGGTCGCGGAGCCCATGTCGATGAGGCAGGGGTCAAAGGAACAATCAGCAATCTGCTGCTCGAGCGTTCGGCTGGTGGCGCGGAACATGATATTGGCAGGCGACAGGTCGCGATGGATGACCGGATTCACGAGGCCTTGGGTCATCAAGAGCGCACGAAGCACAGCGTTTCCGACGGCGGCGACCATCTGGGTGGTCAGCCCGCCCGAGGCGTCGTGCGGAAGCAGGGGCAGCGCCTGCTTGAGTGAGGTGCCCTCGACCCACTCCATGAGGATGAGCGGGTCGTCCTCGCACGATCCGTAGCCATAGACGCGCGGAAATCCGCGCAGGTGCGAGACGGTACACAGATGACGGTACTCCTCGAACAGCGCAGCGGTGTTGGCCAGGTGCGCGGCCGATTGCTCGGCGGAGCGGCCGGGGGCTTGGCCGGAAAGGATGGCGTTGTCCTTGAGTAGCTTGACGGCAAAGACCTCGCCGCTCGTGTTGGTCGCGCGCAGCACGTGCCCGATGTTGCCGTTGTTGCGGTGGGCCGTCTGGAGAATAAGCGTCATAAACCGACGCTTGGCGTCGTCCTCGGCGCTGGGGTCGACCGCCACGGCGGTATCGAACGTATCGAGACGGATGAGTTTGTCGCCATAGGCGCTATCGGTAGTATCCATGGCGTTCCTTTGTCTGGCATGGGTTGCCGCGCGTACACGTGAGCAGTGCGGATATCGGTAAAGTACCATGATAGCCGCACTGCTCACGCGTACCGCTGAGTATTGTCGTTTACGACGCAGAAGGTAGAAGACGAAAGACGGACGGCGACCGTCTTCCGATCGCTGTCCGTGCTAGTCCACAATGACAAGGAATGTCGTGTAGAGACCCAGATGGAGCCTGTCGCTGTTGGCGATTTCCACGGGGGGATAGACTTTGCCGGGCTCGCGTTGGTCGCGCGGCGGCTCAATCACAATATCGCCGTCGCCCGCGCCCGATTCGAGCACCGTGCCGTTGGTCGACCCAAGGCCCTGGGCGTACCAGTGCTCACCCTCGAGCCAAATGCGAAGATGCTCGCGCGATGCGTCGGCGCCCACATCGGTGATGCTGGGTGAGGTTTTGGGCAAAGAACCAATCACGGTGCCGCGCGGATCGCGTGTGAGGGGATGGATTTGCATGTCGGCGCAGTTGTCGGCATGGGTTCTGAGCAGACCGAGGTTGGGGCCGACGGTGCGCGGCTGCTCCAGGCTGCTCATAAAGCCACGTCCGACGGTAGTTTCGGTGGTGCCAAAATGCCCGCCCGTCTTGCTGTCGCAAAAGCGCTCGACGGTGGCCACGCCCTGAACGGGATCGGCGAGCGCCCCCGTTGCCACAAAGAGCATAAGGTAAAGCGTGCTTTTCTCGCGCACGGCATTGCCGTCAAAGTTGTCGATGCGATTGAGGGCATTTGCATATAGGCGGCTGTCCAGCTTGTAGCTGGTGAGAGCCGACATCATTTCGTTGGCGGCCGGACCGCGATAGTGCTCGGCGATTGCCCGATAAGCGGACTCGCCGCCGCCGAGCTTGCTGCAGATTGCCGCGGAAAGGTTGAGCGTGGTGACGGTAAAGTCGCTGTAGATGGCGGGCGCGCACTGGTCAGGCTTGCGATGGACGATGTAACGGGTGAGATACGAGCGGTTGGAAGAGCATTTCTCGAGCAGGGTACTGCCGAGATAAGAGTTTCCGTTGATAAGCATTCGGGCGATCTCGAGATGTTTAAGACCGCCGAACGAGCGAATATCGTTATAGAGGACCGAGCAAGGCGTCTCTGCTGCCACGGATACCTCCTTTGGTTGCTTTCTAGCCAATATGGCGATAGGAATTAATGGCCCCCGGTGGGCGACGTATTAAATGGCTGCGCAATATATAGCGTAACCAAAGCAACATTATAGGCCGCATGTTCGAAATTGCAGGAAGACCGAGAGATTTTAGTTGGACTGAACGGAAATCCCCCTCTGTCTTGTTCTATAACATTTGGACCCGGTTTTGCCCTGCATCTGTTACAGATTGACACAATCGGCCAGGCCCACCTCGTCCGCCTCGTCATCTGTGGTTTACGTGGGGGCATACGGAGTACGGGTATACTAACCGGCGGCGAATCTGCTCCATCGCTTAGAGCTGCTGCGTCTGGACGGCGCGTGATAGGGCTGCCAAAGCGATCGCCAGCGTGCTGAGCAACGTCCTCTCTGTGCGCACCTGTTTTTGTATGTATTAGCGCACTACCAAGCACGCCCGCGCGGCCGCATACCGCGCTCATGACGCGTGCAGATAAGGAACAACAACATATGCGTAATTCTGTATCCGACGTCACCGACGCCGAGATTCTGGACGAGGCCCGCGAGGCCATGACCCAGGCTGCCTTCGATGCCGCCGATGAGGCAAATGCTGCCCAGGCCGTCGAGTCCGCTACCGAGAGCCTGCCCGCCTTTAACGAGCTGGGGCTTTCGGACGAGATGCTTCGTGCTATTGAGAACCTGGGCTACACGGCGCCCACGCCCGTTCAGGCCGGCTCCATCCCCGTGGTGCTCGAGGGTCGCGACCTGCTTGCCGCCGCTCAGACCGGCACCGGCAAGACGGCCGCCTTCTTGCTGCCGACCATGAACAATCTGGAGCACATCGCTCCGCCCAAGCCCGTGCGTGAGCGCGGCGGCCGCAACCGTCGTCGCGGCGCCAAGAAGCCCGAGGGCAACGGCCGTGGCCCCGTGATGCTCGTCATCACCCCCACGCGCGAGCTCGCCCAGCAGATCGACGAGGTTGCGAGCAAGATCGCCGACGTCACCGGCCATGTCGCCGTGACCGTCGTGGGTGGCGTGAGCTACAAGCCGCAGACCGCGGCACTCAAGTACGGCTGCGACATCCTGGTCGCTACGCCGGGCCGTCTGGTCGACCTGATCGAGCAGGGCGCCTGCCACCTGAACGAGGTCAAGGTCCTGGTGCTCGACGAGGCCGACCGCATGCTCGACATGGGCTTTTTGCCCGCCGTCCGCCGCATTGTGCGCGAGACGCCGGCCGAGCGCCAGACGCTGCTGTTCTCGGCGACGCTCGACGAGGAGGCCGTGGGCGAGATCACCGACCTGGTGAGCGATCCGGCTCGCGTGGAGATCGCGCCCGCCACGTCGACCGCCGACACCGTCGATCAGTTTGTGTTCCCGGTGTCCATCGAGGCCAAGAATAACCTGTTGCCCGAGTTCCTCAAGAAGGAGGGCCCGGAGCGCACCATCGTCTTTATGCGCACCAAGCATCGCGCCGACAGCTGCTGCCGTCGTCTGGAGCGTAAGGGCATCAAGGCCGCCGCGATTCACGGCAACCGTAGCCAGGCCCAGCGCGAGCGTGCGCTTTCTGCCTTCCGCGACGGCACCGTCGACGTGTTGGTGGCAACCGACGTGCTCGCCCGCGGCATCGACATTAGCGACGTGCGCTACGTCGTGAACTTTGACGTGCCGGCCGAGCCGACCGACTATATCCACCGCATTGGCCGTACGGGCCGCGCCGGCGAGCTGGGCTGGGCCATTACGTTTGTGACCGAGCAGGACGTCGACGAGTTCTACGAGATCGAGAAGCTCATGGACAAGACCGCCGACATCTACGAGGCCGGCGACCTGCATGTGGGTCCCAACCCGCCCGCGGTTGACCCCGAGCGCGACCCTGCGGCCTTTAAGGTGAAGAAGAAGACCAAGCGCGGCAAGTCCAAGAGCAAGAAGAAGCTTGAGCAGGCACGCCGCGACGGCAAGCGCAACGGCGACGATTACGGTGATGTGGCCGGTCGTTCCAACCGCGGTCGCGATGAGCGCCGTGGCGACGGCGAGCGTCCGAGCCGCCCCAAGCGCGGCGGCAAGACCCGCGTGCGCGAGGGCGTTCAGGCTCGCGTGGACGAGGCTGTTGAGAGCGTGGCCCGCGAGGTGGCTGCCGAGGAGCGTGCCGGTGCTGGTGTTGTTGAGCAGGCCCCGCGTGGCAACCGTGCCGAGCGCCGTGCCAAGCAGTTCCAGGGCGAGGCGCACCGCCGTCGTCGTGAGGACGAGGACCGTGGCGGCCGTCGTCGTGTTGAGCGCGAGGACGAGGGCCGCGGTTCGCGCGGCGGCAAGCGCGGTTCGGGTGACCGTCGTCGCTCCGGTCGTAATGACGAGCGCGGTGGCCGTGATGAGCACCGTGGCGGCGAGGGCCGTGGTGAGCGTGGTGCCCGCGGCGGTGAGTCCCGTGGCGGCAAGCGCTTTGAAGAGCGCGGTAGCCGCGGCGGCGAGCGTCGCGAGGGTGCTCGCGGCAATGGCGGCCGCGGCGGCGCTGGTCGTTCTAACGAGTCGCGTGATCGTCGTGACCCGCGTGCCAGCCGCGATCGTCGCGATGACTGGCGCAACTACGACGATACCCGCGAAGAGCGTCGCGGCGGCTATCGTGGTGGTCGTGGCGGCAACCAGGCCGGCTCCCGTGGCGGCCGTGCCGGCGGTCGCGATAACCGTGGCAGCTACGGCAACAGCCGTGGCGGCAAGCGCGGTGGCAGCTCCCGTCGCCCCGGCGACGGCGGCGGCAAGCGCAAATAACACACGCATCGCCCGCTAGAGCGAGGTGAACCAAGGGCCCCGAGCAACTACGCTCGGAGCCCTTTTTGGTGCAAGGGGACAGATTGGTTTGCACCAACGTCTTGAAGTTGCGGTGGAATACGGACTGTTTTGGCCTTTTGAGCGGCTTTTCAGTCCCTATTTCACCGCAACTCATGATTGGTGCAAAGTAATCTGTCCCCAATGCACCAAACAAGGAGTGTCCCTGGGTGCCGGCAGAAATGGAACGTCCCTAAGTGCCGCCTAAATACCGTTTATCGGAGAAAAAATACCGTTCGCCGGTCATAATGATTGTTCCGGCTTTGGGCTTGTCTACAATAACCCTCGCAAAAAGAAATGCGGAAGGTTACCGAGTCCCTCGGACGTGGGCCTAACCAAAGTCTTTGATCGCGCGCGTCTCAATGGGCGCATTCGATTGATTTTGGTTGGGCTATATTTATGAAGGGACATGTCACCATGGGTTTCTTTTCTCGCCTTATGGGTGGCTCGGATAAGCAGACAACTGCGGCTTCCGAGTTCGAAATCCTCGCTCCCGTTTCCGGCGAGCTTGTTCATCTAGAAAATACCAATGATCCCGCTTTTAGCAGCCGTGCCGTGGGCGATGGCGTTGCCGTGGTTCCCCAAGAGGGAACGGTGTGCGCTCCTGTTTCCGGCACCGTCGCGGCGCTGTTTCCGACTGAGCACGCGCTGGGCATCATGTCCGACGACAGCTCTGCTCAGGTGATGCTGCATATCGGAATCGACACTGTTAAGCTTGAGGGCAAGGGCTTCCATGCGCTTGTTGCCCAGGGTGACCATGTCGACGCGGGCCAGCCCCTCGTCGAGGTCGATTTCGACGTGGTCCGCGCCGCCGGCTTCGATCCCACGGTCTTCGTTATCGTGTGCGAGCGCTCGGAGAACTCGACTCTTCGTGAGCATGCTTCCGGCCCTGTTGCTGTTAAAGAGCCTGTCATCTGGCTTTCCGAGTAAATTCTTGTGGTGGGTACCGTGGTTATCAAGCGAGTTTTTAACAACAACGTCGCAATGGTCACTTCGGACGATGGCTCCGAGCTCATCGTCATCGGGCGAGGCCTCTGCTTTGGCCGTCATGCCGGCGATGCCATCGACGAGGCGTCGATCGAAAAGACCTACGCGTTGCAGGAGGGAACTTCTCAGGACTCGCGTACGATCGACCGCTTGGCACATCTTTTGGAATCCATCCCCACCGTCAACCTCGTGATTGCCGAGGACATTGTTCAGATGCTCCGTCGAGAGCTCAATGTTGATATCAACGACAAGATTCTCATTGCTCTCGCAGACCATATCAGCCTTGCTTTGGAGCGCGAGCGCAAGGGCGTCTCCTGTGAGAATCCGTTGCTGCTCGAGATCCAGCAGTTCTATCGCAAGGAGTATGCACTTGCGGGCCGTGCGCTGCAGATTATCAAGGAGTATATGGGCATCCAGATGAGCGAAGAAGAGCAGGGTTTCATTACGCTGCATATCGTCAACGCCACCATGCCGCAACGCTCCGATCGTCTGATCGTTTCGGTCCAGCTTGTTCGCGACGTGCTCGCGATTGTTTCCGAGCGCTATGCTACGACCCTCGATGACACCTCGCTGCCTTACGAACGTTTCGTTCGTCACCTGCAGTTTTTCGCACAGCGAGCGCTCGATCCTACGGCCGGGCAAATCAACGGAGACGCGCTGTTCCGAATCGATGAAACGGCGTATCCGTGCGCATTCTCGTGCGCGGACGCCATAGCCGCCCACTTGTCGTCTACCTATAACGTTGTCGTTACCGATGCCGAGAAGAGTTATCTCGCATATCACATTGTTAACCTGCTTGGAGAACCTGGTCTCTAGGCATAACGTGCCCACACATCGATTGATATAAGGCAAGGCTCACGGTCTTGTCCAGGGCACATCTGTCTTAATTTGCGGAAAAGGAAGGGGAGTACCGCTATGACCGCAAAAAAGAAGTTCAATTTCAAAGCGCCGTTGGAGGTGTTCGCGAAGTCGATCGTTCAGCCGATGATGTATCTCTCGGTTGCCGGCATCCTGCTCATCGTGGGCATCATTCTGACCAACAAGACCATCTGCGCTTTGGTCCCCGTACTGGGCTCCGGTCCGTTCCAGCTTGTGGGTGCCGTTGTCTATCAGTCGCTGATGTTTATCATCAACAACCTCTCGATTCTGTTCTGCGTGGGCATCGCCGGCGCCATGGCAAAGAAGAACAAGGGCCATGCTTCGCTGATTGCCCTGATGTCGTTCTTCCTGTTCCTGCAGGCTAACAACATCGTGCTCAACGCCACCGGCTCTCTTGCCGATGCGAGCGGCATGCTCGGTCTTACCGGAACCGGCCAGGCCACCGTTATGGGCATTCAGGTGCTCGATACCGGCGTGTTCGGCGGCATTATTCTCGGTTGCATCACCGGTGCCGTGTTCAACAAGTACTCGAACAAGCAGTTCCCCATTGCCCTTTCGATGTTCTCGGGCGTTCGCTTCCCGTTCCTGATCATGATCATCATTTCCTGGATCATGGGCGCTGGCTTCTGCATCGTTTGGCCTCCGGTTCAGGGCGCCATCTCCTCCGTTGCCGGCATCATTAAGGAGTCGGGCAACATCGGCCTGTTTATCTACGGCATGCTCAACAAGCTGCTCGTTCCCACCGGTCTGCACCACCTCATCTACACCCCGTTCCAGTTCTCCGATGTGGGTGGCACCCTGACGCTGGGCGATCAGGTTATCGCCGGCGCCTACCCCATCCGTGTCGCCGAGATGGCAATGACGGGCCAGCCCTTCTCCGATAGCACCTACTTCAACAGCTACACCTTCAACAACCTGTGGCCCTACATCGGCATCGGTCTCGCCTTTATCTTCACCGCTTACAAGGGGAACAAGGACAAGACCAAGGCCGTTATCATCCCGCTGATCATCACCGCCGTGCTCTCCTGTGTCACCGAGCCCATGGACTTCCTCTTTGTCTTTGCCGCTCCCGTGCTCTTTGTCGTTCACTCGGTTCTTTCCGGCATCTTCCTGGTCCTGCTCAAGGTCCTCTCCGTGCCCGCTTCGACTGCAGGCGGCATCATCAACATCGTGGTTTCCAACCTGGTTCTCGGTGTCGATAAGACCAACTGGCCGGTTATGCTGGTGCTTGGAGTCGTCAACGCCGCTCTGTACTTCTTCCTCTTCACCTTCCTTATTAAGAAGCTCAACCTTCACACGCCTGGTCGCGAGGAGGAGTCCGAGCTCGCCGAGTCCGTTGCCGAGGGCGAGGCCGCCGCGTCTGTCGCGGTGAAGCAGGGCGCTGTTGCCGCAGCTCCCGCAGAGGGCGTCGATGCAGGTATTGCCGACCTGGTCGCAGGTCTTGGCGGCAAGGACAACATCGAGGAGCTCGAGAACTGCTTTACGCGTCTCCGCGTGAACGTTAAGAACCCGGACCTCATCAATGAGGACCTCATCAACCACGTGCCCAACAGCGGCATCAACCGCAACGGCAATAATATCCAGATCATCTTTGGCATGAAGGTCGCCGAGATGCGCGACAAGGTCGAAAACGCAATTGAGAAGGAGCAGTAAACAATGATCATTACTCTGTGTGGTGGCGGATCCACCTTTACCCCCGGCATCGTCAAGTCCATCGCCCTGCGCAAGGACGAGCTCGACGTTGACGAGATTCGTCTGTACGACATCAACGAGGAGCGCCAGCGCAAGATCGGCGTGCTCGTGGACTGGATTTTGCACGAGGACCTCGGCCTGGACATCAAGCTCACGGTGACCACCGACAAAAAGACGGCTTTTACCGACGCGAGCTTCGTGTTTGCCCAGATGCGCGTGGGCGGCTACGCCATGCGCGAGCAGGACGAGAAGATTCCGCTGCGTCACGGCTGCGTGGGTCAGGAGACTTGCGGTTGCGGCGGCCTTGCCTACGGCATGCGCACCATCTTCCCCATGGTCGAGCTGATCGATGACGTTGAGAAGTATGCCAAGAAGGACTACTGGATTCTCAACTACTCCAACCCTGCCGCCATCGTCTCCGAAGGCTGCCGCGTGCTGCGTCCCAACGCTCGTATCATCAACATCTGCGACATGCCGATCGCGATCATCGACGTGGTTTGCGCCGCGCTCGATATCGACAAGAAGGATGTCGAGTATGATTACTTTGGCCTCAACCACTTTGGTTGGTTCACCTCGATCCGCCACAAGGGCGAGGAGGTGCTCCCGCAGCTGCGCGAGTACATCAAGGAGCATGAGATTCTGCTGCCCGACTCTTACCTCAAGGGCATGGGCTCGCTCATGGCAAAGAAGCCCGAGGAGGCCGTCGACGAGCACCCCGAGCAGAACCGCCACACCAAGGGCAGCTGGTACTACGTCTGGAAGGGCGAGTACGAGATCATGGAGTGCTTCCCGGAGTACCTGCCCAACACGTATCTGAACTACTACCTGCAGCAGAAGGAGTTCGTCGAGCACTCCAACCCCGAGCGCACCCGTGCTAACGAGGTTGAGGAGACGCGTGAGAAGAACCTCTTTGATGGTATCGACCATTACGAGAAGACGGGCGAGATCGACGAGAGCACGTTCTATGCGGGCAGCCACGGCGACTGGATTGCCGATCTGGCTATCGCTCTGAAGAACGACACCAAGCAGCGCTTCCTGGTCATTTGCGAGAACAAGGGCGCCATCCCCAACATGCCCTACGACGCTATGGTCGAGCTGCCTGCCTACATTGGCAAGAACGGCCCCGAGGTCATCAGCCGCGACAACATTCCGCTGTTCCAGCAGGGCCTCATGATGCAGCAGCTGAACTCCGAGAAGCTCATTGTCGAGGCTACGATCGAGGGTTCGTACGAGAAGGCGCTTAAGGCCTTTACGCTCAACAAGACCGTGCCGTCGATGAAGGTCGCCAAGGAGGTTCTCGACGACATGATCGAGGCCAACAAGGGTTACTGGCCCGAGCTTAAGTAAAAGCAACAGGGTCGCTGGCCGCATGCCTGAAGCAATGCCCCGCGCACGTGATTGCGTGGGCGGGGCATTGTCGTTTGGTAACGCGTTTTATCAAATATGGCATTTATCTGCGGTAATGTTCTATTTCACCGTTGAGGGTGACATTTTATACCGCCTGCCGAACCGTATGGAGACCTCACAACTTTTTAGGTCAGTGTTGTGCGTGTAGCAATTTCGCCCGGCCTCGCCTCCGGGCTGCCATGTGAGAGGGGATCTTATGGCTCGACTGCACGTAATGGAACGCAGCCACGCTCAGGCCGTCATGGACGACCTGCACGATGCGCTCGGACGTCGTCTGGCGGTGAGTTCGCTCGCCCCGTGTCCCGTTGAGTTTACGGCAGCGCTCGTCAACCTGTGCTCCACCCAGAGCTGCGGCAAGTGCACGCCCTGCCGCGTGGGCCTGAGCGCGCTGAGCGATCTGCTCGCCGATGTGCTCGAGGGCCGCGCCGACGAGTCCACGCTCAATCTGATCGAGCGCACCGCCCGCACCATCTATCTTTCGAGCGATTGCGCCATCGGTTACGAGGCCGGCGCCATGGCGCTTACGGCTATCCGCGGTTTCCGTGACGATTTTGAGCACCACATCCGCGAGCACTCCTGTGGCTTTGACCGCGAGGCCCGCGTCCCGTGCGTCTCGGGCTGCCCGGCGCACGTCGACATTCCCGGTTACATTTCGCTGGTCGAGGCCGGCCGCTATGCTGATGCCGTCAAGGTCATCCGCAAGAACAACCCGCTGCCGCTCGTTTGCGGCCTGGTGTGCGAGCATCCCTGCGAGATGCACTGCCGTCGTGGCATGGTCGATGACCCCATGAACATTCTCGCCCTCAAGCGTTTTGCCGTTGAGCACAGCGACCTCAACGATTACAAGCCCAACGTGGCTGACAACACCGGCAAGCGCATCGCCGTGATTGGCGGCGGCCCGGCCGGCCTTTCCTGCGCCTTCTACCTGGCCGTGATGGGCCATAAGGTGACCATCTTTGAACAGCGCCACCACCTGAGCGGCATGCTGCGCTATGGCATCCCCAGTTACCGTCTGCCGCGCGAGCGCCTGCAGGCCGAGATCGACTGGATCTTGAGCGCCGGCATCGACGTGGAACTCGACCACTCCGTCAACGGCGAGGAGCTTGCCCGCCTGCGCGACGAGTTCGATGCCGTCTACCTGGCCATCGGTGCCCACAGCGATAAGAAGCTCGGCCTTCCGGGCGAAGAGGCTCCCGGCGTGGAGTCGGCCGTCAAGATGCTGCGTGCCATTGGCGACGACGAGCTGCCCGACCTGAGCGGCCAGCGCGTGTGCGTCATCGGCGGCGGCAACGTGGCCATGGACGTGGCGCGCTCCGCCGTGCGCTGCGGTGCCGAAAAGGTGAGCATCGTCTACCGCCGTCGCATCTGCGATATGACGGCCCAAGACGCCGAGATCGCCGGCGCCCAGGCCGAGGGTTGCGAGGTCCTGGAGCTCACGGCGCCGCTCGCCATCGAGACGGGTGAAGATGGTCGCGTGAGCGGCCTGCGCGTACAACCGCAGATTATCGGCGAGCCCCGCCGCGGGCGCCCGGCTCCGCGTGCCGCCGCCACGCCCGAGCGCGTCATCCCCTGCGAGCGCGTGTTTGTTGCCATTGGCCAGGACATCGATTCCAAGCCGTTTGAGGAGATGGGCATTGCCTGCAAGTGGGGTCGCGTCGTCACCGATTCGGACGGCGCCGTGCCCAACTTCGATGGCCTCTTCAGCGGCGGCGACTGCCAGACCGGTCCCGCCACCGTCATCCGTGCCATCAACGCCGGCCGCGTGGCTTCGGCAAATATCGACCGCTACCTGGGCTTTGACCACAAGATTAAGCTCGACGTCGAACTGCCGACCGTACAGTTTAAGGGCAAGCACGAGTGCGGCCGCTGCGAGCTGGGCGAGCGCGAGGCCGGCGAGCGCATCCACGATTGGAATCTGGTCGAGCAGGGCCTTACCGAGGAGGAGGCACGCCAGGAGGCAAGCCGCTGCCTGCGTTGCGACCACTTTGGCTTTGGTGCGTTCCGCGGAGGGAGGAACCTGGAATGGTAGAGCTCAACAACCCCACTGTCAGCGACAACACCGAAAGCGGAGCACTCAACATGGTCAAGCTCACTATCGATAATTGCGAGGTCGTGGTTCCCGAGCACACCACGATCCTGGACGCGGCCAAGTCCGTCGGCATCCAGATTCCCACCCTGTGCTACCTGCGCGATCTAAACGAGATCGGCGGTTGCCGCGTGTGCGTGGTCGAGGTTGAGGGCTGCGACCAGCTGGTTGCCGCCTGCAACAACTATGTGCTCGACGGCATGGTGGTCCGCACCAACAGCCCCAAAGCCCGCGAGGCGCGACGCACCAACGTGCAGCTGCTGCTGTCCCAGCACGACTCGCGCTGTACGAGCTGCGTGCGCAGTGGTAACTGCAACCTGCAGACCATCGCCAACGACCTGGGCATCTTCTATCTGCCGTACGAGCAGCACCTGGCGCGCGAGGGCTGGGACTTCGATTTCCCCATCATCCGCGATAACGACAAGTGCATTAAATGCATGCGCTGCATCAAGGTGTGCGAGAGTGTGCAGGGCCTAGGGATTTGGGACCTGACCAACCGCGCTACGCATACCGCCGTGGGTACCCGCGGGCGCGCGCCGATCGGCAAGACCGATTGCGTCGCGTGCGGCCAGTGCATTACGCATTGCCCGACGGGCGCACTGCGCGAGCGCGACGATACCGAGACCGTGTTTGACGCGCTCGCTAATCCCGACAAGATCGTGCTGGTGCAGATCGCGCCTGCCGTGCGTAGCGCCTGGGGCGAGGAACTCGGCATTCCGCGCGAGGAGGCCACCGTTGAGCGCTTGGCCTGCGCACTGCACCGCGTTGGCTTTGAGTACGTGTTCGACACCGACTTCTCGGCTGACCTCACCATTATGGAGGAGGGCTCCGAGCTGCTCGAGCGCCTGGGTGCCGCAGCCAAGGGTGAGGGCGATAGCCGCGGCTGGCCCATGTTTACGAGCTGCTGCCCGGGCTGGGTGCGCTTTGTGAAGGCACGTTACCCCGAGTTTGTCGACAGCCTGTCCACGTCAAAGTCGCCGCAGCAGATGTTCGGCGCCATCGCCAAGACATACTACGCCAAGGCACTGGGCGTGGAGCCCGAGCGCCTGTTTGTGGTGTCCGTTATGCCGTGCACGGCCAAGAAGGCCGAGTGCGCGCTGCCGAGCATGGTGGGCGAGGACGGCACGCCCGATGTGGACGTTGCGCTGACGGTGCGCGAGATGGTGCGCATGATCCGCGCGAACCACGTGAGCGTCGACACGCTGGTTGAGGAGCCACTCGATACGCCGCTGGGCTTTGGCACGGGTGCGGGTGTGATCTTTGGCGCCACGGGCGGCGTGATGGAGGCCGCCGTGCGCTCGGCCTATTACCTGGTGACGGGTAAGAACCCCGACGCGGATTTCTTTACCGACGTGCGCGGACTTGACGGCTGGAAGGAAGCCGTGGCCGATATCGATGGCACCAAGGTGCGCGTCGCCGTGGCACACGGGCTGGGCAACGCCGCCCGCCTGCTCGACGCAATTCGCGACGGCCGCGTGAACTATGACTTCGTTGAGGTCATGGCGTGCCCGGGCGGCTGCGTCGGTGGCGGCGGTCAGCCCATCCACGACGGCTGCGAGCTGGCAGCCGAGCGCGGTCAGGTGCTGTGGGGCCTGGATGCCGCTGCGGACATTCGCTTCTCGCACGAGAATCCCGATGTTCAGGCGTGCTACCGCGAGTTCTTGGGCGAGCCGCTCTCGCCGCTGGCCGAGGATCTGCTGCATACCGACCATCACGCATGGACGATGCCTAACGAGGGGACGTGCTAGCGATGCGCGCGTTTGATGTTGAGATGTCGCGCCGGGGGTTTGCCTCGGCGCTCGCCGCGGGCGCCCTGTCGCTTGCGCTCGCGGGCTGTGGCGGCGGAGCCGCCGGTGCCGGGTCCGCCGCAGGCTCGGCTGCCGGGTCTGCTGCGGGCAGTTCTGCTGCCGAGCCGGTCGAGGTGCACGTCGCCTCGCTCAAGGGTCCGACGTCGATCGGTCTGGTGCAGTTTATGGACCAGGCTGCCGATGGCGCCACGAACAATGAGTTCGACTTTGCGATCAACACTGCCGCCGACGAGATTGTGCCCAAGGTCATTCAGGGCGATATCGACATTGCCCTGGTGCCCGCCAACGTGGCGAGCGTGCTCTATAACAAGACCGAGGGCGCGGTGCAGGTCATCGACATCAACACGCTGGGCGTGCTGAACGTTGTGACGGGCGACGCGAGTGTGGCCTCGTTTGGCGATCTGGCGGGCCATACCGTCTACATGACGGGCAAGGGCGCCACGCCGGAGTACGTCATGAACTACCTGTTGGAGCGCGCGGGCCTGACCGGCCAGGTTACGCTCGAGTTTAAGAGCGAGCCCACCGAGGTGCTGTCGGCGTTGCTTGCCGATTCGTCTGCCGTGGGCGTGCTACCCGAGCCGTTCAAGACCGCTGCCATCGCAAAGATCGAGGGCAAGCTGTCGGCACCGGTGAGCCTGACCGATGTGTGGGACGAGCTGGCGGGTGACACGGGCTCGCGCCTGCTGACGGGCGTGACCGTGGTGCGCCGTGCCTTTGCCGAGGAGCATCCCGAGGCCGTGGCGGAATTCCTGAGCTGCCATGCTGCGAGCGTTGAGGCCGTCAATGCGGCGCCGGCAGACTGGGTGCAGGCCGTGGTCGATGCCGGCATCGTGGACAACGCCAAGATCGCCGAGAAGGCGATTCCCGGGTGCATGCTCGTGTGCCAGACGGGCAAGGATATGAAGGCGGCACTTAGTGGGTATCTGCAGGTGCTGTCCGATGCGGACGCGAGCGCCGTGGGCGGCAAGCTCCCGGCTGACGATTTCTACTACATGGAGTAGCCCGTGCGTGCGTTTGCTCGACAAATGACAGAGCGTATGAAGGCGGTGGCGGCAGCAGGTGCCGTTGCCGCCTTTTGGCTTGCCGTGTGGGTGCTGATGGCGGGTTTCGTGGCGCAGCCGTTGATTTTGCCGGGGCCGGGCGCTGTCGTGGTGGCGTTGCTGCGACTGGTATGCGATGCCGGCACATGGGCGATTCTGGCAGGCTCGGGTGCGCGAATCTTGGGCGGGCTGGCGCTTGCCGCGGTGTGCGGCGGCGTACTGGCGGGAGTCTCGGTGCGATCGCTGACGTTTGCCCGCTTGGTGGCGCCGGCGCTTTCGTTTGTTAAGGCGACACCGGTTGCCTGCGTGGTGGTCCTGCTGCTCATTTGGTTGGGGTCGGCGCGCGTGAGCATTGCGGCGGTCTTTTTGATGGCACTTCCGGGCGTGTATTTTTCGCTGGTCGAGGGCTTGGCGCAAGTGGATAAGCCGCTGGAGCAGATGTTTCGTCTGCATGGCGTGCGGGGTTGGCGTCTGTTTTGCGCCCACACCTGGCGCGAGGTCCTGCCGTTTGTGCTTTCGTGTTCCCGCGCCGTGATTGGCATGAGCTGGAAGGCCGGCGTGGCGGCGGAGCTGATCGGCATGGCGGTGGGCACCGTGGGTGAGCGCATCTATCAGGCAAAGCTTTTGATTGAGACGGCTGATCTGCTGGCGTGGACCGTGCTGGTCGTTGCCGCCTCGTGGGCGTGTGAGCGCGTGCTGGTGTGGCTGCTGCGGGTTTCGGGACCCGTGGCGTGGCGCGCGGCCGTGCGGGCACATGGGCATGGACTGCGCGGGCGTGCGGGCGGCTCTGCTGGTGGCGGGGCTGCGGCGGAGCTTGCGCTCGCCGTGGGCGACCGGGCACCCTGGGCTCCGGCGCTGGATGGTCTGGTGCTCAACGTGCCCGCGGGCGGGCGTATCTGCGTGATGGGCGCTTCAGGCGTGGGCAAGTCGACGCTGCTTTCGTTGACAGCGGGGGAGTGCGCGCCGTGCTCGATGGTGTTTCAGGATACGCGCCTGGTTGAGGACGCTTCCGCTTTGGATAACGTGCTGGTGTGCGCCGATGCACGCGTGAATGCCTCGAGTGCCGCTGCCTTGTTGCGCCTGCTGGTACCGGGGATCGATGCGCATGCCCGCGTGGCCGAGCTCTCGGGCGGGCAGCGCCGTCGCGTCGAGATTGCCCGAGCCCTGCTGTGTCCGGGCGGCGCAGTGATTCTGGACGAGCCCTTTACCGGTCTAGACATCGCTGCGCGCGACGCATGCACCGAGGTCGTGCTCGACTTGCTCGACGGCCGTATGCTGTTGCTTGCCACGCACGATTCCGCTGACGCTCGGGCCCTCAATATCTCGGACATCATCACGCTCTAAAGACTTACTCAGCAATAAATTGATCCGTTTTTTCTCCGTCCCCATGGGGGCGGGTATGGTATTCTATCTGCGGGGTAATACTTAGGAATACCAAGTAATACCAACGCCGTAGAACAAACTCCAGATGCGGGCCAATCGGGTTGCCTTCACAGCCCGTCGCCCAGCCGCGTGGCCCGCATCCATCCGCACCACCGTCGTTTCAAAAAGGAAGCGCCATGGCAGAACACATGACCCCGGTTGTCGCGAAGGTCTTGCCCGAGGAAAAGGCGGCCTTCGCGGCGGCAACCCAGCTCGTGGGCACCACGCCGTCCAACGCCATCCGCATGTTCATCGCCGCCTTCAATCGCTGCGGCACCTTTCCGTTCGACATCTCGCCCAACGGGGCCTTTGGCACTGCGCCTGATTCTCATCAATAAGTGATCCGTTTTCCTCCGTCCCCATGGGATCAGCTCTCTGCCGAGTTGTGGTAGAACTAGGGAACGGTTTTGAGGAGGTTGGCATGCTCAATGCGATGATTTGGGCGCTTGCCTGTTTTGGCGTCGTCGCTGCCGATATTGCCCTGAGCATGGTTTTGTTCTCCGCGTTGGACATCGTGTCGGCGCTGACAGGTTTCCCGGTCGACAATCTCGATATCCAATGGTTCCAGGCTGCCGCTCAGACGGCGTCATTTTTGATGGCGCTGCTGTGGTGGCGTTATCTGTGGCCCCGCTCCTTCATGGCGCGCCGGCAAGGCGAACGCCCACTCGGCGGGGGAGCAGGCGCGGCATGGAAGCGCATTGTCTGCATTGTTGTGATCGGCCTATCCATGCAGGTGGTCATTAGCTACCTATGCGACGGCGTACTGTCGCTGCTGCCCGAGGTCGCGGCAGACTATAGCGATCTCGTCGAGGAGACGGGCATGGGCGATACCAGCCTTCTTGCGGTCTTGACCACAGTGCTCGGCGCTCCGTTTTGCGAAGAGCTCCTGGTGCGCGGCATCATCTTTGAGTTTTCGCTGCGTGCGTTTAATCCACAGTGCCGTTCGCTCTGGAAGCGCCGGCGCCGCGCGAACGCGCAGGACGGCGCCATAGTGCCCTGGGCGGCCCCGAGTACCTGGGGCGTCGCCGCGGCGATTGTGCTGCAGGCGGCAATCTTCGGCTTTATGCACATGAATTGGGTACAGGGCTGCTATGCGGGTGCCGCCGGCCTCATCTTTGGCTGGGTACTCGTGACCACCGGAAAGCTCTGCTACACGATTCTGCTGCACTTTGCCTTTAATGCCGGGTCGTATCTCATGACGATGCTCTGGTTTGTGAACACGCCGCTCGACGTGGCGGTCACGGTTGCCATCGCCGGCATCATCCTCGTGGAGGCGATGCGCTCACTGCGCCACGCATGCGAGACGGACATAGCGACGGCACCGCTGCCTTAGTTGCGCCTGCCGCCTCCGTTGGCGCCCTGCCGTCCCTGGGCCGCGCGGTTGCGGCCGGCAGTGTTCTGCGCGCGCGACATGCCGCCGTGACCCTTGCTGCCCTTAGGCCCCTTGCCGGCGCCGCCAGCGCCACCGTGGGCCTTGCCGCCCTTATTGCCGGCGCCATGTCCGCCGCCAGCAGACGTCTCGCCCGGTCGCGGCGGCACGGGACGGATCAGGCAATGCTTGGTGTAGCCGATCAGATCGCGGCGGCCGGCCTTCTCCAGCGCCTCACGTACCAGCTTGTAGTTCTCGGGCTTGCGATACTGGATGAGCGCGCGTTGCATGGCCTTCTCGTGCGGGTCGCGCGCCACGTAGATCGGCTCCATGGTGCGCGGGTCCACGCCGGTGTAGTACATGCAGGTCGACATGGTGGACGGCGTAGGGTAGAAGTCCTGCACCTGCTCGGGCATGTAGCCCATGTCGCGCACGGCCTCGGCAAGGTCCACGGCTTCCTTCATCGTCGAGCCGGGGTGGCTCGAGATCAGATACGGCACCACGTACTGCTTGAGTCCGTACTCGCGGTTCAGGCGCTCAAATTTGCGGCAGAACGCATCGTAGACGGCGCGGCTCGGCTTGCCCATCACGGAGAGCACCGCGTCGCTCACATGCTCGGGCGCCACACGTAGCTGGCCCGAGACATGGTGCTCCAGCAGCTCGCGCAAAAACTCGTCCGAGGCATCGGCCATAGTGTAGTCAAAACGGATGCCGCTGCGGACGAAGACCTTCTTGACGCCCGGCAGCTGGCGCAGGTCGCGCAGCAGCTGCGTGTAGCCGCTCTCGTCGACCACCATGTTCTTGCACACGCTCGGCCACAGGCAGCGCTTGTTCTTGCACACGCCGTGCTTGAGCTGCTTGTCGCAGGCGGGGCGGCTAAAGTTGGCCGTCGGTCCACCCACGTCGTTGATGTAGCCCTTAAACTCGGGATCGCGCGTGAGCAGCTCGGCTTCGCGCATGATCGAGTCGTGGCTGCGCATCTGCAACACGCGGCCCTGGTGGAAGGTGAGCGCGCAAAACGAGCACTCGCCAAAACAGCCGCGGTTGGAGCTGATCGAAAACTTGATCTCGGCAAAGGCCGGCACGCCGCCTGCCGCGTCGTAGTCGGGATGCCAATCGCGTGCGTAGGGGAGTTCGGCCACCTCGTCCATCTCGTCGGTGGTGAGTGTTGCCGACGGCGGGTTCTGCACCACGTACACGCTGTTGGGATATGGCTCTACCAGGCGATGGCCGGTGATGGGGTCCATATTTTGCTGCTGCACGTTAAAGCTGCGCGCGTAGTTGAGCTTGTCGGCGGCAAGGTCGTCCCAGCTGGGCAGCAGGTCGTAGTCGTAGACCTCGTCGAGCGAACCCGTGCGGTAAACGGTGCCGTTGATATAGGTGATCTGATCGACGGGCAGCCCCGCGTCGAGCGCGTCGGCGATCTCGACGATTGCGTGCTCGCCCATGCCGTAGATGAGGATGTCGGCGCCCGAGTCGAGCAGTACCGAGCGCTTGAGCTTGTCCTGCCAGTAGTCGTAGTGGCCCAGGCGGCGCAGGCTCGCCTCGATGCCGCCGATGATGATGGGGGCGTCCTTGAACGTCTGGCGGATGAGGTTGCCGTAGACCGTGACAGCTCGGTTGGGACGGTGCCCCTCCTCGCCACCGGGAGTGTAGGCGTCGGTGTGGCGGCGGTGCTTGGTCACCGAATAGTGGTTGACCATGGAGTCCATGTTGCCGGCACTGACGAGAAAGCCCAGGCGCGGCTCGCCGAGCACGGTGATGCTGGCGGGGTCGGTCCAGTTGGGTTGGCAGATGATGCCCACCTTG
The DNA here is from genome assembly GCA_048384935.1 of Collinsella aerofaciens. Taxonomy (GTDB): domain Bacteria; phylum Actinomycetota; class Coriobacteriia; order Coriobacteriales; family Coriobacteriaceae; genus Collinsella; species Collinsella aerofaciens_CH. The sequence continues at coordinate 1,252 of DBEWII010000058.1, read as the reverse complement.
TAGCCGTGTGCATCGAGTACGCGGCTGATGATGGCCATGCCAAAGCTGGGGTGGTCCACGTAGGCGTCGCCGCAGATGTAGACAAAGTCGCACTGGTCCCAGCCGCGGGCATCCATGTCGGTGCGGCTGACGGGGAGGAACTTATCGCGGCCCGGGCGCCAGGGACGGGCGGGCGCTGCAGAGGCATGCGTGGGTCGCGAGCCTTGCGTCTTACCGCCGCGCTTTTGCTGCTGGCCCTGTTTGCCCTGCTGACTGCGCTGGTTGTTCTGAGCGTGCTGAGGCTTTTTTGCCACGATCCCTCCCGGTGTTTGTATGCTGCACGTAATTGTAACCAGTCTTTTTGGGACGGGGCTAAAAAGACTGGTGGAGTACATGAGCTGGCGGATTGGCGCGTCGATGCGGGTGGCGTTTGTTTCCAGACTGTGTATCCCTGTGTCGAAGGGGTCGTCTCGCGCGCACGCCATGTTGTCAATGGGTTACAGTATGAACGGCGGCTATGTTTCCGCCAACGCACGAGAGGGTCGTCAACAAGGAGGATGCACGACGATGCAGCGTGCCAAACAGATATCGGAGTCCATTGAGCTGGGCATTATCTTGGCGCTCGCCGGTGGCTTTATGGACGTGTATTCGTACATTGGGCGCGACCATGTTTTCGCCAACGCGCAGACGGGCAACATCTTGCTGGTGGGCGTGAGCATCTCGGAGGGCAATTGGGCACTTGCGGAGCGCTACTTCTTCCCTGTGGTGTCGTTTGCCGTGGGTATTATGCTTGCCGACCTGGTGCACGAGCGGTTTGGCAGCGTGATTCACTGGCGTCAGGTGACGGTGTTCTTTGAAGCCGTCATCTTGCTGGGCGTGAGTTTTATCCCCGGTGGCGGTTACAACCTGCTCGCCAACTGCCTCACTTCGTTTGCCTGCGGTATGCAGGTCGAGAGCTTCCGCAAGATTCACGGTCACGGTATCGCTACGACCATGTGCATCGGCAACTTGCGCAACGCGCTGCAAAACGTGGACGATTACATCATCACCCACAGGCGCGGCTTTTTGGAAAACGGCCTGCTGTACTTTGGCGTGATCTTTACCTTTGTGTTTGGCGCCGTGTTGGGCAACTGGTGTATTGAGCGCATGGGCCTGCACGCCATCGTCGTGGCGAGCTTGCTGCTGTTTGTCGCGTTTGCCATCATGTTCATCGACCGCGAGCGCGACTTGCGCTTACGCTGGAAGGTTGCGGCCGAGGCTTGGAAAGAGGGCT
>DBEWII010000057.1:0-20687 GCA_048384935.1 Collinsella aerofaciens | reverse complement strand
TCCGCGGCGCCCTTTTATTCCAAAATCTATGCAGGGGCCCGCTCGGACATGTGTTCCGGGCGGGCCCCTGCTGTTAGCTTGTGGCACTGAATAGTTTAGGCTTCGTCGACGATCTTAAGGGCGCGCGTGTGATCGATCTCGTTGAGGAGGTTAACGCGACGCTCGTGACGACCACCCTCAAACTCGGCGTCGAGCCACTCGTCGACGATCATCTTGGCGAGCTCGGAGCCCACGACGCGGGCGCCAAAAGCGAGCACGTTGGTATTGTTGTGCATGCGGGAGAGCTTGGCGCTGAAGGGCTCGGAGCACACGACGGCGCGTACGCCCTCGACCTTGTTGGCAGCCAGGCTAATCCCGACACCGGTGCCACAGATGAGGATGCCCAGGTCGACGTCGCCGTTGGCAACGGCCTTACCCACCTTGTAGCCGGCGATGGGGTAGTCAAAGCTCTCGGAGGTGTCGGTGCCAAAGTTCACGACCTCGCAGCCGCGCTCCTTCAGGTGCTCGGAGATGATGTTCTTGAGCTCGACGGCGGCGTGGTCGTTGCCGATACCAATCTTCATGAGTGGTTCCTCTCTGGTCTGTGCGGCGCAAATGCTAAAGGTTTTACCGCGTTCGACTGCATGATAGCGCGACTTTTGCGTAAACGCTCGGGCGTTTTTTGGTCAAACGCTTTAGCATGCAACAAGACCGGCTTCTCATGAATGAATGCTGTCAGTTTGTGCTTGAGCGCCGTCCGCCGGAACCATGGTTGCAGTTTTTGATGCATTGTTATCAAATAAAGGAGCTAACTATTTTTGAGAGCCAAGCCCGTTATGCAAGCAGGAGATACCTATGCCTACCGATTCCCTTCGTGATGCCGCGTTTTGCGATGTTTTGAACCGCGAGCTTGTCTGTGCACTCGGCTGCACCGAGCCCATTGCCGTTGCCTATGCAGCAGCGCTGGCGAGCCAGACGCTCGGTTACGAGCCCGATCATATGGATGTTGCCTGCTCGGGCAACATCATCAAGAACGTTAAGAGCGTGACCGTGCCCAACTCGGGCGGTATGCACGGTATTGAAGCCGCGGCCGTGCTGGGTGCCGTGGGCGGCGACGCCAAAAGCGCGCTCGAGGTGCTCGAGAGCGTTAACGATGAAGACCGTGCTCGCGTGGCCGAGCTCCTCGCCGACGCCGACTACTGCGATGTATCGCTTGTCGAGGGTGTGCCCAACCTCTACATCAAGGTGACTGCCACGGCCGGGGGCCATACCGCGGTCGTCGAGATTACCGATCACCACACCAATGTCACGTGCCATACCCTCGACGGTATTCCGGTGTGCGGCAAGTCGGCGGGGGAGTGTGCCGCCTGCGCCGAGCGCGTCGTGGCCGAGCGGGCGGCAGATAACGCCGACACGCCCATGTCGATCGAGACCATCATCGACTTTATCGAGGACGGTGACATTGAGGACGCCCGTGCTGCCGTTGAGCGTCAGATTGAGCTGAATGGCGCAATCAGTGCCGAGGGCCTTGCGCACGCTTGGGGCGCCGAGGTGGGTCGTACGCTGCTGGGTGCTCGTGCCGATGACGTCGCCTGCCGTGCCCGTGCCCGTGCGGCCGCCGGGTCCGACGCCCGCATGAACGGCTGCGCGCTGCCGGTCGCCATTGTGTGCGGCTCGGGCAATCAGGGCATTACCTGCGCATTGCCCGTCATGGAGTATGCCGAGTACCTGCGTTGCGACCACGAGCGCCTGGTGCGCGCCGTGATGCTGTCCGATCTTATCGCCGTGCATATCAAGAGCTATATTGGTGCGCTCTCGGCGTTTTGCGGTGCTATTTGCGCCGCGTGCGGCGCCGGCGCCGCGATTACCTGGCTGTGCGGTGGCACGCGCGAGCAGATTGGCGCGACGGTCTCGAACACGCTCGGTAACGTGGGCGGCATCGTGTGCGACGGCGCCAAAGCGAGCTGTGCCGCCAAGATCTCGGCTGCCGTCGATGCGGCGATTCTGGGCCATGATATGGCCATGCAGGGTCGCGGCTTCCGCGCCGGCGAGGGCCTGATCCAAGATACCGTTGAGCAGACAATCGCCAGTATGGGCTACGTAGGCCGCGTAGGCATGAAGGACACCGACGTCGAGATCCTCAACATCATGATCGGCAAAACCCAGGTCTGCTAGATATTAAGTTGCGGTGAGATAGTTCCTAAAATTACCCGGGTGAGGGGCAAACAGGAACTATCTCACCGCAACTGCGCTAGATGTTCTGGCGCCTACGATAGTTCGTCGGCTATTTGGTGCTCGTAGAAGGCCTCGATTACGGCGTTAAAGTCGCGGGCGAAGTCTTCCATGGTTCCGCGCCAGGTGGCTCGGCTGGGCTTGCCTTGGCCCACAAAGGCGGTTTGGATGCCGCAATCGGGGGACGGGAAGTCGCGTTTGGGATCGTTGCCCACCATAAGGACCTCGTGTGGCTCGAGTCCCATCACCTGAAGCTGCTCTAGATAGTAGGTGGCATCGGGCTTGCAGCGGGTGGTGTTTCCCATGTGCGTGACGAGCTCAAAGGGGGCGTCGGCCAGGTCGCCCCAGCCCATGCGGCACTCGATGGCCCCTTGGGGAAAGCTGGGGTTGGTAAAGAGCGCGCAACGCAGCCCTGCGTCCTGTACGGCCTGGAGCGCGGCGTGTGCGCCCGGCATGGCGTGGGCGTTAATGGCATCGTCGTTCTTGTACGGAAGAACTTCGCGGTCATAGTAGGTAAACGCCTCGTAGATGAGGGGATCGGAGAGGCGGATCCCGCATCGGCGCTCGACCTCTTCTTGGTAAAACTCAAGATTGGTGCGGTTGTCCGTGCCGCTGCGGCGATTGGCGTTGAGGTCGACTAGGATGGTGCCGAGGCGTGCCATCGTGCCACCGCGGCTGCGGCGCCCGATATCCGCGAGCATCGAAGAGACATCCTTAAAATAGCGAAGGATGAACGCGTTGAGGTTGATGCTGAGAAGCGTCTCGTCCATATCGAAAACGACTGCTTTGAGCACGCGGGCACCTTTCTCGAAAAATCGATCTAGAATCGTTGGCTCCGGATACTTTACCCCAAAGCCGAATGCCTAGCTGGTTATCGTCAAGTTGCGGAGACGTGTGTTCATAAGATTACGAAAAAGTCTCCACACGAGTAAAAAATCGCAGTTCACGCTTGAAATCGAACTCATTTCCCCGTAACCTATACGAACGTGATTGCATAAGCGTCACATTAGTATCTGTCGGCTCCCGAGTGTTCCTAAACGTTGTGTGCTTGTCGCACCCTTCTGTAGGTCCTAGCAATCGGGGCCCCGTAGTTCGAAAGGGGTCCACCTTTGAGTGAGATTCAGAACTCGTCCATTTTCTCTCTTGACGATGTCAACGAGGAGGAGATGAACAACCTCATCGACGGTACGATTACCGACTTTGATGAGGGCGATCTCGTTAACGGCACTGTCGTTAAGATCGAGCATGACGAGGTGCTCGTTGACATCGGATTCAAGTCCGAGGGCGTTATCCCGGTCCGCGAGCTGTCCATCCGCAAGGACGCTAACCCTGCAGACATCGTTGCACTCGGTGATCCCATCGAGGCTCTGGTTCTCCAGAAGGAGGACAAGGACGGTCGTCTGGTCCTGTCCAAGAAGCGTGCCGAGTACGAGCGTGCTTGGAACCGCATCGAGGAGAAGTTCAACTCCGGCGAGAACGTCGAGGGCGAGGTTATCGAGGTTGTCAAGGGCGGCCTGATCCTCGACATCGGCCTGCGTGGCTTCCTGCCTGCTTCCCTCGTCGACCTCCGTCGCGTCAAGGACCTCACCTCTTACATGGGCACCCGCATCGAGGCCCGCGTCATCGAGATGGACCGTAACCGCAACAACGTCGTCCTCTCCCGTCGCGTCGTGCTCGAGGAGTCCCGTAAGGCCGAGCGCTCCGAGATCCTGTCCAAGCTCAAGTCTGGTATGCGTCTCCAGGGCACCGTTTCCTCCATCGTCGACTTCGGCGCCTTCGTCGACCTCGGCGGTATCGACGGCCTCATCCACATCTCCGAGCTCTCCTGGAACCACGTCAACCATCCTTCCGAGGTTGTCAAGGTCGGCCAGGAGGTCGAGGTCGAGGTTCTCGACGTCGATCTCAACCGCGAGCGCATCTCCCTGGGTCTCAAGCAGACCACCGAGGATCCGTGGCGCGCACTGGTCAAGAAGTACCCCGTCGGCGCTATCGTCGAGGGCACTGTGACCAAGCTTGTCCCGTTTGGCGCTTTCGTCGACCTGGGCGAGGGCATCGAGGGCCTGGTGCACATCTCCGAGATGGCCAACAAGCACGTCGACCAGCCTTCTCAGGTCACCCACGTGGGCGACAAGGTTCAGGTCAAGGTCATGGAGATCGACCTCGACCGTCGTCGTATCTCTCTGTCCATGAAGTCCGCTGCTGAGACTCTGGGCGTCGAGATCGAGGTTACCCCGCTTCCTTCCGAGAAGAAGGACGAGGAGACCGACGCCGAGTAAATCGGTTTGACGATCACTTGTTTTAAGGGATCCGTCCGCAATGGACGGGTCCCTTTTTGCTTTCGCTGCTGATGCACGCGATGCTACCCGGGCTGTCCACAGGCTATTGGGTTGTCGGTGAATGAAAAAATGCCGACATCCCGCCTCGGGGAGGAGGCGGGAACGCACCGAGTAGACGGAGGGGTGCGGAGCGCGGTCGCGTCTCGACTGACGACATTGCCCATCGACAACCCTATTGTACTGCATGGCGTGGTTCTTGGTTTATCGTGTCGAACGCTTGTGTTGTGCCATTGCCTGCGGCAACGGTGTGCTACACTCTTGCACTACTGAGTGGGCCAGACGGTCGCGCGATGTGCTGTTTGCAGTACGCGTGAGGAAAGTCCGGGCTCCAGAGGGCGGGATGCCGGCTAACGGCCGGGCGGAGTGATCCGACGGAAAGCGCCGCAGAAAAGAAGACTCCCACCTGCGCCGCAAGGCGTAAAGGGAAAAGCTGAAACGGTGGTGTAAGAGACCACCAGCGTCGTGGCAACACGGCGGCTTGGCAAGCCCCATCCGGAGCAAGCGCGAATAGGAACGCTATGGGCCGGCCCGGTCCGCGTTCGGGTAGCGTGCGTGGAGCTGCACGGTAACGTGCAGACAAGATAAATGACCGTTCACGACAGAACCCGGCTTATAGGCCCACTCAGCAACTATGTTGACGCTGCGACGGCGTCAGCTGGCCGATTTGGCGCTCATTCGTCGGTCGCCGCCATAAGGCGTGCTCCCTCCTCTTTCGGGCCAAATCGACTCAGCTGACGCCGTCTCGCTGCTTGTGCCTGATCATCGGCAGCCTCATTTCTGTTGCAATCTCGTCTTTCAAGGCACCTTGCTCGCGCTGACGGGTTCTCGCTTTCGTTGACGGATTCATCGGCGCCGTCATCCTTGACGTCTCACTGTTTTTGCCTGGTCATTGGCGTTGCCGTTCTATTTACTGGGGTTATCGGTACGGTCTTTGCCGTATTATTGAGGCTGTTTGTTGCTTTGCTTGTTGTTGAGGGGCTTTGTTGGACAGCTATTTTACTCTGCAATCGAATATTGAGGCTTCGGGCGAGTTTGTGGATCGCAAGAGCCGGTTTATTGCCCAGCTGGTCCATATTGAGTCCGAGGATGAGGCGAATGCCTTTATCGAGATGGTTCGCAAGCGTCATTACGACGCTCGACACAATGTCCCCGCGTGGATTTTGGTCGATGGACGCGAGCGCCAGAGCGATGACGGTGAGCCGAGCCGCACGAGCGGTATGCCGACGCTCGAGGTGTTGCGCGGCGCAGAGCTCAAAAATGTTTGCTGCGTGGTGACGCGCTATTTTGGTGGCACGCTGTTGGGGCCTGGTGGCTTGGTGCGCGCCTATACCGCTGCGACGCAGGCGGCGGTGGCCGCGGCTCAGGAAGCCGGGCAGATCGTTGAGATGACAAGCGTCGTGCCGGTTGACGTGCATGTGGCCTATCCGCAGTACGAGCAGGTGCTTCGCTTGGCGCAGGATTCGGGTGCCAAGGTTTCGGATACCGATTACGCGGACGCCGTGTCACTTCATTTGGTGTTTAAGGCGGGGGAGCAGGAGCCGTTTTGCGCTAAGATGCGCGAGCTTATGGCGGGGCGCGAGGAGATTGAGGTCGGCGCTCCCGAGTTTGCCGAGTTCTAACGGCGACGGCCGGCGTGCTTTTGGATGGATTCCAAGCGCGCCGGCCGTCGTTTTTCTGTTGCTGCCGTTTACTCGGCGAGCTGCTTTAGCACATCGCAGGCAATCTCGACGGCATCGTCGATGCAGCCGGGGCAGCTGCGGAGCGGACCCTTATCCGATCCGATGCCCTTGAGCGTGCCGCAGACGGTCGTTGTGTTCTTCTCGCCAAAACGCTTGGCGATTTCGCGCGACAGCTTGTAGGTCTGGCCCTTGGTCTTGGGGTTTTCCATGCCGTCGCTCATTACAAAGCCCATGATGGCCACGGCGCCCGAGATGGCGCCGCAGGTTTCGGTCATGCCGCCCATGCCGGCGCCAAAGCCCTCGGTGAGGGTAAAGGCGACCTGGGGGTCGAGCCCGACGGCGGGCGCGAGCGTGCAGGCGACGGCCTGGGCGCAGTTAAAGCCACGGGCGTGATATTCGGCAGCTTGAGCCTGACAGGCGGTGATGTCGAGCTGGGCCGTATCGATTTGCTTCATCGTTGTCTCCTTGGTCACGGTGTACCCGCCTATGGTACCCGTGACGGGGCATGTAATCATCGAGAGCTTCATGTATGCCTCGTTTTTATCTATCGAGCAAATGCCCAAGGCTTGAGATAAATACCCCTGATCAATTTGTCCCATAACCTACCTTGGGGATGGGTTGAGAGGGGTGCAGGGTAGCGGTATCGTGAACCGAATAAAACGTAACCCAGGCAAGGGAGCTAGATATGAGCGAGCAGACCATCGGTACTACATGTGTTCAGGGCGGCTATCACCCGGGAGATGCCGAGCCGCGCCAGGTGCCCATCTACCAGTCCACCACGTGGAAGTACGACACGTCGGAGCATATGGGCAAGCTGTTTGACCTGGAGGAGTCGGGCTACTTCTACAGCCGTTTGCAGAACCCCACGTGCGATCTGGTTGCCGCCAAGATCTGCGAGATGGAGGGAGGCACTGCCGCGATGCTCACGAGCTCGGGCATGGCTGCGAATTTCCTCGCGATCTTTAACGTGGCCGGTGCCGGCGATCATGTGGTCGCGAGTTCTGCCATTTACGGCGGTACGTATAACCTGCTCGCCCACACCATGGGCCGCATGGGCGTGACCTGCACGTTCGTCGCCCCCGACTGCACTGATGAGGAGCTCGAGGCAGCCTTTGAGCCCAATACCAAGCTCGTCTTTGGCGAGACGATCGCCAATCCCGCCCTCGCCGTGCTCGATATTGAGCGCTTTGCCAAGGCCGCGCACGACCACGGCGTGCCGCTGATGGTCGACAACACCTTCCCGACGCCCGTGATGTGCCGTCCCTTTGAGTGGGGCGCCGACATCGTTACGCACTCCACCACCAAGTACATGGATGGACATGCTGCCTACCTGGGCGGCGTGATCGTTGACCACGGCCAGTTTGACTGGATGGCCCATGCGGATAAGTTCCCGGGTCTCACCACGCCCGACGAGAGCTACCACGGCGTGACGTATGCCAAGAAGTTCGGTCGCGAGGGCGCCTTCATTACCAAGGCCACCGCGCAGCTCATGCGCGACCTCGGCCCCATGCAGAACCCGCAGGCGGCCTTCTTCCTGAACAGCTCGCTCGAGAGCCTGCATGTGCGCATGCCGCGTCATTGTGAGAACGGCTTGGCCGTTGCCAAGTTCCTGCAGAGTCATCCCAAGGTACGCTTCGTGAGCTATCCGGGCCTAGAGGGCGATAAGTACTATGACATCGCTCAGAAGTACATGCCCAACGGTACCTGCGGCGTTGTGAGCTTTGGCTTTAACGGTGGTCGCGCGGCGGCTGAGACCTTTATGAAGAGCCTTAAGCTCGCCCAGATCGCCACGCATGTGGCCGACGCCCGCACTTGCTGCCTGCATCCCGCTAATGCCACGCACCGCCAGATGAACGATGAGGAGCTCATCGCCTGTGGCATCTCCGCCGATATGGTACGCCTGTCGTGCGGCCTCGAGGACACGGCCGACTTGATTGCCGACCTTGAGCAGACACTCGAGCAGTGCTAGGCTAGCGTTCGCATAAGGCGCCGATGCTGGCAGAAAGCTTCGGCGACCTTTCGTTCCGATTCCGTAGGCGGGACCCCAATCGCGGCTGTTTGCTGGCGATTGGGCCCCGTTTTTGCCTTGCGCCACTCGAAAGGATGGATATGGAGAAAACCGCAGAGCAGCTGCGCCGCGAGCACATTGCCCTTGAGGGCGACACCCATGGCAAGAACAAATGGGCGATTCTGTTTACCGTGCTCATCATGACGTTTATGTCGTGTCTGGATTCGACCGTCGTGACCGTGGCGTTGCCCGTGATGCAAAAGGAGCTGGGCGTGGGCCTCGATCGCATTCAGCTGGTAAGTTCGGTGTATCTGCTTGCGACTTGCGTGGCTATGTTGCCGTTTGGCCGTCTGGGCGACGTGCGCGGCAAGGTGAATGTGTTCCAGTTGGGCGTCATCGTCTTTTCGGTCGGTTCGCTGCTGTGCGGCCTTTCGGCCTCGCTTGAGGTTCTTATCCTGGCACGCATTGTTCAGGGCATCGGTTGCGCGGCGGCCATGGCTAACAACATGGGTATCATCACCGAGTCGTTTCCGGCGCGCGAACGAGGCCGTGCCATGGGTATTCTCGCGACCTTTGTGGCCCTCGGCATGATGTGTGGCCCCGTGCTCGGCGGCATGCTGGTGGCAAGCTTTCCCTGGGAGAGCATCTTCCTCATCAACCTGCCCATTGGCGTGATCTCGTTTATCGTGGGACTCTACACGCTGCCGCATGTTAGGCCAGAGGCCGGCGAACGTCCCATGCCCCTTGCCGAGGCCGCTCGTCGCTGCTTTGCAAATTCGGCCTTCACCATCAACCTTGCCTGCATGCTCATCGTGTTCGTTGGCATTGGCGCATCCGAGTTTATTCTGCCGTTCTATTTTCAGGACGCCCACGGCTTTGGTTCTGACATTTCCGGATTGCTCTTTTTGGCGCTGCCAATGGTGAATGCCTTTATCGGCCCGCTTTCGGGAACGGTTTCGGACCGTGTTGGCTGCGAGGGTCCCACGGCGGTCGGCCTGGGCGTGTATGTGTGCGGTCTCTTTGCAGTAAGCACGCTCGACGAGCACTCTTCTATCCCTGTGATCGTGTGCTGCGTCGCATTTATGTCGTGCGGTACGTCGATTTTCCAGAGCCCCAACAACTCGCTGTACATGGGCTCGGCTCCGCGCGAGGCACTTGGCTTTGCGGGTAGTCTGGGTAGCCTGGCGCGTTATGCGGGTATGGCACTCGGCATTACGGTGGCGTCGAATATCCTGTATGGACAGATGAGCGTGGCGATGGGCGAGGCCGTGACCAGTTTTGTTGCAGGACGTCCGGATGTGTTCCTGTTTGGTTTCCGTTCGGTGTTCTATGTGTTGATGGCTGTGGCCGCTGTGGGCTTTGCGCTTGCCATGGTGCGTTTGGTGAAGATGCGCGCCCGCCATTAGCGTGTTGGGAGGCTGTCTGCCACGATTCGCGCCGTCCCAAAAAGACTGGTTTGTGGTGCGATGCGGCTTGTGGGACGGGCGGGGGTCGGTCCGTGGTAGACTATCGAACAACGTTTATTAATCGCGCGGTATCGTTGCCGCGAGAAGGGGTTGCGCCATGCAGGAGCTTGAGGATCGTATTCGCCATGACGGCATCGTAAAGGCCGGTAACGTCCTTAAGGTTGATGCCTTCCTCAACCACCAATGCGACGTTGAGCTGTTCGACCACATGGGCGCCGAGTGGGCCCGACTGTTCGAGGGTGTCGAGATCAACAAGATCCTGACGATTGAGGCTTCGGGCATTGGCATGGCTTGCATCGCGGCTCAGCATTTTGGCGGCGTGCCGGTGGTCTTTGCCAAGAAGGCGCAGTCCATCAACCTCGACGGCGAGCAGTATGCCACGACCATCTACTCCTTTACCAAGCAGAAGGAGTACCCGGTCATTGTGGGTAAGCGCTTCCTGTCCGAGGGCGACAAGGTCCTGATTATCGACGACTTCCTGGCCAACGGCTGCGCGCTTGAGGGCCTTATTAAGATCTGCGAGGCTGCGGGCGCCGAAGTTGCCGGCATTGGCATCGCCGTTGAGAAGGGCTTCCAGGGCGGCGGCGATAAGCTCCGTAAGCGCGGCTTCCGCGTTGAGAGCCTGGCACGTATCGCCGATATGGACTGCGAGAACGGCGAGATCACCTTCGCCTAAGCGCGCAACACAAGCGATTGGTATGCGATGTGACAAAGGGACTGTCCCTTTGTCACATTTTTTGTATGAGGGGAGGTGTTGATATGGATGAGAATAAGATGGGATGGCGCGAGTATGCGCGCTATGCCGAGATGTCGGCCGAGGAGTTGGCGCGCGATTGCGAGGTGCAGGTGTTTCGCGCGACGGGTCCGGGCGGACAGGGCGTGAACACGACGGACTCGGCGGTACGCATGAAACATATCCCTTCGGGGATTGTCGTGATGGCGCGCGAGAGCCGCAGTCAGTTCCAAAACCGTAGCAGCTGCCTACGTAAGCTGCGCGCTGAGCTTGAGCGTCGCGGGCGTCCGCCGCGCCGCCGCGTCAAGACCAAAGTGCCACAGCGATCGCGCCAGCGCAGGCTCAACGACAAACACTTCAATGCGATTAAAAAGGCCAACCGTCGCAAGCTGGGCGGGGAGGAATGATCTTATCAATAAGTTGCGGGGTGATAATGGCGGGGTTTGGGGGTGTGTGTAAAAAAAAAACCCTGACTTTATTACCCCGCAACTTAGGTGGGGCTAGCGGGTGGGGTGCCAGACGTGGAGGGCGCCGGCAAGGATGTCGACCTCGATGCGCGAGGCGACGATGGGCTCGCCGTCGGCCTGGATGGGATAGTTGGGCTCCTCAAAGGTGAGCTCGACATGGTGGCAGCGGCGCATGCGAACCGGCGGCAACTTGGTATGGTGGCCGTCCTTGGCCGAAAGAAACATAGGCAGGGCAACCGCGCGAGGGACGGGGCCGCAGGCGTAGCAGACGTCGAGTATGCCGTCGCAGGGGTCGGCATCGGGGCAGATGCGATAGCCCGAGCCATAGGTGGGTCCCAGCTGGATGGCCATGATAATCGCCCGCACGCGCTCGGCGGGTGCGCCATCAAAGCTGTTGGTCATGGGGTAATTGCGATAGCGTAGGCCAAACTGCTCAAGTCCCGAGAGGGTGTAGAGCGGCGCGCCCGTCAAGCCCGTCTTTTTGCGCAGCTCGGTGGTGCCCAGGCCGATGGCGGCATCGATGCCGACCGAAAGCGTCTGGTCGTAGTACTCAACGGTAGCCTCGCCGCTGCCGTTTGCGGGGTTCCATGAGCGAATGCGTCCGATATCCTGGCGCTGCAGCTCGCAGGTGAGCAGCGCGCCAAAATCCTTGCCGGAGAAATCGTCGATACCGAGGGTCTGGGCAAAATCGTTGCCGGAGCCTACGGGTAGGACGGCAAGGGCGGGACGGGCGTTCTCCTTTTGCGTCATAAGCCCGTTGACGACCTCGTGGATCACGCCGTCGCCGCCGAGTGCGATAACGGTGCGATAGCCCTGAGCCTGTGCGGCAAGCTCCTTGGCGTGTCCCATGTGCTCGGTTAGCACCAGGTCAAACTGGGATGCGCGCGCGGTCATATCCAAAAAGCGTTGCAGGCGCTCGGCAACTTCGCGTGCCGCACCCGACTGGGCGGCAGGGTTGGCGATGATGAGCGTGCGACCAAAATCAGTTGCGTGCATGGGGCGACTCCTGGCGTATGACGTGACGGTGCGGTCGCGCTCAGGTCGAATTGCCCCCGATTGTGGCTGCACGGCGAATACTAACGTCTACTCTATCAGGTCGTTGTGGCGCTCGATAGCATCTGCTACCGTACCGCCCTCATCCACAATAAGCGAACGGCGTTTAGGCGAGACAATGCGCTGCGCGGGATATACGCCGCGGTGGCCGCCGACAAGATAGCTGATAAACGCCACGATCACGAAGAAGCCGGCTGCCGTGCCGTGGAACAGGTCGATGGCCATCATACAGGTGGTGATGGGCACGTTAAGGCCGGCGCAGAAAACACCGAGCATGCCCAGCGCCGCCAGAAAGCTGGGGTCGATACCGACGAGGCAACCGATCCAGCCGCCGAGCGCCGCACCGATGCCAAACAGGGGCGTGACCTCGCCGCCTTGGAAGCCCGCACCCAGGGTAAGCGCTGTGACGACCAATTTGATGGCTGCGTCCGCCAGGGTGGTGTTGCCGGCAAATCCGGCGCCGGAAAGCCATGTGGAAAGGCCGGCGTAGTCCCAGGCGTCGAGGAGGGCATACGCGGCCAAAACCACGAGTGCGCCTATAAGTGCGCGAACGAGGTAATTGGTGATAAAGCGACCGTACAGGCTCTTGACGGTTCGAACCGACCACGCAAAGAGGCGTGCCGTCAGACCGAAGATGATGGCGCTGATAACAACGATGACGACCGTTTTGGGCGTCATGGCGGGAACGCTGACGATGACATTCGCTTCGTACTCGGTACCCAGGGCGATTGATGTAAAGTAGCCGGTAAACGAGGCGACCAGACAGTAGATGCCCGCGGTGTAGTCGATCTTGCCGATAAAACACATCTCCATGCCAAAGAAAGCCCCGGCAAGGGGCGAGCCGAATACGGCGCCAAAGGCCGACGAGATGCCGGCGAGCATGAGGTCGTGGTGGTCATGCTTTTTGAGGTGGGCGAGGCTCGAGATGTTGCTGGCGATGGTGCCGCCAATCTGCACCGCGGCTCCCTCGCGACCGGCCGATCCGCCCGTTAGGTGCGTGAGCGTGGAGCAGACGAAGGTGAGGACGGCCATGCGCATATGGATGAGGCGTGTGCCCAGGGCGGAGTCAATGACCAGGTTGTTGCCACGCTTGGCGGCGAGACCGTGGTTTTTGTACACCCATGCGGTGGCAACGCCCACAACGGGAAGCAAGGCGTAGACCCACGCATGGTGTTCGCGATAATCGGTCGCGATATTCAGCGAGGCCAAAAACGCCCAAGCGGCAACGCCCATGGCGAGCGAGACGATGACGACGAGTGCGAGCAGCTTGGCGCTCGCGAGTAGGTTGCGGGCGTTGCGGCGCGTGTCGGCGGCCAAGAGATGCTCGGAGCGGGTGAGCTGATGCCTGCCCGCCATGATGACGTCGTTCAGGGAGAATAAGCCGCCGTCGTCGAGCGGCTGGGAATGATCCTGCGCCTCGTTTGCGCTTTCTGGTTTGTCGTTATGAGCCATACGTTCCTCTTTTAGGTTGCAACGCAAGCATTATAAAACGCGGTAAACGCGACGAGCCGGTAGGTTGGTTTCCATTCTCTTTCGCGGCCTGCAACCGACAGGTGTATTTGCGGGTTCAGGCCGAGTCGCGGTCGTGCGTCGGGGGATTATACTGAGAAAAGCATAAAGAATCGGCGCCCGTGATGTGCGCCGTGGCATTAAGAGGTGCATATGGCAGAGAAACTCATTCCGCTGGAAGATGCGCAGTCGATTGTCCTGTCGCACGTTGCTCCGACCGATCTCATCGAGATTCCCGTGTGGCAGGCCGCCGGTCTTCCCTTGGCCGAGGACGCGGTGGCCGATATCGACATCTCGCCGTTTGCCAACAGCGCTATGGACGGATATGCCGTGCGCTCGGCGGACTTGGCGCAGGCATCTGGCGAGGCGCCGGTGACGCTCGACGTTATCGGACACGAGGCCGCGGGCCATGTGTTTGAGGGCACAATCGGCGCGGGCGAGACAGTCCGCATCATGACGGGCGCGCCGGTACCCGAAGGTGCCGATGCCGTGGTGAAGTACGAGATCGTTGATGTGCTCGACGGTGACGGCAACGAGGGCTCGCGTGTGAGGTTCTCGGCGCCGGCCAAGGTAGGGGAGAACGTTCGCTCTGCCGCCGAGGAGGCCCATGCCGGCGACGTCGTGATGCGCGCTGGCGAGGTTGTGGCTCCGGCGGGCGCGGGTCTGCTGGCGAGCGCCGGATACCCGAGCGTGAAGGTGCACGCTGCCCCACGTGTGGGCATCATCTCGCTGGGCACGGAGCTGGTCGCACCGAGTAACGTGCCGGCGCGCGGGCAGATTCGCGACTCCAACTCGTCGGCGTTGATGGCCGAAGCACTCGATGCCGGCGCCGAGCCCGTGTTCTACGGCATTGCGCCCGATGATGAGCAGACGATCGCCGAGCTGGTGCATCGTGCCGTGCAGGAGTGCGATTTTGTCATTACGAGCGGTGGTGCCTCGGCGGGCGATTACGACTACGTGACGGCGCTCGTCCGGCGCGAGGGCGAGGTGCTGTTCGTTCGCATCTCGATGCGTCCGGGCAAGGCCATCACGTTTGGCCTGCTTGGGGGCAAGCCGTATTTGGGGCTTTCGGGCAATCCAGCGGCGGCGTATGTGGGCTTTGAGATGCTCGCGCGCCCGGCGATTCGCAAGATGCGTGGTTTTGCCGAGGGGGCGCGCCCCGTGCAGCGAGCGGTTCTTACCCACGGTGTGAAAAAGCGCCAGGACCGACGCTTCTTCGATCGCGCCACGGTTTTGCGCGACCCCGAGACCGGTGAGCTGTTGGTGACCGAGGCCAAGACGCAGAATTCGGCGTTGCTCGGCACGATGCAGCGGGCCAACTCTCTACTGCGTATTGACGAAGGACCGTGCGAGCTCAAGGCGGGAGATGTCGTGGACGTCGTGCGTGTCGACCTGCCTGAGGGTACGGTGCTATAGGAGGAATGCTATGGAGCTGAAGATTTCGATTGTGACGTGCTCGGATACGCGCGATCTTGCCCAGGACGAGGCTGGAGCCGCACTCGAGGAACTTATCGAGGCACAGGGCTGGACGGTCGCCTCACATGTGGTCGTGCGCGACGACGTCAGCGAGATTGGTGATGCCATTGTGGAAGCCGCCGATGAGTGCCACGCCAACGTCGTGCTCACCTGCGGCGGCACGGGGCTTTCGATGCGCGATGTAACGCCCGAGGCGACGCGTTCCGTCTGCGACCGCGATGTGCCGGGTATTGCAGAGGCAATCCGCGCGTATTCGATGACCAAGACGCGCCGCGCCATGCTCTCGCGTGCTATTTGCATGCAACGAGGTCATACACTTGTCGTAAACTTTCCCGGTTCTACGAAGGCCGCCCGCGAAAGCTGGGAGGCCATAGCGGACCAGCTGGAGCATGCGGCTCAGATGACAGCGGGCGGCGGACATACCAACTAAGCGGTTTACCTGCGGCGGGGCGACCTTATCGGTCGCTCCGCTTTTGTTTTCCGCCGAAGCGACACCGAGGTGCACGGTAACTTGAAACTATATTCTCTGGAGAGAATAATTTCTCATAATCATTATTCGCGCAGAAGTATAAGCTGATTGCAGATTAAAGCCCGCGGTGGGGTACCCGGGCACAAGATCCGAAAGGGTTGAATATGTTCGATTTGGTTTCTCGCCGCGGATTCGTCTCACTTTCTGCTGTCGCCGCTGCCGGCCTTGGTCTTGCCGGTTGCTCGGGCAGCAAGACGTCCGAGCCGGCCGGATCCGATGCCGGTTCTGCTAAGACATCTTCCAAGAAAGCTGTCGAGCTGCAAGTCTTTGCCGCCAACTCGCTCGAGAAGGCTCTGCCCGAGGTTCAGGAGCTCTACACCGACCAGACCGGCACCACGTTTGCCGACACGCAGTTTAAGGCGTCTGGCGACCTCGTCGAGCAGATGCGCGCCGGTGCCACGGTCGACGTGCTCATCACCGCTTCCAAGGGCACCATGGATGACGCTGAGACCGCCGAGCTCGTCGACACCGACACCCGCGAGGACATGTTCGTCAACGATCTCGTGATCATTCGCGCCGAGGGCTCCGATACTAAGGTCGAGGCCATCGCCGACGTCGCGAATCTGGACGGTAAGATTGCCATCGGCGACGCCAAGACCGTTCCGGCCGGCAAGTACGCCAACCAGGCGCTGGTATCTGTGGGCCTCTACACCGGCACCGAGGGCGACGACGGCGAGTATGCTCCCGAGATCGCCGACAAGGTCGCGCTGGCCGACAAGGTCGGTACCGCCGCCGCCTACGTCTCCACGGGCGACTGCGTGGCCGGTTTTGTCTACAGCTCCGATATCTTCCGCTACGACGGCATCGAGGAGGCCTTCGTGTGCCCCGAGGACTCGCACAAGCCCATCGTGTATCCCGGCGCTGTCGCCGATAGCTCCGAGCATGCCGACGAGGCCAAGGCGTTCATCGACTTCTGCCTGACCAACAAGAAAGCCCAGAAGATTTGGGCCAAGTACGGCTTTGAGCTTTCCGAGTAGTGCGGCTTGGCGCGATAATTCCATCGTTTTGTGTTTCACTCCGTCCTTGTATTCGCTTGGAGCTTTTCGTGCTTAATAGATTCCGCATGCTTGTCGCCTGTGCTTTGACCTTCGCGCTTTGCTGGGTGCCGGGATTTGCGTTTGCCGGGGACGCCGAGGACGGGGCCCAGGTTGCTGCGACCGCTCATGGGCTTTCCTATGGAATCGAGGGTTTTGAGCGGTTGGCGAAGGGGACCGCTCGCGCCATGGAGGGCCAGCCTGAGGGCTACCGGTTTCCCGTTGACGAGGATGTGGACCTTGTAGTGGCGCCTGCTGCCGATCGCGTTGTGGCGTGGATATCGCCCAAGGCGGTCGAGAAGTATGGATTGGATCCGCAGGACAACGAGTGCGTATCGGGTCTCAAGGCCCTCGTCTGTGACCTCGACAGCGCAAACTGCATGGGAGGTGCGCGGCTGGGGGACGTGGATCTTCCTTGGTATGTCACGGCGGAAACAACGTTTGATGCCGGCGGGTATACCTATGGCTTTGATGAGCGCGGTGCGGATGGGGACCGCTATGTGGTGATTGCATCAGCCTCGGGTGATGCCAAGGGCGGCGCGCGTTGGCTTGATAGCGCTCAAATGGTAGAGGCGTCGTCTGTCATGTTGCGGGATGAGCAAGGGCCCTTGACCTCTCTGGTCTCCTTTTTGGGCGACATCGACTATCGCCCGTTTTGGGTGTCCATTAAAACGAGCGGCCTTGCCCTGGTGATCTCCCTTGCGCTGGGCCTGTTCGCCGCGTGGAAGACTATGGGTACCTCGAGTCGCATCAAGGGCCTGCTCGACTCGGTCTTTACCATCCCCATGGTGTTGCCGCCCACGGTCTGCGGCTTTTTGCTGCTTATGCTGTTTGGTCGCTCGACCGGGGTGGGCCAGTGGCTGATTGCGCACGGCGTCTCGATTGTCTTTACGTGGCCGGCGGCGGTGATCTCTGCCGTGGTGGTATCGTTCCCCCTGGTCTACCGTACGGCGCTCGGCGCCTTTGAGAGCCTCGACACGCAGATGCTTGACGCCGCGCGAACCCTGGGATGGTCCGAGCGTCGCATCTTTGCCAAGCTTATGATGCCGCTTGGGTGGCCTTCTATTGCTGCTGGTACGGTCCTCGCCTTTGCCCGCGCGATGGGAGAGTTTGGCTGCACGCTGTTCTTTGCGGGCAACTACGCCGGCATTACGCAGACCATCCCCATCGCCATCTATTTTGAGTGGATGGGCGGCAATACGTCGGTCGCGCTCTTCTGGGTCGTGGTCGTAATTGCGTTCAGCTTCCTGGTCATCCTGTTC
The DNA here is from genome assembly GCA_048384935.1 of Collinsella aerofaciens. Classification (GTDB taxonomy): domain Bacteria; phylum Actinomycetota; class Coriobacteriia; order Coriobacteriales; family Coriobacteriaceae; genus Collinsella; species Collinsella aerofaciens_CH. The sequence continues at coordinate 2,924 of DBEWII010000057.1, read as the reverse complement.
ATTAACATGTACACCGCCCATTCGCAAAAGTATCGCGAGCGGGGCCTTTCCCATGCGGGGCGCAAGCAGGCCAAAGACCTCGCCGGACAGGGTGATTCGCTCGACCCGGCGGGCGGCGATGCCCTGCGAATCGATCGCGAGGCGCTGGCCGAGCTTATGCGCGATGACGCGGTCGCGAAGGGAGGTCGATAGGCCATGTCGCTCGTTCTGGATATTAAAAAGCGCTATCCCGGGTTTATGCTCGACATGCAGCTTGAGGCCGGCGAGGAGCGTGTGGCGCTGCTCGGTGCCTCGGGTTGCGGCAAGAGCTGCACCTTGCGCTGCATTGCCGGTGTGGAGACGCCCGACGAGGGCAAGATCGTCGTCAACGGCGTGACCTTTTTTGACTCGGCGGCGGGCATCAACCTGTCGCCCCAGGAGCGCAAATGCGCCCTGCTGTTCCAAAACTATCAGCTGTTTCCCAACATGACGGTGGCCGATAACGTATTTGCCGGCGTAAAGGACGCGGGCGACGCCGCGGCGCGTAAAAAACTTGCCGAGCGCTACCTGGGCATCTTTGGCCTAGCCGATTTTGCCGACCGCTATCCCGCGCGCCTCTCGGGCGGTCAGCAGCAACGTGTGGCGCTTGCCCGTATGGTGGCGGCTCACCCGGGCATCTTTATGTTCGACGAGCCCATGAGCGCACTCGATTCCTATCTTAAGAGCGCCCTCGAACAGAACATGCTCGACCTGTTCGATGTATGCAACCGCTCCGTGCTCTATGTGAGCCACGACATCGACGAAGCGTGCCGCCTGTGCCAGCGCATCTGCGTGATGCACGACGGGCATGTTGAGGAGATCGGCTCCGTCGAGGACGTGGTCCGCCGTCCGCAGACGCTGGCGGCGCTGCGCCTGACGGGCTGCAAGAACACAAGCCGGGCGCGCAAGATCGGCGACGAAGAAGTTGAGGCGCTCGATTGGGGCATGACCTTTAACGTGGGTCGCGAGGTTCCCGATAATGTGGCGTACCTGGGCATTCGCGCGAGCTACTTCCATGTGGACAACCGTGCCGAGCGGGGTCGCAACAGCTACGACCTGCACGTGGCGCGCGTGAGCGATTCGCGTTTTGAGCGCCTGGTGCTGTTGGATGCGCCGCGGGCCGATGCGCCAACGCGTCTGCAGTGGAAGGTCAACAAATTGAGCGTACCAGCGGATGGGTTACCGCAAGAAGGCGAGACCCTGCGTATGCATTTTGATGCCAGCAGGATCCATCTGGTTTGTCGGTAGCGCCGGGTAATGCCGTCGGGGATATAAGTCTCGGCGGCTTTGTCTTGCCGTTCGCCTAATGGGGAATGACAAACTCTTATCAAATAAGATAATTATTTATTAAACGACGGCACACGAGGTTGTCGTACGAATGTCAACGGTGTTCGCATGGTCGACGACCGTTGATATAGTTGACCTCAACTTGTAGAGGAGGGTGCGCACATGCCGCAGACGACATACATTCGCCGCGTTGCCGCGCGTGCCCTATATATGGCTCGGAGCCGCATATGAGCAGGTATGTTCACGGCTCCGGGAGAGACGACGCACAACTAAATAACCGTCTGCAAGGCAGGTTCCCTAAAATTCCGGGTTTGAGCACGGCCGGACAATCGCCGTCCGTCGTGCATCGATACCGCCGTTATCCGTTTTTGGTTCGAGAGGGGAACCGTCATGGCTGAAGAATTTGATTTCCATCCGATGTGGGAGAGCCTCGGCATGAATCTTGCCGACCACGACATGCTGCTGGGCGCCGTGGGCCAGATGTACGGGGATATGTTCCTGACGCAGAACAATCGCCCCAAGTCCACTTCCTACCTGGATTTTGTCGCCACCAACATCCACAGCGGCCGTATTAAGGAGATGCTCGACAAGAAGGAGGCCGGCGAGGCCACCAAGATCGTCGGCTCGTTCTGCGTCTACGTGCCCGAGGAGATCGTACTTGCCTGCGACGGTATCCCCGTGGGTCTGTGCTCGGGTGCCGACTGGGCAACCGACAAGGTCGAGGAGCACCTGCCGCGCAACACCTGCCCGCTCATCAAGAGCTTTGCCGGCTTTAAGCTGGGCGAGGTCTGCCCCTACATTGAGTCGAGTGATCTGGTGGTGGGCGAGAACACCTGCGATGGCAAGAAGAAGGCCTACGAGTTCTTTGCCACGCAAAAGAACATGTACGTCATGGATATCCCCAACGTGCACGACGAGTCGACGCTCGTGACCTGGAAGGCCGAGGTTAAAAAGCTTGCCGCCAAGATCGAGGAAGAGTGCGGCGTCAAGATTACGCCCGAGCGCCTGAAGGCTGCCATCCACGCCGTCAACGAGAAGCGTCGCGCCCTGCAGCGTCTGGCTGCCACGCGCGCTGCCGATCCGGCGCCCATCAGCGGTCTCGACAGCCTGCTGACCGTTCAGGCCGCCTTTATGGACGACACGCCGCGTCTGACCGGAGCCATCAACGAGATGGCCGCCGAGTGCGAGCAGCGCGTTGAGGCCGGCGAGGGCGTGGCGCCCAAGGGGACCAAGCGCATCCTGTACACCGGCACGCCCATGGCCGTGCCCAACTGGAAGCTGTTCAACCTCATCGAGAAGGCCGGCGGCGTTGTGGTAGGCGAGGAGTCCTGCACGGGCTCGCGCTACTACAAGGACCTGGTCGACGAGTCCGGTGAGACGGTCGACGAGATGCTCGACGCCATCGCCGAGCGCTACTTTAAGATTAACTGCGCCGTCTTTACGCCCAACGATCAGCGTATGAAGGACATTGTCCAGATGGCCAAGGACTTGCATGCCGACGGCATCGTCGACGTGGCCCTGCAGTTCTGCACGCTCTACGAGATGGAGTCGTGTGCCGGGGGGAAGGCTGCCGAGGGGGCCGGCCATCCGGTTATGCACCTACCCCCCGACTACCCCGG
>DBEWII010000056.1:0-18494 GCA_048384935.1 Collinsella aerofaciens | reverse complement strand
AACCTGGCGCGGTTGCTCGCCGCCTCCACGGCGCACGATCTGGTACAGGAAGGGCGATTTAACGTATTTGACCTCGACGGGCGTGGCGTGCACGGTGCTCTCACCGGACAGATGCAGGCTCGGGCTGAGCGGCGCCACGATATGCGTTTCGCGCTTGTCGCTAAACACCACCGCGGCCGCGCGGCCCGTCTGGCCGTTTACGGCAATGCGCACCTGCTCGCCATCGCGGCCGTCTGTCGCCGGACGATCGACAAAGTAGACCGGCACCATCACCAGGCCGTCCTTATGTTTGCGGGCCTTGCGCGCCCACATGCGAATGCTCTTTTTATTGAGCCCCAGTACAGCCTCGGCGTCGTTGCCCGCAACGTCGAGCGCCAACTTATCAATGACCACCTGGTCCTTGGTAGACGCATCGACTGAGACAACGCGAAAGTCACCTTCCTGCATGGCGGGATCGAACGGACCGACCTTGGCAAAGTCCCACGGCTCCAAAATGCCCATGAGGCGAACGTCCAGGTAGTTTGCCCTGGGGTATGCCCAGTCGAGCACCTCGTAGTACACCAAGGCCTCCTTGCTCAGGCCCTTGCCCGGGAAGCTCGCCATCATGCGCAAGTCCGCCAGCGCCATGGGGAAATAGAAGAGCATCATGTCGTTTTGGATCGCGTCTTCCACGTCGTGCCCGGCAAAGGCATCCGGATACTGGCGCACCAGCTGCAGCGCGTTGGCACGTGCCTGCTGCGGCGAGATTTCGCAGGGAATACCCTGCTCGGGCACATACTCCGCACCAACGCCCATGGTCAGGCGCTTGCTAAACGTCCCCGGCTTGAGCAGGTCCGCAATGCCGATCTTATTGCCGCAGGACGGGCACTCAAACACACGCTGCGTTGACTCGCCCTCAAAGGACGCTCCGCAGAAGGGGCAAGGAATGCTCACATGCGTGGCCTCTTGGAACTCCTGCGCCGTGCCGCGATCCTCCCACAGCAGATGTTCCAGGACCGACTGATTGCGCCAGTGCGCATTGAAGAAATACCAGTCCGGGTCCTGCGGGCGCTCGAGTTGCGACACATGCGTGAGTTTGAGCAGTCCATCCACCACCGTCAACGGCGTATGGCGAATACCCAAAGCGCTCTTGGGCTCTCCGGCGTCCGCCTGCCACGGAACCACCGTGCCGCAATAGGCGCATTCAAAGCTGCGCTTAGCCTGGTGCGAGTACATAGGGCCGCCGCAGTTTTGACATTTAATGGCAAACATCTCGTCCATGGAAACGTCCTCCTTTGCACAGGGGCTGTCGACATTAAGTATGTCGAGCAAGCAGGCACATGCCCATACCCATGTGGCCCAAAATGGACCACCCAGGCAGACGAGAAGGCTCGCTCGTTAGCACCGGCAGACTATTGCTGCATTTTCTGAGCATCGGCGCACGGCGCCCCCGTGCGAGCTACACTATCCCCTTAAACATGATTGTGAGGACGACCGCTATGCTATTTGTAAATCGGCTGGTACATACGCTTGTTCCCGGCAGCGAGAGCGAGCCGGTCGATGCATCTTGCCGCACCAACGCGGGCTTTTCCGCAAGCCTCGTCTGCATTGGCCTCAACATCACCCTGTGCCTGGCCAAGGGCATCGCGGGTCTGCTCGCCGGCTCCGTCTCCCTCATCGCCGACGCTTTCAACAACCTCTCCGATGCCTCGAGCAACATTGTGAGCCTGCTCGGTTTCCGCCTTGCCAGCCGCCCGGCAGACGAAGGCCACCCCTATGGTCACGGCCGCTACGAGTACCTAGCCGGCCTGTTCGTCGCCGTCCTGGTTTGCGCCGTCGGCATCAACCTGATTCTCGAGTCGGTCACTAAGATCATCAAGCCCTCGCCCACCGCTTACACGTTTATTTCCCTTGCGGCACTGGCTACGTCCATGCTCGTTAAGCTCTGGATGGCAGCGTTCAACCGCACGCTGGGCAACCGCATCGATTCCGAGACGCTCATCGCCACGGCGCAGGACTCCAAAAACGACGTCATCACCTCGGGCTCGGTCTTGGTGGCGGCGCTTATTTCGCAGACGACCGGCTTTGATCTCGATGGCTGGGCAGGCCTGGGTGTGGGCGTCTTCATCTGCATCAGCGGTCTGGGCCTGGTGCGCGACGCCATCAGCCCGTTGCTGGGGCAAGCGCCCGACCCCAAGCTCGTCCAGGCAATCCGCGACAAGATCATGTCCTATCCACAGGTCTTGGGCACACACGACCTCATGGTGCACGACTACGGCCCCGGTCGTCAGTTTGCCAGCGCCCACGTGGAGATGCCCGGCGAGGGCGACGCGTTTGAGCACCACGAGATTCTGGACACCATCGAGCACGACATCAAGCGCCAGATGGGCATTGGTATCACGCTGCACTGCGACCCCATCGCGACAACCGGCGATGACTTGCGCGGCTGGGTCAAGCGCGGCGTCATGCAGATCGATCCCGCGCTCTCCATCCACGACCTGCACGAGCACGACGGGTTCGTTTCGTTTGACCTGGTGCGTCCCGACGGCTTTGACATATCCGACGAGGAGCTGCTGGAGCTCGTCACGCGCATCGTGCACGAGCGCCGACCCGATGCCTCATGCGTCGTTACGTTTGACTCGGGCTTTAGCTCGCCCGACCGTCCGGCCGAGCAGCTGTAGCCCACTTAACAGCTAGTTTCCCTGCGCGCCCGAGATGCCGTTTTGTAGGGCGTTCCAGGCATCCGTCGCCATGTCGCCCAAGTTCTGCGCGGTATCGCCCAGATTTTGTGCCGTATCGCCCAGCTCTTGCGCCTTGTCTCCCAACTCCTGCGCCTTGTTGCTCAAGTCCTCCAGCGTATTGGAGCTCGAGCTGTCGGTACCGCTTTGGCCGTCGGACGAGTTGCCCGAACTGTTCTTGTGCGTGAGTTGAATTTCGAGGTTGCCGTTGTCGTTATAGTAGGCAGAAGCAACGACCCAGTTGGCATCGACGACGGGCGTTGAGCCATCATCAGTCAGGACCACGGCATTCGAAAGATCGGCGCCGCGCGACTTGAGGATCTTCTTGGCGTTGGACCAGTACTGCCCCGGGATATCGCTCAGATCGACGGTGCTTGACGAGGCGGACTCGGTTTGCTCGGCAGTGGCATCGGCCGTTGAACTCCCCCGCTTGTTGAGCATGCCCGACACGATGGCAAACACAATCGACAGCGCAAAGAAGATCGCCAGTACGATGAGGATCTTCTTGATCACGCTCGACGAACGCGACGGCTTCCTCTCCTCGTCCTCGCCATATTGCGGAATCGACTTGGGGTACTCGCGATACGGCTCGCGCGACTCGTAGCGAGGCTGCGCCGTGCGAGGCATATACGTCGTCTGCTGAGGCTGCGGAATGGGATTCTGCGGCAGGCTGTCATAGGAATTCGGCGTCGAGGCAGCATAAGAATCCTGCGGCGCGTAATCAAACGGATCCGGAGCTGCGTTGCCATAGGGGCCTTGCGAAGATGCAGCGTAAGAATCCTGCGCCGTGTCGCCATAGCCCATAACCCGGGTGGGCTCGGCAGAAGGCTGCGTCGCGGCGGGGTCGGTATAACCGGGGTTGGGAACAGCGCGGGTCGCATCGGCACTATCGCCAGCCTGCGCGGAACCGTAGCCGCCCATCACGGTTGTCTTGTCCTGATCCATGCAACGATTCCTTTCCGTCGCGCGTGAGCCTCAAGTTATCCATGCATTCTACCCGCGCAAAAGCCTATGATGGGCAGAGTCCGTCGGTATCTACAAGACATGCGCGGGCCTAAGGATCAAAAAGCCCCGCCGGGCCTTGTGGGCACGGCGGGGCGGGCTAGCAGCTATGAGCAGCGAGCTTAGAACAGGCCGGTGATGTTGCCGTCGTTGTCGACGTCGATGTTCTCAGCCGCGGGGACCTTGGGCAGGCCCGGCATGGTCAGAACACTGCCGGTCAGTGCGACCACAAAGTGGGCACCGGCGGAAACCTTGAGCTCACGCACCGTGATGCGGAAGTTCTCGGGAGCGCCCAGGGCCTTGGCGTTGTCGCTAAAGCTGTACTGCGTCTTGGCGACGCACACCGGCAGGTTGCCAAAGCCGTTCTCGCGCAGCTCGGCGAGCTGACGCTTGGCAGCCGGCGTAAAGTCGACGCCGTCGGCACGGTAAACCTTGGTGGCGACGGCCTCGAGGGCATCGGCAACATCGGCGCCGTCCTCGTAGGCAAACTTGAGCTCGCTCGGCTGCTCAATCAGACGCATGACCTCATCGGCCAGCTCGAGCGCGCCCTCGCCGCCCTTGGCCCAGACCTCGGAAAGCTTAACGTTGACGCCGAGCTTCTGGCACTCGGACTCGATGAGTGCAAGCTCAGCCTCGGTGTCCGTCGGGAAGCGGTTGATGGCGACCACGCAGGGCAGACCATAAACGTTCTGGATGTTGTCGACATGACGCAGCAAGTTGGGCATGCCAGCCTTGAGTGCCTCGAGGTTCTCCTCGTTGAGGTCGGCCTTGGCGACGCCACCGTTGTACTTAAGCGCACGAGCGGTCGCGACGACCACGACGGCGCTGGGGCGAACGCCCGTCATGCGGCACTTGATGTCGAGGAACTTCTCGGCACCCAGATCGGCACCAAAGCCGGCCTCGGTAATGGCAACATCGCCAAAGCGCATCGCCATACGCGTGGCCATGATAGAGTTGCAGCCGTGGGCAATGTTGGCGAAGGGACCGCCGTGGACAAACGCGGGCGTGCCCTCGAGCGTTTGCACCAGGTTGGGCTTGAGCGCGTCCTTAAGCAACGCGGCCATGGCACCCTGGGCCTTAAGGTCGCGGGCACGGACGGGCTCGCCGGCAAAGCTATAGCCGACGACAATCTCGCCCAAGCGTTCCTTGAGGTCGCTGATGCTCGTAGACAGGCACAGAATTGCCATGACCTCGGAGGCAACGGTGATGTCGAAGCCGTCCTCGCGCGGCACACCTTGGGCCTTACCGCCAATGCCATCGATAACATGGCGCAGCTGACGGTCGTTCATGTCGACAACGCGCTTCCAGGTGATGCGCTTAACGTCAATACCGAGCTGATTGCCCTGCTGGATATGGTTATCGAGCATGGCGGCCAGCAGGTTGTTGGCAGCACCGATGGCATGGAAGTCGCCGGTAAAGTGCAGGTTGATGTCCTCCATGGGAATGACCTGGGCCCAACCGCCGCCAGCGGCACCGCCCTTGACGCCAAAGACGGGACCGAGCGAAGGCTCACGCAGGGCCACGGCGCTCTTGATACCGCGACGACGCAGGCCATCGGCCAGACCGATGGTCGTGGTGGTCTTGCCCTCGCCCGCGGGCGTTGGGTTGATAGCGGTCACGAGGACGAGCTTGGCCTGGTGATCAGTCGGCTCGTTGAGCAGTGAATAGTCGACCTTAGCCTTGTCGAAGCCGTACGGAATAAGGTGCTTAACGTCGACGCCGGCGTTCTTGGCCACCTCGGTAATAGGCAGCGGCGTGACAGAACGTGCGATTTCGATGTCAGTAGGCATGGGCGGTCCTTTCGTTACCGAATGAGAAAAAGACCAATTCAGCATAGCACGGGCGCGCAATAGTAAAACGCCCATAACCGATGAACGGCGATATGTTTACCCGATGCCCAGCGATAGTCCAACAGCCCGCCAAAACAAAACGCCCTAAACGGTAGGTTCAATCCCCAGGTGCTCAAAGGTGCGGAGGGTTGCCTGACGGCCCTGCGGCGTACGAATCATCAATCCGCACTGCAGCAAATAGGGCTCATAGACATCCTCGAGCGTGCCCGGGTCCTCGCCCACCGCGCTGGCAAGGGTCGTAAGTCCCACGGCGCGACCGGAGAACGTCTTGGCGAGCGTCTCCAAAATGCGAATATCCATCCAGTCCAGACCGAGCTCGTCGATCTCGAAGAACTCGAGCGCCTGGCGACAGATATCGAGCTCGATGGGGCCGTTGCCGCGCACCTGTGCGTAATCGCGCACGCGCTTGAGCAGACGGTTGGCAAGACGTGGCGTGCCGCGCGAACGCGAGCCGATCTCGAGTGCACTGGGATGGTCGATCGTCACGCCCAGGATAGTCGCCGAGCGCGTCACAATCTGCGCGAGCTCCTCGACCGTGTAGTAATCCAGGCGATATGAAATGCCAAAGCGGTCGCGCAACGGGCCGGTCAACATGCCTGAACGGGTCGTTGCCGCCACCAGCGTAAACTTGGGGATATCCAAGCGAATCGAGCGCGCCGCCGGACCCTTGCCAATCACGATATCGAGGGCAAAGTCCTCCATCGCGGGGTACAGGACCTCCTCGACCGAACGGTTGAGGCGGTGGATCTCGTCGATAAACAGCACATCGCCCGGCTGCAAGTTAGTAAGGATGGCCGCCAGGTCGCCCGTGCGCGCGATGGCAGGGCCACTCGTGGTCTTGATCTGAGCGCCCAGCTCGTTGGCGATAACGGTGGCCAGCGTGGTCTTGCCCAGGCCCGGAGGACCCGAGAAGATCACGTGGTCGAGCGTCTCGCCACGGCTCTGCGCCGCTTCGATCAACACGCGCAGGCTCTGCTTGATGTGCTCCTGGCCGCAGTAATCGTCCAGGCGCTGAGGGCGCAAAGTGCGGTCGACATCGAGATCCTCGGCCGTCAGCTCCGAGCCCACCATGCGCTCGCCGTGCGCCATGGATGCCGCCGGCGAGTTACCGGGCGTCGCCCACAAGTCCTGAGAGTCATCGGCTTCCCACATCACGCATCCATTCCGAGTCGCTTAAGCGCCGCGCCGAGCAGATCCTCGACACGCATATTCTGCCCATCATACCCGCTCAGGGCAACATCGGTCTCCTGCGGGCTAAAGCCCATGGAAAGGAGTGCCGCACGGGCATCGTCGATCGCCGAGGGAGCGGCAGCGGGCACGGGCATCGCAACCTGTCCGGGAATCACGTCGACCGGCACAAAGCCCTTATCCTTGGCAAAGGTGCTCTTGAGTTCCAGGATCAGGCGCTGAGCTGTCTTTTTGCCCACACCGGGTACCTTGGCCATGCCCTTGTCGTCCTCGGCCATCACCAGCGAATACAGCTGCCCCACGGTATAGGTGGAAAGCACGGCAAGCGCCAGGCGCGGGCCAACGCCCGAAACGGACACGAGCCGGTCGAACATCGTGCGCTCATCCTTTGAGGAAAAACCGAAAAGTGTCATGGCGTCCTCGCGCACCTGCATACGCGTGTAGAGGCGGACCTCGCCACCGGGCGTCGGCAACGTGGCCGCAGTGCTGCCCGAAATGCCGAGCTCAAAGCCAACGCCCGACACATCGACGACAGCAGAGCTCATCGTGGCCTCGACAAGCGTTCCGTGGAGCTGGGAAATCATCAGTATCCGGTTCCTCTCTGTTGATAGAACTCGCCACCGGTGAGGGCGCGGGTGCGGCTGAGGTTTACGTGGCAGATGGCGCAGGCCAGGGCATCGGCGGCATGGTCGGGATGCGGGTCGTGGTCGAGCTGTGTTAGCGTGCGTACCATATAGGCGACCTGCCGCTTGTCCGCGGCGCCGGTGCCCACCACAGCCTGTTTGATCTGCATGGGCGTGTACTCGCCAATCTCGAGCGCGCATTCCGAAAGCGCTACGAGTGCAGCACCGCGGGCATGCGCCGTAGGGATGGCCGAGCGAACGTTGGCGCCAAAGTAGATGCTCTCGACAGCAGCCGTGTCGGGTCGATAACGCTCGACGACATCCTTAAGGTCACGGGCGATATGCGACAGGCGCACCGCGAGCGGGCTGCCCGCGCTGGTCTCGATGCAACCGTAGGCACGGCAGCGAACCTCGCCACGCCGCTCCTCGATAATCCCCCAACCCGTATGAGCCAAACCGGGGTCAATGCCCAAGATAACCAAGCCAACCTCCCCTCGCCACAAGCACAGCGCAAGACAAGGCCCTGCGCATCATTCACGAACGTCTGTTCTAGAATAACACAACGCTAGCCCTATAAGTCAGCCGAGATCGAATTGTAGGTTGAGTATACGCAAGCGAGCGCCCGCCAGAGCGAGCAAGGTGCCTTGAAAGAGGAGGGCATTGACCTGGCGGTCATGTCCGACGATTGAAAGGCAGATTGCCGCTCTGGCGGGCGCGCAGCGACCTAGTTCTGAGAGAAGAACGGAAATTGTCGGGGATCAACCGGCGGATGCGGCATCGGACCACCCTGAGGCCCACCCTGCGGTCCGCCCTGGCCGCCCATCATCTTATCGATGGCGTCCTGAACCTCGCCCTCGAACTTTTTCATTCCCTCATGCAAACGACGCTGACCGTCCTCAGAGCGCAGCTCCTCCATCTGCTCGGGCGAAATACCCAGTAGCTCGCCCAGCACGCCCATCATCTCGTTTCGCACGCGCTCGCTCGTATCCTCGTCAGCAAAACGGCGCACCTCGGCGCGCGCCAGCGAATCGACCGTCATACGCTCCTTGCCGTTAAGCCCCAGGTCGGACCACGCGAGCATATACGGCCAGGCACGCTCGGCAAACGAACGGGCCGAGACGATCGGCGCCGTCGGCAGTATGCGGCGGGCGGCCTCGCCCTGACGCACGAGCATCAGCAGCAGCGAGCAGGCCTCAGGCTTGCCAGCGGCCATCGGGATGTCGTCGAAGGGTCGGCTGCGGTCCACGTGCGCCTCGAGCGCGCCATCGACCTCACCCGGCTCAAGCCCGCCGAGCAGCTGTGCCGCGCGGTCGAGCATATCGACCGGACCATCGAGCGTCGAGAGCGCCTGCGCCAACACTCGCTCCATGCAGTCTTCCACCGCGTTGAGCGTCACGAGCTCTTGGGGCACCACGGCAGACGTGCGGTTGCGCACGCGCGCCACAAACTCAAGCGTCGACAGGTACACATCGCCAAAGGGCGCAAAGTCGCCCTGGTAGCCGCCGCAAAGCGCCGGCGCCGCCAGCGCGTATTCGGTTTTGGACAGCGGGCTCAGCGCCATCGCACCCAGCTCGAGCGCCGTGTCCTCCAGCATGAGGCCCAGCGTGCGCGAGCGCAGACGCTCGGCATCGCCCGCCGACACGTCGCGATCGAGCACACGCGCCGCATCCGGTGCATCGCGCTCGACGGTGCGAATGTGCAGACGCTCGGCGATGGCGCGGACGGCGGCACAGCGGGCAGCCTCGGCCTCTTCCTGCGCCGGCGTAAAGATACGGTTGCGCCCCAGCACCAGGCCAATCACATTGCGCGGACCCAGAGCGTCGACGGCCAGCGCCGCCAGCAGGGACGACGGCAAGTCACCCTCGAGTGCCACCACAGCACGCGACGCACCGTGGGCTCGGGCGTTGTCGCGCACGGCGAGCACCAGCGCCTGCCACAGCCACTCCTCGGAACGGAACTCGGGCAGTTCGTGATCTTCCAGGGCATCGAGCATCACGCCACGCTGAATCTCCTGAACCAGCAGGCTCTCCTCAAAACACGGCGCCTGGGCCACCACGCGACCGCAGTCGTCGAGCACAAACGAACCGCCGGTATACACCGACTCGTCATAGGCACCGACCGGCGCCATGCAGGCAAACCACACGCTGCGCTTGGATGCGATCTTGCGGTAGGCGCCGCTGCGAACGGCGGCAATGGCGGCAGTCTCGCGGTCGGTCATGTCAAACGCGTTGAATTGGAAATACGCGATGAGGTCGACGCCGGTCGGCAACATCTCGAGCTCGCGGTCCAAGTCAAAAAACACGGCGATGCGCACGCCGTCCACGTCGAACACCGGCGGCGCCCAACGCGTGTCGTTGTTCTCGCCACGCTGCAAGGCAATGCTCGAACGCGCCGGCACCACATGACCATCCTTGAGCATCATGTAGTCGAGCAGCGGCTGACCCTCAAACGAAACCGCCGCGGGCACGATGCAGATCATGTCAAGCTCCTGGATACGCTCGGCGACACCAGTCAAACCGGCAAGCACGTCGTGCTCAAAGTCGGCAGCGCCCACCAGGCCACCGGGCATGGCGCCCATAAAGAGCGGAGCCGGAACGCACAGCACGCGCGCCCCGCGCTCGTGGGCCAGACGAGCCTGGTCCTCGATGCGGCCGCAAATGCCCTCAATATCACCCAGGCGCATATCGATCTGTGCAAGCGCGAGCTTCATGGCTCAGCCCTTTCCGTCGTAAACCATCGAAATCGTAGTAAAAGCGCCGGCCGCATAATGCAGTCGGCGCTTGCATGTGCATATGCTAGCTATGATACCCCGAGCGGGGGCGCGCTCCTAGAATGTCGCGGACCACAGCCCGTGCAGGTTGCAGTAGGCATAGACGGTACCGGTCTTGGAACCGCCGGCAAAAAACGTCGCGGGCTTCATGCCGGGCTCAAGGTAATGGACCTCTAAGCGGCCCTCGGCCTCAAGGGCGATCCACTCAATGTAGTGCTCGGGCAGGCTGGGGTGCTCGACCGAGCCAACGCGTGCGCGAATCACGTGACCGTCGCGCTCGGTCTCGACAACAGGCACGTGCTTCTCGTGCGCCGCGTCCTCAGTGTTTGCGGTCAGTTCCGTGCAACCGGCAGGGGTTGCAACGTCGTTGCCAAGGGCGGCAATGAGCTTACCGTCGGGGTCCTTAAAGAATTTCGCCATGATGTTCTCCTTTGCTGACGTGCCAATGTTCTTGATGGTTCTTATGCCCAAAGGCAGACAAACCATCCACGGCATTGCAAATGAACACATAACGGGCGGGGACGATGGGGCAGCGTGTGCCATCCGCCCTGGCGGCCCCACCCGAGCGGGTTAGCGCCCGTCGCCGCCCAGCAGCGCCAGAACATCTTCGCGGGTAAACAGCGCCGACGAGATGCCGTCGCCGCCGAGCACGCTGTTGACCAGGTCGCGCTTGGACTCCTGCATCTGCATAATGCGCTCCTCGATCGTGTCCTTGGCGATGAGCTTGTACACGGTCACGGTATGTTGCTGGCCAATACGGTGCGCGCGGTCGGTCGCCTGGTCCTGCGCTGCCACGTTCCACCACGGGTCGTAGTGGATGACCACGTCGGCCGCCGTCAGGTTAAGGCCCACGCCGCCCGCCTTGAGCGAAATCAAAAAGACCGGAACCTCGCCCGCTTGGAACTGCGCGACCATCTTGGCGCGGCTCTCCTTAGACGAAGCGCCCGTGAGCTTAAGGAAGGCGATGTCCTCCTTGGCCAAGCGCTTACCGATGATATCGAGCATACCCGTAAACTGGCTGAACAACAGGATGCGATGCCCGCCGTCGAGTGCGCCGTGCACGAGCTCCATACACGTATCGAGCTTGGCGCTCCCCGCCTTGTAATCCTCGTAGTGTAGACGCGGGTCGCAGCAGATCTGGCGCAGCTTGGTGAGCTCGGCAAGTACCTTGAGTTTGTCCTTCTTAAACTCCCCAGCCTCGCGGTGCTGCACCTGCTGGGCGATGCGGTCCTGGTTGGCCAGGTAGAGCTTGCGCTGCTCGCCGGTAAGCTGCGCCATGACGGTGTCTTCGATCTTCTCGGGCAGGTCGGCCACCACGTCTTCCTTAACACGGCGCAGCACAAACGGCGACACGAGCGCCTGCAGGCGAGCGGCGCTATCGCCCTCGGCATGCTCGACGGGGCTCTCAAAGCGCTTGGCAAACGACTCGCGTGTCCCCAAAAGGCCCGGCATCAAAAAGTCGAAGATGCTCCAGAGCTCGGACAGGCGGTTTTCGATGGGCGTGCCCGTCAGGGCAAAGCGCACGCCGGCAGGCAGGCGCTTGGCGGCGCGCGCCACCTGCGTGAGCGGATTTTTAATGTACTGTGCCTCATCGAGCACCACGCGGGCAAAATCCTGCTCGACGTACTCGTCGATATCGCGGCGCATAAGGTCATACGACGTTACAACCACGTTGTGCTCGGCCACGCCGGCGATCTGCACGCGGCGTTGAGCCTTGGCGCCCACAATGGCACACACATCGAGCGACGAGGCGAAGCGCTCCAGCTCGGCGGTCCAGTTGTACACAAGCGACGCAGGGCACACCACAAGCGTGGGCTTGGTGTCCCCCGCCTCCACGCGCGCCAGAATATGCGCGATCATCTGGAGCGTTTTGCCCAGGCCCATGTCGTCGGCCAAGATGCCACCAAGGCCCAGGTGTTCGAGCGAGCCGAGCCACTGGTATCCGTCGACCTGGTAGCCGCGCATCGTTGCCTTGAGCGATGCCGGCACCGTAAAGTCCATCTTGCCGAGCGTGTCCAGGCGCTCGACGGTACGGCGGAACGCAGCGTCGCGATCGGCCTCGAGCGCCGGCGTGCGTGCGAGCATGCTATCGACAAAAAGGGTGCTCGACGCGGGGAGCGACACGCCGTCGAGCAGATCGACGGCATCGACACCAAGATCTTCGGCAAGGCCAAACGCGGCGCGCGCTCCCTCATCCAGGCGCACGATGTCGCCGGACGTCAGGCGCGCAAACGTCTGGTGGCGCTTGTACGAGTTCAGATAGATGGCAAGATCTGCCGCCGAAAGCCCGCTCGCGCCCAGCTCGACATCGAGCAGATTGCTCTTGACGGTCGCACGAACCGAGAGCTTGGGCGCGGGACGCACCGAAATCTGGCGCAGACGGTCGCTGAGCATGACCTCACCCAGCTCGGACAGGGCGGACAGACCCTCGGTCAGCAGGCAGAACAAGCTCTCATCATCGCGCTCCTCAAACGCCAGACCACCCTCGTAGAAATCGAAGTACAGAGCCGCCGTATCCATAACGCGAAACTCCGCCACCTCGTCGCGGGGCGGCACGCCGGGACGTTGCTCTTCAAAGGGACTGCCCGGAGCACCCAGGCCAAAGAGATCCGCCGACCAGTCGCCGTAGGTAACCGTAATTTTGCAGGTCACGAGCCCATCGCCGACACCGATCGCCATAGCAAAGCTCGGCTCGGGTGCCACGGTATCGAGCGCGGCGGGCGCGGTGAGGTCGGTGTAGTCGCGCAAAATGGGCAGCGCCATACGGCAGAACTCACCCACCTGCTCGGCGGCAATATGGGCGGGCGTGCGGCACGGCAGCAAGCGCGACAAAAAAGGTGCGGCATGCTGAGCAAATGCAGCGTCGGTACGGCGCGCGCGGCGCGTGTCAACCAAGTAGGCGGCATCGCCCGACGCAAAGCAGTACATATCGGCGGGCAGGCGCAGGTCATAGCTACCACCAGCCGCCGGCGCGATTTTGGCGGCAAGCAGCGGTGGGCGCTTAGCGGATGCCTCGTCCTCCCCTTGCGGAGACAGCTCAACCGCCACGTCGTAGGTGCGATGCGTCGTCATCCCCCGCGACCAGGCGGGCTCAAAGGAGATGGTCTGGCCGCGCAGCAGGTCCAGCACATATACGATGCTATGCTCGGACAGCGGCAACTGACGCTCGGCAACAAAACCGCTGCGGGCAAAGTCGTACGACGCCGAACGCGAGCTTGTGATGTCATCGAGATAGGCAACTGTCGTCACAACAAGGTTGAGCAGCTTTGCCGATGTTTCGTCAAAGGCCTCAGGTGAATGGACAAACGTGAGCTTCTTGCCATAGGAGAACGTGCCGCCGCGCACGTAGGCATCGGCCATGCCGTCGATGTCCTTGACCACGTAGGAGACCGATCCACAGCGAATGCGGAACTCGAGCGCCCAGCTAAAGCGGTCGGCGAACAGCGGATTGTAGTACGGCACCAACGAGGGCTCCAATGCCGCTTTGGGGGCGTCGGGACCAACGGCACCGGCAAGCTTGCGGCGCATGCTCGCCAGCTCATCCATGCGCGCGTCCGAAAGATCGGAGAGCGCCGCCACAAGGCTCGGGCTCGTGGGGACGGGCGCCGGAAAGGGAAAGTTGGGGTTGACGGCCGGCGCTTTGGGTGCGGTGCGCGCGGGCTGTTTCGACTGCGCCGTAAACGTGCGAACCGGCGTGCGCAAACCTTCGACGGGCTCGGCGCCGCTGGCATCCAAATACGCCAGAGCCGTGGCAATAGCGTGCTTGCACATACCGGGGTAACGATAGGCGGCGGGGCAATCGCAGTCGTAGTCGATCACCTCGTGCTCGTCCATGTCGAGCGCCACGTGCGTCTTGTACAGGTCGCCACGCGAACCGCGCACCGAGCCCTCGACCGTCACGTTTTTGGAGAAGCGCGAGCCGCTGTCCTCGATCGACAGCACGGCGCCGTTGAGCATGAGCGAACGCCCCTTCATAAAGGTGCCGCTCAACGCCGCCTCTTTGCGAAGCGCCTGCACAAACGTCCCCTGCGCCATCACTTCCTCCAATCTCACCCGGGGTAGCTTAGATCACCGTCACGCGACCCTGGTTACCCACAATGGCCTTGGCCTCGGCCAGCAGCGGAATCGAACGCGCGTTGACCTTGGCAGGTACCTCGGCACGCAGCACGCGCCCGTCCACCTGCTCGATAAAGATCTCCACGCGGTCGCCGCCCGGGTTGGCGGTGAGCACCGTGGCCAGGCGCGCCATATTGCCCTGGCTAAAGCGGCTGTTGGGCACCATGACCTCAAACACCTTGGGCTTGTTGTTCTCCTCGTTGAGCTCGAGCGGCACGATCTCCTGCGCGATGATCTGGTCGCCGCGGTCCGAGCGCTCGAGTTTGCCCTTAATGCGCACAAAGGCATCGGACAGCTGCGCGCCGGTCTCGGGATCGACCTCGCCGTACAGGTACCCCTCGGCCTCCTTGTAGGTCTTGGGGAACACGACGACGGTGGCCTCGCCTTCCATGTCCTCGAGCTGCACGATGCCCATGGGGTCACCGTTTTTGGTCACGCGCTTGGACACGCTCGAGACCATGCCGGCCCACCACAGCGCCTTGCCCTCGGGAATCTCCTGGTTGATGGTGCCGCCCGTAGGATTCTGAACTTCGTAGCCGGTATCGATCTGCGAGAACGAGAAGTCGCGCGCCTTGGCTAGTGCATACTCAAACGGGCGCAGCGGGTGGTCCGAGACATAGATGCCCAGAACCTCCTTCTCCTGGCTCAGCTTAAGGTGGCGGTCCCACTCCTGACCATCCGGATCGGGCACGCTCACCTCAAAGCCCGAGCCCTCAACGTCGCCAAACATATCAAAGAACGACGTCTGACCGCTCGCGCGATCCTTCTGGCGCTTCACCGCGGCATCGATGATGTTCTCGGGGTTGTTCTTATCCACAAAGTGCATCATCTGGCGACGCGGATACCCCGTGGAGTCGAAGGCGCCTGCCTTGATGAGCGATTCGATCACGCGGCGGTTGGCCTGGCTCGAGTCCACGCGCTCGACAAAGTCGTGCAGCGTCTTAAACGGGCCGCCCGCCTCGCGCTCGGCGATAATCGCCTGCGCCACGCCGGTGCCCACGCCGCGGATGCCGGCCAGACCAAAGCGCACGCCCTCCTTGGTAGCCGTGAACTCGGTACCGGACTCGTTGACATCTGGCGACAGCACGGGGATGCCGTCGTGACGGCATGCCGAGACGTAGTGCACGATCTTGTCGGTCTTGCCCGTATAGGACGTCAGAACGGCCGCCATGTACTCGTGCGGATAGTGCGCCTTGAGCCACGCCGTCTGCATAACCAGGATGGCGTAGCCGGCGGAGTGCGACTTGTTGAAGGCGTAGGACGCGAACTCGAGAACATCGTCCCAAATCTTCTGGGCGACCTCGCGCGTATAGTTGTTCTTGATGGCGCCGTTCATCCAGTGGTCGTAGGTGGTCTCGTCGGAGCCATCCTCCCAGTGGAGCACCGTCGACGTGAGCAGCTTGATTTTCTTCTTAGCCACGGGCTTACGGATACGCGAGTCCGATTCGCCCTTGGAGAAGCCGCACATCTCGACGGAGATGAGCATAACCTGCTCCTGGTAGACCATGGTGCCGTAGGTTTCGCCCAGGATGTCGTCCAGGCGGTCGTCGTAGGAGACGGCTGGCTCCTTGCCGTTCATACGGTTGATGTAGGACGAAACCATGCCGGCGCCCAGCGGGCCCGGGCGGTACAGGGCGATCAATGCCACGACGTGCTTGTACTCGGTGGGCTTCATGTTCTTGATCGTGGCCGTCATGCCGGCGGACTCGACCTGGAAGACGCCGGCGGTGTGGCCGGAACCCATGAGCTTAAAGATCTCGGGGTCGTCAAAGGGAATCTCTTCCTCTTTGATGTCGATGCCGAAGTTCTTTTTGATGTTTGCCTTGGCCTTGGAGATAACAGTCAGCGTGCGCAGGCCCAAGAAGTCCATCTTGAGCAGGCCCATGTCGGCAACGGTATGGCCCTCGTACTGGGTAATCTCGACGCCGCCCTTGGTGTCGAGCTTGGTGGGCACGTGCTCGTTGACGGGGTCGCGGCAGATCAGAACGGCGCACGCGTGCACGCCCTCGCCACGGGTGAGGCCCTCGATTGAGAGCGCCGTGTCGATGATGCGGCGGGCGTCGTCGTCCTTTTTATATGCCTCGGCAAAATCGGGGTTAAACAGGTCCTCTTTGCCGGGTTGCTTTTCGAGCACCTGCTTGAGCTTGACCTTGGGGTCGCTCGAGACCATCTTGGACAGACGCTGGCCCATGTAGACCGGGTAGTCCAGGACGCGAGCGGCGTCGTTGATGGCCTGCTTGGCCTTAATGGTCGAGTAGGTGATGACGTGGGTGACCTTCTCGGGGCCGTAGAGCTGGCGAACGTGCTCCACGACCTCGAGGCGCCGCTCATCGTCGAAGTCCATATCGATATCGGGCATCTCGGTACGCTGCGGGGACAGGAACCTCTCGAACATCAGGCCGTTCTCGAGCGGATCGAACGCGGTGATGTTCATGGCGTAGGCGACGATAGCGCCGGCGGCCGAGCCACGGCCGGGGCCGACGCCGATGCCGTTGTCCTTGGCCCATTGCACGTACTCGGCAACGATCAAGAAGTAGGCGGCAAAGCCCTTGTCGCAGATGACCTTGTATTCGTACTCAAAGCGCTCTTTGATGTTGACGCCGCCGATCTCGCGCGTGGCCCAGTCGTCACCGTAGTGCTGGCGCAGGCCCTTCTCGCACTCGCGGCGGAACTGGCTCTCGTGCGTCTCGCCGGGATCGAGCAGCGGGAAGCGCGGCAGGATGATGGAGTCCCAGTCGAGCTCGACGTAGCACTTGTCGGCGATCTCGAGCGTGTTGTCGCAGGCCTCGGGGCAATACGGGAACATCGCCCGCATCTCCTCCTCGGTCTTCATGTAGAACTCCGAGCCGGTCATGCGCATGCGGTTGGGGTCGTCGACCTTGGCGTTCATGCCAATGCACATGATGACGTCCTGCACGGGCGCGTCCTCGCGGCGCAGGTAGTGGAAGTCGTTGGTGGCGATGACCTTGACGCCCACCTGCTTGGCGATGTCGATGAGCGTGCGGTCCATCTGCTCGTCGGTCAGGCCGTTGTCGGTGGTAATGCCGTGTTCCTGAATCTCGATATAGAAGTCGCCGGGGTCGAAGGTGTCACGGAAGGTCTCGGCCCACTTGATGGCACCCTCCATATCACCGCGGTCGATGTACTTGGGGATGATGCCCGCGATGCAGGCGCTGGTACAGATCATGCCCTTGGCATGGCGGCGCAGGTTGTCGATCGTCACGCGCGGCTTGTAGTAAAAGCCCTGCACAGCGGCCTCGGAAACCGTCTGCATCAGGTTGACGTAGCCCTCCTGGTCCTTGGCCAGAAGGATCATGTGGTAGAGCTCGGGTTTATGGTCGCGGGCGAGCGTCTCGTCCGGCGTAAAGTAAACCTCGCAGCCAAAGATGGGCTTGATGACCAGAGGCGGCTTGAGCTCGTCGATGTTGCCCTTCTCGTCCCACATGGCCATGTCCTTCACATACTGGGCATGCTCGCGCGGGCTGGACTCGGGATCGGGCTCCACCAGCTCGTCGCGGCGGTCCTTTTCCAAGAAGGCCTTGTCGTGGCTCCAGGTTTTGTACTCAGGCGTGTTGTGGTTGACGGCGTCGCAGGCCAGCGCCAGGTCGGGCACGCCATACATGTAGCCGTGGTCGGTAATGGCGACGGCGGGCATGCCCAGCTCTACGGCGCGATTGACCATATCCTGGATACGGGTTGCGCCGTCGAGCATGGAGAAGACGGTGTGGTTGTGCAGATGGACGAATGCCATGTGATGAGCTCCGATGCGGGTTCGTGTTCTGACTGAACGATTTTACCCCACGGCACGGACGGCACCCGAACCTAGCCAAACCAACACGGGCAGTCTTTTTGGGACCTTCAAAAAGGGGAATGAGGACATCCAGATATATCGAGTATTACTGGAACCCCGGCGATACGCTGAATGATTTGTGACGAATAGTCATGTCCATCAAGAAGGCTCGACGCTTCGGGCAGCTCGTCAATCGATATATCAATTCTTGGAGACATGTATTCCTACCATTTTTAAAGAAACAACGGCGGTAATTGCTATCGCGATTGCGCCAATAACACCGAGCGCTATCTGAATGGTGTTAGCGTCGGATTATTTTAGCCAAATATAGTCGGCCGAGATTGACCAATCCCGGCCGACCCATTTTAGCCAACACGCCCGCATCTATGACTTTCCTATCGCATTCCTACATCCCCTCGGGCTGGATCCCCCTCACCT
>DBEWII010000055.1:0-23812 GCA_048384935.1 Collinsella aerofaciens | reverse complement strand
AAGATGGGTTCGCCTGCCGATAGCACGCTGACCTCCTCCATCAAGCCGGCCTGGACCATCATCCTCACCGGTCTGGAGGTGGCCATCTGCTTCGCGGTGGTCACGCGCCTGAGTCTGCCCACCGCCGAGGTGGCTACTCCGGCCCTCGCCATCAGCTTCGCGCACTTCTTCGTCGGCCTCACGTGCATCATCTCCCAGCGCAACATCCTCAAGCAGATCTTCGGGTACTGCCTTATGGAGAACGGTAGCCACGTGACGCTCGCCCTGCTCGCGCCCACGGCCCCCGAGATCATCGAGATCGGCATCGCTACCGACGCCATTTTCGCCGTCATCATCATGTCCGCCGTCGTCGTGAGGATCTGGAACGACACCAAGTCGCTCGACTCCCACGACCTTACCGAATTGAAGGGGTAGGCCATGGATGTTTCAATGCTGACGGTCGCCCTGCTCGCTTGTCCCCTCGTGTTCTCCCTGATTATGGCTGCGCTCCCCAAGACGACGTCCTACAGCGTCTTCGCGGGGCTCAACGCCATCTCCGTCGCGGCGACCCTCGTCCTTTCGGTCGTCACCGCGGGAACCATGCTCTCGAGCGGGCAGAATATCGACGCTTTGGGCCTGTGGCTCCATCTCGATTCGCTCTCGTCGATCTTCGTCCTTCTGGTAGGCATCATCGGGTTCATCACCGGCGTGTACTCCATCTCCTATATCAAGATCGATATCGAGGAGAAGACCATGCCGGCCGAGCGCACCAAGCAGTACTACGCGCTGTTTAGCCTGTTCGTTTTCACGATGCTGCTCGCCTGCCTGTCCAACAACATCATCCTCACCTGGGCGGCGGTCGAGGCCACCACGCTGTCGACCGTGTTCCTCGTGGGCATCTACAAGAACAAGCAGGCGCTCGAGGCGTCTTGGAAGTACGCGATGGTCTGCACCGCCGGCGTGGCCTTCGGCCTGTTCGGCACGCTGCTCATCTACGCGAACGCCGCCGATATCATGCCCAACGCGCATGAGGCAGCCTTCCTCACCTCCATCATGCCCTACGCCGACCAGTTCGACCCGATGCTCGTGCGCCTCGCGTTCGCGTTCATCGTCATCGGCTTCGGCACCAAGGCGGGCCTGTTCCCCATGCACACTTGGCTGCCCGACGCGCACTCCCAGGCTCCGAGCCCGGTCTCCGCGCTGCTCTCGGGCGTGCTGCTCAAGTGCGCCATGCTGGTGATCATCCGCTTCTACTCCCTGTCCATCATCACGGTGGGCGACACCTATCCGCGTACGCTCCTGCTCATCCTGGGCACGCTGTCCATCCTGGTGGCCGCCCTGTGCATCTTTAAGCAGGACGATATCAAGCGCCGCTTCGCGTACTCCTCCGTCGACAACGTCGGCGTGGTCGCGCTGTGCCTGGGTATCGGTGGTCCGCTCGGTATCGCCGCCTGCCTGCTGCACTGCATCTTCCACGGTTTCACGAAGGCGCTCGCCTTCTGCATGGCCGGTAACATCCAGCACATCTACCACACCCGCGACCTGAACAAGATCAAGGGCGTCGTCGAGATCGCTCCCGTCACGGCAGCGCTCACCATCATCGCCCTGCTCGCGCTCGCCGCCTTCCCGCCGTTCGCCCTGTTCATCTCCGAGTTCCTCACCTTCGTGGCCGGCGTCCAGTCCGGTCCCATCTGGGTGGTCGTGCTCGTGGCCATTGGCCTCACCGGCGTGTACTTTGCCCTTACCGGCATCGCGCTCAAGTCCATCTTCGGCAAGGCGCCCGAGGGCATGAAGCGCCACGAGGTGCCCGCCCTCATGATCATCCCCGAGATCGCCCTCGCGATCGTGGTCATGTGGTTCGGTATCGCCACCCCGGTCGCCATCACGAGCGGCGTCGAGGATGCAACGTCCGTCGTTTTGAACCAGAGCGTCGAAGAGCTCCACGAGGCTCCTCTCTACCGCATGGTGTTCAGTTCCCAGACCAAGACAAGCGAGGTGAATTAGCACCATGGCAGAACCTGAAAAGAAGGACTACGCTCGTCGTTGCGAAAGCCACGTCGAGGCCCTGCGCGCCGCAGTGCCGGGCGCTATCGAGAAGGTTGAGTGGCAGTGCGAGGACCAGCTGACGATCACCGTCAAGCAGGACAAGCTGCCCGAGGCCGTCCACTACCTGTACTACGAGCGCTACGGCTGGATTCCCGTGATCATCGGCAACGATGAGCGCAGCCTGTGCGGCCGCTACGCCGTGTATTACGTCATCTCCATGGAGGGGGAGGACCCCGGCTGGGTGACCGTGCGCACCGAGGTCGATCCCGCCAAGATGACGTTCCCGTCCGTGACGCCGTTCGTCCCCGCCTGCGTGTGGGGCGAGCGCGAGCTGCGCGACATGTTCGGCCTGATCCCCGAGGGTCTGCCCGACCGTCGCCGCCTGGTACTGCCCGATGACTGGCCCAGCGGCCTGTACCCGCTGCGCAAGGACTCCATGGACTACCGCTTCCGTCCCGCTCCCGCGAGCGACATGGAAAACTACGAGTTCTTGGCCGACACCAAGGGCAAGGAGACCACGCTCGTCCCCATGGGCCCGCTGCACATTACCTCCGACGAGCCTGGCCACTTCCGCCTGTTCGTCGAGGGCGAGACGATCGTCGATGCCGACTACCGTCTGTTCTACGTGCACCGCGGCATGGAGAAGGTCGCCGAGACGCGCCTGAACTATGACGCCGTGACGTTCCTCGCCGACCGTATCTGCGGCATCTGCGGCTGCGCTCACTCGGTGGCCTATGCCGAGGCCGTCGAGCGCGCCCAGGGCATCCATGTCCCGCCGCGCGCCCAGTACATCCGTGCCATCATGCTCGAGGTCGAGCGCCTGCACTCGCATCTGCTCAACATTGGTCTAGCGTCGCACTACACGGGCTTCGACTCCGGCTTCCAGCAGTTCTTCCGCGTCCGCGAGAAGTCCATGGACCTGGCCGAGAAGCTCTCCGGTCACCGCAAGACCTATGGCCTCAACGTGATCGGTGGCGTGCGTCGCGACATTTTGGCCGAGCAGAAGCTCTCCACGCTCACGACCATCCACCAGCTGCGCTCCGAGGTTCAAGAACTCGTCGACATGCTGCTCTCCACGCCCAACTTTATCGAGCGTACGAGCGGTATCGGCATTCTGGACCGCAAGATCGCTCGCGACTTCTCGCCGGTCGGCCCGCTCATGCGTGGCTCGGGCTATGCTCGTGACGTGCGCTTTGACCATCCCTTCGACGGCTACGCCGATCCGGACGTCCAAAAGATGCACGCCGCTACGGCTGACACCTGCGATGCCTTCGGCCGTACCGCCGTTCGCATCCAGGAGGTCTACGATTCGATCGACATGATCGAGACCATGCTCGAGAACTGCCCGTCGGGCCCCATCCTCACCACGGATTGGGAGTACACCCCGCACAAGTACGCCATCGGCGCCACCGAGGCGCCGCGCGGCGAGGACGTGCACTGGGCCATGCTCGGCAACAACCAGAAGTGCTACCGCTGGCGCGCCAAGGCCGCCACGTACAGCAACTGGCCGGTCCTGCGCTACATGTTCCGCGGCAACACCGTGGGCGACGCGGCGCTGATCGTCGGCTCGCTCGACCCGTGCTACTCCTGCACCGACCGCGTGACGGTGACCGATGTCGCCGCCAAGCGCGACCACGTGCTCGACAAGGAGCAGTTCGAGAACGTCTGGCGCGACAAGTCGCCGCTTGCGGGCGAGGGCACCATGGCCGCTCCGCTCGATGAGGAGGCGCTCTAATATGCTGAAGCTTTGGAAGGTTAACGCCAAGGCCGGCGACGCGACGGTCAAGTACCCGTTTGCGCCGTTCCCCACCAACAAGGACATGCGCGGCAAGCCCGAGCACAATGCCGAGCTCTGCATCGCCTGCGGTGCCTGCGGCGTGGCGTGCCCGGCCGATGCCATTCGCATGGACACCGACCTTGCGGCCGATACCATCACCTGGTCGATCGACTACGGTCGCTGCATCTTTTGCGGCCGCTGCGAGGAGGCCTGCCCCATGGAGGCCATCAAGCTCACCGAGGAGTTTGAGCTGGCCGTCATGAGCAAGGACGACCTCACCAGCAAGAGCGTCTACACGCTCGAGCACTGCTCGCGTTGCGGCAAGCCGTTTGCCCCGCACAAGGAGATCGACTACGCCAAGCGCCTGCTGCAAAAGGCCGGCGGCATGGAGGCCGAGCAGGCCGCCCGTACCGTCGGTATGTGCCAGGAGTGCAAGCGCGAGCTCGACGCCCTGCGCGCCGCCTCGGCCGTAAAGACCGGCAACGCTGCCGGTATGGCTGCCAACGAGACGCTTGCGTCCGGTGAGCCCCAGGGCCCCGGCATGGAGTATCTGGGCGGGCACGGCGTGAACCCAGAGTATATCGACCGCGAGCTCAACCCCGATGCGCCCGAGATTCCCGCCGGTCCGGCGCCGGTCGAGGGCATCGTCATGGATTTTGAAACGAAGGAGGAGTAACCATGGCCGAACCCACGCTTTTGCCCGAGCGGCTCCAGTACCGCCCGACCAAGATCGAGCTCGACGAGAGCATCGAGAAGGCTAAGGCGACCCTTCTTAAGAAGATCAAGCGCTCGGTGTACGTCTACCGTGTTGACTGCGGCGGCTGCAACGGCTGCGAGATCGAGATCTTCGGTTCCATCACGCCCGTCTTTGACGTCGAGCGCTTTGGCATCAAGGTCGTGCCCTCGCCCCGTCACGCCGATGTGCTGCTGTACACCGGTGCCGTGACGCGTGCCATGCGCATGCCGGCCCTGCGCGCCTTTGAGGCCGCACCCGATCCCAAGATCGTGGTGTCCTATGGCGCGTGCGGCTGCACCGGCGGCATCTTCTACGACAACTACTGCGTCTGGGGCGGCACGGACAAGATTCTGCCGGTCGATGTCTACATCCCCGGCTGCCCGCCCAGCCCCGCGCAGACCATCTACGGCTTTGCTATGGCACTTGGCCTGCTGGACCAAAAGCTCCATGCCGAGACCACGGTGGAGGCCGCCGGCGAGCAGGCCGATATCCTGCACCCCGGCGTGCCGTACAAGCTGCGCGTTGCCATCGAGCGTGAGGCTCGCGCCATGAGCGGCTACCGTTACGGTCGCGATTTGGCCAACGAGTTTATGGATACGCTCGAGGGCGCGCCCAAGGGCGATATCCGCGGTGCCATGGCGCTGCTCATCGACAAGCAGGACGATCCGCGCCGCGTTGAGGTCTACTCGGCGCTGCAGGATCTGGTGCTGGCCGGAGGTCGCTAGATGGAGCTCACGGACCGCTCTGGTTACTTTGCGGGCCCCGGCATGCTCGGCGGCTCTTTT
This sequence comes from Collinsella aerofaciens, assembly GCA_048384935.1. GTDB lineage: Bacteria > Actinomycetota > Coriobacteriia > Coriobacteriales > Coriobacteriaceae > Collinsella > Collinsella aerofaciens_CH. The sequence continues at coordinate 18,489 of DBEWII010000055.1, read as the reverse complement.
GGCGATGCCTCGCGCGCAAGCGACGAGGCCGCCGAGGGCGTCGCCGACCCCTGCCTGGGCCATGCGCCCGACCAGGTGGTCTTCTACGAGCTCACGCGTAAGTTTGTGGAGACCGAGGAAGACGTTCCCCAGGAGGCCTGCGACGTGCTGTACTACACGCTCGCCGTGGGCCACCACACCGGCGTGCTCGACTGCTTTGAGCCGCGCCTGTCGGTGCCGGTGGATGTGTTCTATTCGCTCGTCGACGCACTGCCGGAGGGGGAGGCCAAAACCAAGTTTGAGGCCATCCGCTCCTTTGGCGAGTGCCAGCTCGACAAGGCGGCGGTGCCGTCGCTGCTCGAGGCCTGCGATGCGCTGCTCGACGAGCGCGGTTTTCGCGGGTCGGCCAAGGCCGGCATCTCGGTGTTCGACGACGACTTTGGCCTGCATGCCCAGCAGGTCGCGTTTCTGATGAAGTTCCGCGATCTGGTTGAGCGCGTGCGCGATGTGTCGGGCGTGTATCTGACGGGAAGGTTGCAGTAATGGGTCGCGTTGTTGATGGACGTGTGAACGGCGCCCCGTTTGCGGGTATCGTACTCACGGCAGGAAGCGTGCTGCGTGCCGACGATGCCGCCGGCCCCGTGCTCTCCAAAAAGATGGAGGACGCGCCCATCGCCGGTTGGTACACCATCGACGGAGGCCAAACGCCCGAGGATGACATCATCGAGGTCAAGCGTGAGCGTCCGCCGCGTTTGGTTTTGGTCGATGCCGCCGACATGGCGCTGCCCGTCGGCGCCATCCGCTTGCTCGACAAACGTGATGTGGCCCGCAAGTCGATGTTCACCACGCATTCGCTTCCCTTGTCGATTCTGATCGAAGAGATTGAGCAATCGTGCGATGATATCGTCTTCGTCGGAATTCAGCCGGGCGACACGGAGTTCTACAACCCCATGTCCCCGGAAGTCTTTGAGGCCGTCGACGCCGTGTACGACGCCGTGGCCGCCAACGACTTTTCCCACTTTGTCCGCTTGGGGCAAGAGCAGTAGGAGCACTTGTTCCATTTTGTTAGGAAAGAAGTGATTGACATGGCAGATTCCAAGGTGGAGTATCCCGCTCCCGATTGCCTGGCGCCCGCCGCGATCGAGGCCAAGACCGAGGTCGCCGGCGTGACCAAGGCTAACCTGCCGGTCGCTAAGGCCTTTCTGTTGGCAATGTTCGCCGGTGCGTTTATCGCCTTCGGCGGCCTGTTCTTTACGGTGTTCTTGAGCGACAGCACGCTGGGCTGGGGTGCCCAGCGGGTCGTGGGCGGCCTGTGCTTTTGCCTGGGCCTGGTGCTGGTGCTGGTGTGCGGCGCCGAGCTGTTTACTGGTAATTCGCTTATGGTCTGCGCGCTCAAGAGCAAAAAGATCACTCTGCCCCAGATGCTCAAGGCCTGGGTCGTCGTGTGGGTCGGCAATTTTGTCGGTGCCCTGTTCATCGTCTTTTTGGTGTACATGGCCGGCATCTATAAGCTCAACGGCGAGGCGGTCGCCAACTCCATGGTGAGCGTCGCCGCCGGCAAGGTGACGATCGACTGGGTGACGATCTTCTTCCGCGGCATCCTGTGCAACATCTTTGTGTGCCTGGCCGTGTGGATCGGTACCGCCGGTAAGACCGTGGTCGATAAGGTCGTGGGCATTCTGCTGCCCATCGCAGCCTTTGTGGCCTGCGGTTTTGAGCACTGCGTTGCCAACATGTACTTTTTGCCCATGGGCGCCGTGATGCATGCATGCGGTTATGGTGCCAAGGTTGCCGGGGCCGATGCACTCAACGTCGCGGGCATTGCGTTTAACCTATCCGCCGCCACGCTGGGCAACATCGTGGGCGGTGCGGTTCTGATCGCGCTCGGCTACTGGTTTATCTACGCCAAGAAGTCCGAGGCGTAAGGTACCGTCTGTTTGACGTTGGGCCTCCCGCGGGGCGTTGCCGTGCGGGAGGCTTTTTGGGTCTGGGGTTCGTTGCCGGGCTGTTGGCGTGTTGTGTTTGACTTGTGAAAGGGGTAATCGAGATGGCATCTGCTGTGGAGCGTGACGGTCGCGCCGTGGTGACCACATGCGGGGGATGCTATGCCGATTGCGCCTTTGCGGCACGCGTTGAGGACGGTCGCGTGGTGGCCGAGTTGCCGGTGCCGGGGCACCCGTGCGCGGCGCGAGCCCTGTGCGCCCGCGGACGGCATCGTCTGGCAATGCCGTTTGACGAGCGCGACCGGATTTTGCATCCCATGCGCCGACGAGCTGATGGCTCGGGGTTCGATGTGATTTCGTGGGATGAGGCGTTCGCGCAGATCGCGGCGCGCCTTGGGGAGATTGTTGACGAGCGCGGGCCTCGTTCGCTGGGCATGACGCTCGGCGTACCCTCGTTCGACCGCTACTGGGCGCATCGTTTTATGCATGCGCTGGGCTCGCCCAACGTATACGGTGCCGACGGTGCCTGCGAGGTAAGCCGACTTACCGGTTGGGAGCACAGCCTGGGCTATAGTCCCGCCTCCGACCTGGCGCATACCGATTGCATCATGTACCTGGGGCGTTCCATTGTTGATTCGTCGACGATGGGGGCCGTTGATGTGCTCAACGATGCCCGTCGCCGTGGGGCGAAGATTATCGTGGTCGACCCCCGGCGCAGCGGCTCGGCTGCGCTTGCCGACCGCTGGCTGCGTGTGCGCCCGGGCTGTGACTTGGCGCTGCTGTTGGGTATTGTCCACGTGTTGATTGCCGAGGACCTGTACGACCACGAGTTCGTTGCCCGCTATACCACGGGTTTTGACGAGCTGGCGCAGGCGGCCAGCGCTTGGACGCCCGAGTGGGCCGAGTCGATGTGCGACGTGCCGGCCGCAGAGATTGTCGCCACGGCGCGCGATCTAGCTGCCGCCGCGCCTGCCGCTGTGGTGGATGCGGGCTTTCATGGTGGCATCGGTATCGCGTATGCCAATAGCACCCAGACCGCGCGCGCTATCTGCTTGGTCGATGTGCTGTTGGGCTGCATCGGTCATGCGGGCGGCGCGCTCAATCCGCCCACGCCGCTCGTGTTGGGCGACCTCGATCCCGCGCGCTTTGCGACGCCGCCGGTGCCTCGCGGGCCCAAGCTGGGGTCCGAACGCTATCCACTGGTCGATCCGGTGCGCGGCCTGTGCACGACCATCGGTCAGTCGATTCTTGCCGGCGATTTGCGTGGGCTCATCGTCTATGCCAGTAACCCCGGTGCGGGCTATGGTAATGCACAGGCTTGGTTGGGTATTTTGCAGCAGCTCGACTTGCTCGTGACGATTGATATTCGCTGGTCCGAGACGGCACGTGCTTCTGACTTCGTGCTGCCCGACGTGACGTATCTGGAGGCCGACCGCGGCGTGGGAACGGTGACAGGCGCCAACGATTCGCGCGTGTTCTACCGCAACACCGTGTTGCCAGTCTTGCATGACGACACACGTCCCGGTCGGGAGATCTTTGCCGGATTGGCTGCGGCCTGCGGCGTGGGCGAGTACTTCCAGTTTACTTCTGACGATCTGGCGGCTGACCAGGTGGCGCCTTATGGGATCGATCTGGACGAGCTTAAGGAGCGCGGTTGGGCCGATACGGGCGTGGCGCTGCCGACGCGCACAGGCGAGCCAGTGATTCCGCTTGCCGGCGGCAAGATTGCGCTGGCAAGCAGCGTGTGGGAGCGTGCCGGCCTGGGCCGTGTGCCCGACTGGATCGCTCCCATGGTGGAGCCCGGCCCGGGGATGTTTCGCCTCATTAGCGGAAACCGTCCCTTTGAGTCGCATACCTCGCGAAGGCTTGCGGCCCAAGGTGCCGCCGAGGTGGGGTCGGACTTGGACGCCGTGCAGATGAACGCCGATGTCGCCGCTCGCATGGGCATCGCCGACGGCGAGGTCGTCGAACTCGTGAGCGATATGGGTCGCGACCGCGTGCGCGTGGAGACGACGCCCTATCTGCATCCGGCGTGCATCTTCACCTCGGCCGCCCCCGGTGGGCGTTCGTTTGGCTCCGATGCCGGTGGCGCTCAGGCCCTGGGCGTCGGGCCGCTCGACCACACACCGCTGCGCTGGGACCCGTTGACGGGTGCCGCGCTTACTCAGGAAAACGCCGTTCGCGTGGAAAAGATCGCAGAGCACGAGGATAATAACGACTGATTGATTCAACAGATTGATTCGGCTGGTTTTGACGAACGGCCGACTGATCTGCCCTTGGTTTTTGAAAGGCTGCACATGAGCGATAGCCAGAACATGTCCGATGAGGTGCGTGCCCGCCTGCGCGCCATTCCCTCCGTCAACGAGCTGCTTGCCGAGTGGCCGGTGGTGAAGGCGGCGGGGGAGACCTGCGACGCGGTGGTGCATGCCGCCGTCACGGCCGAGCTCGACGAGGAGCGCGCCGCGATTCGTGCCGGTGCCGCTCCGCGTTCCAAGCGCGAGCTGGCCTCGGCCATTGAGTGGCGTGCGCATCGATCCGCGCTGCCGAGCCTGCGCCCTGCCGTCAACGCCACGGGTGTCGTTATCCATACCAACCTGGGTCGAGCCCCGCTCGCGGAGTCGGCTGCCAAGGCCGTGGCCGAGGTCGCGCGCGGGTATAGCACACTCGAGTACAGTGTGGACACCTGTTCGCGCGGGTCGCGCAAGGAGCACGCCGCGCAACTGATCCGCTCGCTCACCGGTGCCGAGGATGCGCTGGTCGTTAACAACAACGCTGCCGCGGTGCTGCTGGTGCTGGCGACTCACGCTGCAGGCAAAGAGGTTATCGTGAGCCGTGGCGAGCTCGTCGAGATTGGCGGCAGCTTCCGCATCCCCGATGTCATGGTGGCCTCGGGCGCCAAACTCGTCGAGGTCGGGGCCACCAACCGCACACATTTGAGCGACTACGAGCGTGCCATCACGCCCGATACGGCGATGATCCTTAAGGTTCATCCTTCCAACTATCGCATCGAGGGTTTCCACGAGGAGGTGGGCTCTCGGGAGCTTGCCGCGCTGGCGCATAAGCATGGCCTGCTGTTCTACGAGGACCAGGGCTCGGGCGCGCTGCTGCCCGACGATATCCTGGTTCGCGGCGGCGAGGAGACCACGCCGACCTCGGTCGCGGCGGGGCTTGATATCGTGTCGTGCTCGGGCGATAAGCTGCTCGGTGCCGCACAAGCGGGCATTATCATGGGCCGTCGCGATCTGGTCCAGGCCTGCGGGTCGCATCCGCTCATGCGTGCCCTGCGCCCGGGCAAGCTCGCGCTGGCGGCGCTCGAGGCTACACTGCGCATTTACATGGATGGGGCGGATGTGGCCCATCGCGATGTACCGGTGCTCAACATGCTCACGCTTCCGCAGGCTCATCTGGAGCGTCGCGCACGCAAGTTGCGCGAGCTGATGGTGGCAGGCCTCGATAAGGCTGGCTGCCCGTGTGCCGTGCAGGTGGAAATCGTCAAGGAGTCGTCGACTCCCGGCGGCGGCTCGCTGCCCACCGTGGAGCTGCCCACGATGTGCGTGGCCGTCTGCCCGGTCGACGGGCGCCTGTCCGTCGATGCGCTCAAGCGCTCGCTCGTCCAAGACTTCGACACGCCGGTCGTCACGCGCACCTCGCACGATCGCATTTTGTTTGACGTCCGCACACTCGTGGGCGACCGCGATATCGAGACGGCGGCATCGACGCTTGCCGCGTGCGTTGCCAAGGCGGTGCGCCGATGAGTGAGCGTGACACGTTGGTGGAATGCCCCGTTATCGTGGGCCCGGCGGGCCACGTCGACCACGGTAAGTCGGCATTGATTGAGGCGCTGACCGGCAAGAATCCTGACCGCTTGGAGGTCGAGCGTCGCCGCGGTATGACCGTGGAGCTGGGCTTTGGCGAGCTGGCGTTGCCGAGTGGCAAGATCGTGGGCCTGGTCGACGTGCCGGGCCACGCGCATTACCTGCGCGCCATGGTGCAGGGTGCGACAGGCATCGACGTGGCCGTGCTGGTGGTCTCTGCCGTCGAGGGCGTAATGCCGCAGACGCGCGAGCACGTGCACGTGCTGGAGTTGCTGGGTGTCACGCATATGGTGGTGGCACTTACTATGTGCGACCTGGCCGATGCCGAGATGACCGAGCTTGCCGAGCTCGACGTCGATGACTTTTTGTCGGGTACCGTGTTTGCGGACGCGCCGATTGTGCCTGTGTCGTCCAAGACCGGCGCGGGAATCGATGACCTGCTGGCTGCGCTCGACGAGCAGGTTGCCGCCTGCTGGGGTGCCTGCCGAGCCCGTGCCGAGCTCACCGATGCCGCACCGCGTCTGCCCATCGACCGCTGCTTTACGATCAAGGGCGCCGGTACCGTGGTGACGGGAACGTTGCACGATGCGCCCGTCGCGGTGGGCGACGAGCTGATGGCTTTGCCGTCACGCACGGTCTGTCGCGTGCGCGGGATTCAGGTGCATGGCGATACGCCGCGGGCGTTGCCCGGTCAGCGTGTGGCGCTCAACTTGGTGGGCGATGCCGTCGCCACGCTCGATCGCGGTGAGATGCTCGGCGTGGCGGGCCGCTTTGGCCAGACGTTGCGCTTTATGATGACGTTTACGTATTTGGGTCGCGAGGGAGCCAAGCCGCGTGTGCTCGAGTCGGGTGCGCGTGTGCACGTGATGGCGGGTACGGCCGAGGTTGTCGGCCGCATTATGTTCATGGAGGGCGAGGCCCCCATGGCAGTGGGCGAGACCCGTACCGTGCAAGTGCGTCTTGAGGACCCGCTGCCGTTGTGCGCCGGTGACCATGCCGTGGTACTGTCGTATTCGCCGGTCATGCTCATTGGCGGCGGGCGCGTGCTGCTTTCGCGCTGCCGTCGCTCGCGCGAGCTTGCCGAAGGAGAGCGTGCGCTGTATGCGACGCTCGAGTCCGGCGATATCGCGGGCGGTGTGGGCGCTTGGCTGGCGCTGCAGACGCTGCCGGTAACGGCGGTTGATGTTGCCGAGGCTTTGGATCTTGGTGTCGGCGAGGTCGATGCCGCACTGCGCGGGTTGGTGGCGAAGGGCGCTGCTCGCGCGCTTGCTGGCTCGGATGGCTCGCTGTATGCAGATGCTTCCGTGCTCGACGCCGCGATGGATGCACTGGCGGCGACCCTGTCAGCCATGCATGCGGCGGCTCCCAAGGAGACGGGCTTTACGCCCGGCGCCGTTGCCCATGCTGCGTGGCCTGCCGCTGATGAAGGCGTTGCCGCGGCTCTGATTGCCGAGGGCTGCTCGCGTGGCGTGTGCGCCGCCGAGGGTGCCGAGGTATTCGATCCGCATTCGGCCGCCGCTGCGGCACGCGTGGTGCGAGAGGCTTGCGAGCGGATCGTCGCGCTGCTTGACGAGGCCGGCCTGGATGCACCGGCGCTTCCCGAGGTGGGCGAACAGCTGCAGCTCGGTCGCGACACCATGACGCGTGCCCTGCGCGAGCTTTCGCTCAACCGCTCGATCGTTAAGGTCGAGCGCGACGTTGCCCTGTCTGCCGCCGCCGAGGCCCATGCGCGTGAGCTCGTCGCCGCCGCCATTGAGGCAGCCGGCGGCGCAGCCACCACGAGCGTGCTGCGCGAGGCCCTGGGTGTGTCGCGCAAACGCGCCATCAGCATCTTGGAGCACCTGGATGCCGTGCGCTTTACGGTGCTCGACAAGGACGCCGGCGGCCTGAGGTCCCTACGCTAGGCCGGTCACCCGCTCCCGCCTCCTCAGTTGCGGTGAAATAGTTCCTGTTTTTGGGGTCTTGCAGCCTAAGCAAGAACTATTCCACCGCAACTTCTTGCTCGTCTTTTTGGGATGGGGTCCGCTCGGTTTGGTAAAATACCGCCGCACTTGGGAACGGATGGGCTCCGGTGGGCTCCGCGGTCCTCAAAACCGTTGCGAGGCGTGCAAAACGTCTTGGATGTGTTCGATTCACATACGTTCCCGCCATATGCTACCAGCGCTTTTGTGCTCGCGGTCTTGCTGCGTGCCGCAAAGGCGCTGTTTTGTTTTTGCACGAGCTTTTCGTAGCACCGTTATTTCGGCGGCGGTATTTGGCTTCGTGTGTCGGGTTTCGAACATGCCGATGGAGGTGTTTTGCCGTATGACTACCGTAAGACGTGCCGATCTTTCTTGTGTCGTCCAGGCGGGCGGGTTGTCGTCGCGCATGGGCTGCGATAAGGCGCGCATGGCGTTTTGCGGCGAGCCGCTCATCGAGCGCGTGCTGGGTCGGCTGGCGCCAGTTGCCGGCGAGTTGGTCGTGACGACTTCGCGTCCCAGTGAGCTTGCCTATCTTGAGGAGCTTATGTTTGATGGCCTGCGCCCCCGCGTGGTGATGGACGTCGACGGTCCCGCCGGTGCCATGCGCGGCATCGCGAGCTCGTTGGCCGCGGCCCGATTGCCGCTCGTGGCGATCGTCGCCTGCGATATGCCGTTTGTCTCGCCGGAACTTATCGGCGCGCTTGCCGATCGTGTTGAGGCCGAGGCGCTCGACGTGTGCGTGCCGCGCGAGGAGCGGGGGATTGAGCCGCTTTGCGCCGTCTGGCGCCGTGACGCTTGTGCGCCGGCCGCCCAAGAGCTGCTCGCCTGCGACCGCCAGCGCATTCGCTGCCTGATCAATCGCGTTCAAGCTGGTTATATGGATGAGCCGCAGATCGTTAAGGCCGCGGGCTCGACGCTCTGCTTCGAGAACGTCAATACGCCCGAGGAGTTTGCGGCGGCCGAGTTACTCGCCTAGACGATTGGAGTTGCCATGTCTCACGATATTTGTCCCGACACGGGAGAACCTTGCACTTGCGACGGGTCCGAACCCTGTACCTGCGGTTGCGGTGGCTGTGGACATACTGCGGAAGAGGAAGCGGCCGCCGCGGCGTATCGCGATGCACACCGCGAAGGCCCGTCCGGTGATGCTCTCGACCATGAACGCAAAATCATCGTGTCGTTCGACAGCACCTTCGATGTGATGGAATGCGAACAGCTGTGCCTTGCCGCCGGTGTGCCCGGGCGCATTATGCCTTTGCCCGGCTCCATTACCGCAGGTTGCGGGCTGTGCTGGGCCATGCCGTTCTCGGGCGATGCACTCGCTGCCTTCCGCGCCGCCACCGAGGGCCGCGTAACCCCCGCCGACTACCACCAGCTCGTCCTCTAACCACCAACACCACCACAAAGGTGCCTGTCCCCAATGTGGTGGTTTGGAACACGTGGACGAAACAGGTTTGAAACACGGGTTTTGCACGTCAGGCACTCAAAAACGCTTCTACCTGCATCGTAATCAAAACGAAACATCCGCTCGTCGGCTTATGCGTAACTTTGCCGCAACAGTGCGATATTATCCATACTCGATAAAGCTCGCGGCGCATGGAGCGCCTCGAACGACACTTTTCTTTTCCATCAATTGGAGGAAGCATGAGCTACACGCAGAAAGTTCTCGAAGAGCTCAAGGCCCGCTATCCCGAGCAGCCTGAGTTCATCCAGGCCGCGACCGAGATCCTCGGCACCATCCAGCCGGCGCTCGACGCCCACCCCGAGTACGAGGAGGCCGCTCTGCTGGAGCGCCTCGTCGAGCCCGAGCGCATCGTCATGTTCCGTGTTCCCTGGGTCGACGACCAGGGCAAGGTTCAGGTCAACCGCGGTTATCGTGTCGAGTTCAACTCTGCCATTGGACCCTACAAGGGCGGCCTGCGTTTTAACCCGACGGTCACCCTGGGCATGCTCAAGTTCCTGGGTCTGGAGCAGATCCTTAAGAACAGCCTGACCACCCTTCCCATGGGCGGCGGCAAGGGCGGCTCCGACTTTGACCCCAAGGGCAAGTCCAACAACGAGATCATGCACTTCTGCCAGTCCTTCATGACCGAGCTCTATCGCCACATCGGCCCCAACACCGACGTTCCTGCCGGCGACCTGGGCGTTGGCGGCCGCGAGGTTGCCTACCTGTTCGGTCAGTACAAGCGCCTGACCAACGAGTGGACCGGCGTCCTCACCGGCAAGGGCCTCTCCTTTGGCGGCTCGCTCGCCCGTACCGAGGCCACCGGCTACGGTCTGGCCTACTTTGTGGACGAGTACCTCAAGAGCCGCGGCGACTCCTTCGAGGGCAAGAACGTCGTCGTGCACGGCTCCGGCAACGTCGCTATCTACGCCGTCCAGAAGGTTTCCCAGCTCGGCGGCAAGGTGCTGGCCTGCTCCGACACCCACGGCTGGGTCGAGGATCCCGACGGCATCGACTACACCGTGCTCGAGCACGTCTACAACAAGAAGCGCTCCGGCCACGACAAGGGCGTTACGCTCGCCATGTACGTTGACGAGAAGCCTAACGCTGTGTGGCACGAGGGCGACGGCCGCGGCGTGTGGCAGCTGCCCTGCGATATCGCACTGCCTTGCGCTCGCGAGAACACGCTGCTGCTCGAGGACGCCCAGGCGCTCGTCGCCAACGGCTGCAAGGTGGTCGGCGAGGGAGCGAACATGCCCACGACCATCGAGGCCACGACCTACTTCCAGGAGAACGGCGTCGCCATTATGCCTGGTAAGGCTGCCAACGCCGGCGGCGTGCTCGTGTCCGGTCTGGAGATGAGCCAGAATGCTGAGCACCTGTCCTGGACCTTCGAGGAGGTCGACGGCAAGCTCGAGCAGCTCATGCGCGGCATGTTCCACAACGTGGACGACACCGCCAAGGAGTACGGCGAGGAGGGCAACTTCGTCATGGGTGCCAACATTGCCGGCTTCCTGAAGGTCGCCGACGCTATGCTCGCCCAGGGCGTCTGCTAAATCTTCGCGCGACATAGCATGTGATGAGGCTCCCAGCTATCCGGCTGAGAGCCTTTTCTATCCCGGAGGACTCCTCATATCTTGCGGTGAAATACGGACTGTTTAGCGCCCCAGAACGGCTAATCAGTCCGTATATCACCGCAAGTTATGGATGGGTGGGTGGATTTTGTCCTAAAACGGTGTGCGGCCCCTCGTTTGGTACACTTAAAAGTACTGGACAAGTGAAGAGATGGGGGAGAACGTGCTCAAGTTCGGTACCTACGTCCGTGTTGGAAACGCGGCCGAAGCCTATGAGCTCTTACAGAAGAACCGCAACAACAAGATTGTGGGCGGTGGCATTTGGATGCGCCTGGGCTCGCGTCGCGTCGCGACGGCGATTGACCTTTCGGCCTGCGGACTCGATCAGATCGAGGAGACCGAGACCGAGTTTCGCATCGGTGCCATGTGTACCCTGCGCCAGCTCGAGCGTCATGCCGAGCTCAACGCGCTTGTCAACCATGTCTTTGAGTTTGCCGTCCACGATATCGTGGGCGTGCAGTTGCGCAATACCGCCACGGTGGGCGGCAGCATTTACGGCCGCTTTGGCTTCTCGGACGTGCTCACTGCCTTCCTCGCGCTCGATTCCTATGTTGAGCTGACGGGCGCCGGCCGCGTGCCGCTCGCCGAGTTCGTGGACATGGGTTACGTGCGCGACGTGATCGAGCACATCGTAGTCGTTAAGCGCGACTACCGTGCGAGCTACGAGGCCGTGCGCAAGGCCGCGACCGACTTCCCCTCCTTAAACGTCACTGCCGCCTGGTGGAACAACAGCTGGCATGTCACCGTGGGCGCCCGCCCGCTGCGCGCGACCCTGCTGCAGGGCGAGGCATGCGGCCTTACTGCCGAGCAGCCTTCCGAGGACGAGCTTCGCGCTCTGGCCGCTTCTGTGCGCGCCCTGAGCTACGGCACCAACCTGTGGGGCTCGGCCGCCTACCGCCGCCGCATCTCGGCCCCGCTTGCCGTGCAGGCCGTGCGCCGCGCCGCCGGCATCGAGCTTTCGGCCGCGCTTGCCCGCGAGCTCGAGACCGTGCAGATCCCCAAGTTTGCCACGGACGAGTATTCCTGCCGCCGCGTGCCCGGCGTCGATTCTAGCGAGGTGCGCTAATGGCTGCCAAACTCATCGATCTTTCCTTTACGCTCAACGGCCGTAAGGTCAAGGTTCAGATTGCCCCCGACACCATGCTCTTTGCACTGTTGCGCGAGCAGGGTTGTGCGTCGGTGCGCTGCGCCTGCGAAACCACCAACTGCGGCCTGTGCACGGTGTGGCTCGACGGCGACCCGGTGCTGAGCTGCTCGGTTCCCGCCGCTCGCGTCGAGGGCCACACCATCACCACGCTCGAGGGCCTCAAAGCCGAGTCTGAGGCGCTGGCCCGTGCGATGGCTGCCGAAGGCGCTGAGCAGTGCGGTTTTTGCGCCCCCGGCCTCATCATGAACGTGCTGGCGCTTGCCCGCGCTGCCAAGGAGGACCCGAGCCTCGTCGCCACGCGCGAGGAGCTGTCGCGCCAGCTCGCCGGCAACCTCTGCCGCTGCAGCGGCTACGAGAGCCAGCTGCGCGCCATCGTTCGCTTCCTCAACGAGTCCGGCGTGCAGGTGGGCTTTGAGATGCCCGAGCTGGCCGTCAACGAGACGAGCTCCGACGGTGTCGCGTACAAGCAGATCACCAAGAAGCAGCCCAAGAAGGACTCGAAGGCCCTGCTCGAGGGTCGTCCCGTCTACACCGGTGATATGGTGCCCGCCGGTGCGCTCATCGTCAAACTCAAGCGCAGCCCCTATGCCCGCGCCAATATCCGCTCAATCGATACGTCGCGCGCTCTGAAGGTTCCCGGCGTGGTGGGCGTCTACACCTACGAGGACGTGCCCAAGCGCCGCTTTACCATCGCCGGCCAGAGCTATCCGCAGCCGAGTCCCTACGACCGCCTGATTCTCGAGAATCTCGTCCGTTACCAAAACGAAGAGGTGGCTATCGTCGCCGCCGAAACCGAGGAGGCCGCCGACAAGGCGCTCAAGCTCATCAAGGTCGACTATGAGGTGCTCGAGCCCCTGCTCGACTTTACCAAGGCGCTCGATAACGACATCGTGGTCCACCCCGAGGGCGACGTGACCTTTATGTTCCCGCAGGGCGGCGACGTTCCGCGCAACTTGGTATGCAGCGGCATGAGCGACTATGGCGACTTGGACGAGGCGTTCGCCCAGAGCGACATCGTCTTTGAGCGCACCTACACCAGCCAGGCCACGCAGACCGCGCCCATGGAGACCTTCCGCGCCTTCGCGACGACCGACGCGTTCGGCCGCATCTCGGTGACCACCTCCACGCAGGTGCCCTTCCACGTGCGCCGCATGGTCGCGCAGTCGCTCGACATCCCGCAGTCGCAGGTGCAGGTCATTAAGCCGCGCATCGGCGGCGGCTTTGGCTCCAAGCAGACGGGCTGCTGCGAGATCTTCGTGGCGTTCGTCACCCAGCAGACCGGCCGTCCGAGCTATTGCTGCTACACCCGCGAGGAGACCATCACCGCGGGCAACTCGCGCCACCAGATGCAGATGACCGTTAAGCTGGGCGCCATGAACGACGGCACCATCACGGCCATCGATCTGCATACGCTGTCCAACGCCGGGGCCTATGGCGAGCATGCCACCACGACGATCGGCCTCTCGGGCCACAAGAGCCTGCCCATCTACAACCACGTGAAGGCGAGCCGCTTTAGCTGGGACGCCGTCTACACCAATACCAACCGCGGCGGCGCGTATCGTGGCTACGGTGCCACCCAGGGCCAGTTTGCCGTGGAGAGCGCCGTCAACGAGCTCGCCGACATGCTGCACATGGATCCCGCCGACCTGCGCCTTAAGAACATCGTGCGCGAGGGCGAGACCATGCCGCAGTACTACAACGAGAAGCTCAACGCCTGCGCACTCGACCGCTGCCTGCTGCGTGCGATGGACATGATCGGCTGGCGCGATAAGCCGCTGGCCGTCGACCTGGGCGACCGCGTGCGCGCCCTGGGCTGCGCGCTCACCATGCAGGGCTCGGGCATCTCCAACGTGGACATCGCCGGCATCGACATGCGCCTGGAAGAGGACGGCTTCATTACCATCGGCACCGGCGCCACCGATAACGGCATGGGCGTCGACACCATCCTGGCGCAGATTGCCGCCGAGGAGCTGGGCGTGGAGAGTTCGATGATCGTGGTGCGCGGCGTGGACACCGATGTGTCGCCGTTTGACGCCGGCTCGTACGCGAGCTCGGGCACGTACGTGACGGGCCTTGCGGCCAAAAACGCCGCGACCGAGCTCCGTGAGAAGATTTGCGCCAAGGCAGCCCAGATGTGGGATGTGGATGCCGCCGAGGTGGTCTTCGATGGCCAGTACGTGCGTCTGTCCGACGAGCGTGCCGCGCGCGAGCAGAACCGCTACCTCACGCTGCGTGACTTTGCCAACCTGTGCGTCAAGAATATCGCGGGCGGCGACGCGCTCACCTCGCATGCCTCTGCCTGCCTGCCCGTTTCGCCCCCGCCGTTTATGGCCGGCATTGCCGAGGTTGAGGTCGACAAGGCCACCGGCAAGGTGACCGTGGTGGACTACGTGGCGGCTGTGGACTGCGGCACCGTTATCAACGAGGCGCTCGCGCGCGTCCAGGCCGAGGGCGGCATTGCCCAGGGTATCGGTCACGCGCTCTACGAGATCGTCGAGCACGATGAGCGCGGCCGTCTGCGCACCGGCAACTTCATGAGCTACAAGCTGCCCACGCGCCTGGATATCGGTAGCATTCGCGTGGCCTTTGAGCCGAGCTACGAGCCGACGGGTCCGTTTGGTGCCAAGTCGATCGGCGAGGTCGTCATCAACACGCCACTCGCCGCCGTTGCCTCGGCCGTGGCACACGCCACCGGCCACCAGGTTCGCTCGCTGCCCATCACGCCCGAGAAGGCCCTGCTGGGGGAGTAGCGGGTCAGCGAACAAGTCGTAATTGGCGGGGCGGGGCAACTCGTCCCGCCTTTTGCACTCGTGGTGAGGTCGTGAGCCTGTAAAAGGTGTGCGTGCGCTTGCCGCTCGTATCTGCTATCATTCCTAGTCTGTGCGCTCATGCGGGCGTGGCGGAATTGGTAGACGCGCCAGATTTAGGTTCTGGTGGGATTCCCGTGAAGGTTCGAGTCCTTTCGCCCGCACCAACGCATCTGCGTCGGCTTCGGCCGTCGCGACTCTTTGTTGCATAAAGGTACCAGCACCTCAGATAAGCTGGGCAGTATGAGGAGGAACGTGTTGAACATCACCGCTTCTGACGTCAAGGACGCCAAGCTCACCGCTACGGTCACCATCCCGGCCGCCGACGTCGACGCCGCGATTAAGAAGGCTTACAAGGACACCGCCAAGAAGTACCGCTTCCCGGGCTTCCGTGCCGGCAAGGCTCCCCGTCCGGTCATTGACTCCGCCCTGGGCGCCGAGGCTACCCTCGCTCAGGCCACCAACGACCTGATCGCCGCCAACGAGCCCGCCGTCCTCAACGAGCTGGACATCGTCCCCACCAAGAACGGTGACTACAAGGAGCTCGACCTCGCCAAGGATCACGAGGACTACACCTACACCGTCGAGTTCTCCCTGCGTCCCGCCGCTGAGCTCTCCTCCTTCGACGCTGTCGAGATCGAGATGCCCCCTGCGGAGGTCACCGAGTCCGAGATCAACAACCAGGTCGAGATGCTCCTCAACTACCGTGCCACCTTCGAGGACGTCGAGGGTCGCGCCGTCGAGGCCGAGGATTACGTCACCGTCGACCTCAAGGCCGTCGAGAACGCCGACAACTTTGCCGCCGAGGGCCGTATGCTCATCGCCGGCAGCGACAGCAACCCCAAGGAGTTCAACGAGGCCCTGATCGGCGCTAACGTTGACGACGTCAAGACCGTCACCTGGACCGACGAGGTCGAGGAGGGCGAGGAGGCCGAGACCCACACCGTCGAGGTCACCGTCAAGGGCATCAAGGTCCGCAACACCCCCGAGCTCACCGACGAGCTCGTCAAGTCCGACTTTGGCTTCGACAGCATCGACGCTATGCGCGACGCCATCAAGATCGAGATCGAGCAGGACAAGGCTTCCCGCCTCCCGGCCGAGAAGGAGAACCGTTGCGTCTCCGCTCTCGCCGAGCGTCTGCAGCTCGACGAGATGGACGCCGACTACGAGCAGTCCGTCTTTGAGGAGCTCGGCCAGAACTTCCTGTCCAACCTCGCTGCCCGTGGCATGACGCTGGACACCTGGCTGCCCGCTTCCGGCCTGACCATGGAGCAGTTCATCGGCGACCTGCACAAGCAGGCCAACGACGTTGCCCGCGAGTCCCTGGCTCTCGACGCCCTCGCCCGCGAGCTCAAGATCGAGGTCACCGAGGATGACATCAACGCCGAGTTCGAGAAGGCCGGCGTCAAGGACGTCGAGGCTTCCAAGGCCGAGTTCATCGCCGATGGCCGCATGCCTGCCGTCCGCGAGTCCATCCGTCGCTCCAAGGCTGTCGACCACCTGGTCGAGAACGCCAAGGTGACCGAGGTCGACGAGACCGCCAAGGACGCCGAGTAATTCTCGCCACCTTGCCCGCGAGCGCATGCGTGCGCCCGTGATGGGGTAAAGTTATACACCGGTTATCCGGTTGCTTCGTACGGTGCCAGCCAATGCATAGCATGCGGGCACCGTACGTTTATCTAGAACCAATTTGGTCCGCAAGAGAGAAATGGAGATGCGTATGATCGCCAAGTTCGATTCCGCCCTCGTGCCATACGTTATCGAGCAGACGCCGCGCGGCGAGCGCAGCTACGATATCTATTCGCGCCTGCTCAACGACCGCATCATCTTCTTGGGCGAGGAGATCAACTCCGTCAGCGCCAACCTGGTCGTTGCCCAGCTGCTGCATCTTGAGAGCCAGGATGCCGAGAAGGATATCTCGCTCTACATCAATTCGCCCGGTGGCGAGGTCTACTCCGGCCTGGCGATTCTTGACACCATGAACTTCATCAAGCCGCAGGTCTCGACCATTTGCGTCGGTATGGCCGCGTCTATGGCCGCCGTGCTGCTTTCGGCCGGCGCTAAGGGCAAGCGCTTCTGTTTGCCGCACTCCAAGGTCATGATTCACCAGCCCAGCGGCGGTGCCCAGGGCCAGCAGACCGAGATTGAGATCGTTGCCGAGGAGATCAAGAAGACCCGTCGCGAGCTCAACCAGATCCTGTCCGACGCCTCGGGCCAGCCCATCGAGAAGGTCCAGGCCGATACCGAGCGCGACAACTACCTGACCGCTTCCGAGGCCCTCGACTACGGTCTGATCGACCGTATCGTCACCTCGCGCGATCTCGCCGCGAAGGACGCCTAGGATGGCAGGTAACATGCAGGATAACTTTGACGAGAACGGCAACCCCATCCGCTGCTCCTTCTGCGGAAAAGAGCAGGGCCAGGTTCGTCGCCTCGTAAAGGGTCCGACCAACATCTTTATCTGTGACGAGTGCGTCGCCGCCTGTTCCGAGATTCTGGAGGAGTCGCTGGCTTCGGACTTTATGGACGCTGCCCGCAACGGCAAGCTGCCAGGCTTCCTCAACGACCACGGTCAGGCTGCATCCCAGCCTGCCGTGGACCCCGAGACCGAGGGCTTTGAGCTCGAGGACGACCGTCAGGTCATCACGCATGTGCCGACGCCGCACGAGATCTATGACGAGCTTTCGGCCTATGTTATGGGTCAGGAGGACGCCAAGCGCGCCATGTCGGTGGCCGTGTACAACCACTATCGCCGTGTGATTGAGGGCGGCGCTGCGGTGTCTGCCTTTGATGACGACATGGGCTCGCAGTTCGATGACGATATGGACGAGGTAGAGCTCGCCAAGTCCAACATCCTGCTGCTCGGCCCCACCGGTACCGGTAAGACCCTGTTGGCCCAGACGCTCGCCCGCATCCTCGAGGTGCCGTTTGCCATCGCCGACGCCACTGCGCTCACCGAGGCCGGTTACGTTGGCGAGGACGTGGAGAACATCCTGCTCAAGCTTATCAATGCTGCCGATGGCGACATTGAGCGCGCTCAGGTTGGCATTATCTACGTGGACGAGATCGACAAGATCGCCCGCAAGGCCGAGAACCTCTCCATCACCCGCGACGTTTCGGGCGAGGGCGTTCAGCAGGCGCTGCTTAAGATTCTTGAGGGCACGGTGGCCAGCGTTCCGCCCACCGGCGGCCGCAAGCATCCCCAGCAGGAGCTGCTGCAGATCGACACGACCAACATCCTGTTCATCTGCGGTGGTGCCTTCGTGGGTCTGGACAAGATCATCGCCGATCGCGTGGGAAACAAGGGCGTGGGCTTTAACTCCGAGATCGCCGGCCCCACCTCGGTCGACGAGAACGACCTGCTGCGTCAGGTGCTCCCGCAGGATCTCAACGCCTTTGGCATGATCCCCGAGTTTGTGGGACGTACGCCCGTCGTCACCCAGACGCAGGCGCTTGACGAGGACGACTTGGTGTCGATTCTGACCGAGCCCAAGAACGCCGTGGTGCGTCAGTACCGCAAGATGTTCCAGCTCGAGGACGTTGAGCTTGAGTTTGAGGATGCGGCCCTGCATGAGATCGCCCGTATGGCGCTTGCCCGCAAGACCGGCGCCCGCGGCCTGCGCTCCATCTGCGAGGACGTGCTGCAGCAGACGATGTTCGACCTGCCAAGCGAGGAGGGTGTGGCGAAGGTCGTCGTGACGGCTGCCTCCGTTCGCGGAGAGGAGCAACCCCGTCGCATCGCTGCGTAAGCCGTGTGCT
>DBEWII010000054.1:0-4991 GCA_048384935.1 Collinsella aerofaciens | reverse complement strand
CACCGCCCCTCATGAGCTTTTTGGTCTGGCCGGTCTTTTCGAATTGGACCTCGATCATGTCTCCGGCGACCGAGATCACGGTACCGGCGCCAAAGGTCTTGTGGCTCACGGTATCGCCCGCGGCAAAGTCCTGCGATGCACTGGCGCGATCGACCTTGCGCTCCACCGTCGGCGACACCTTGGACGACGGCTTTTTGGCTCGAGGTGCACCCGAGCCAAAGGTCGAGGCAACACGGCCGGCATCGGGCGACACCCCGCGATGGCGCTCGGTCCCGTAGCTGCTACCGCCAAAGAAATCGTCAAAGCTCGATCCACCGCGCGAACCGGAGCCGCCGGTCGAGCGCGTATGCGAGCCAAACACCTTGCCGCCGTACATATCCGAGCCCATGCCCGAGCCAAAGGTGCCGTGACGGTCGCCGCGCTTCTCCCAGCCCGTGCCCTCAAAACCGGCAGAACCGATACCGCTAAACTCGATATCCTCAAACGGGATCTCGTTGAGGAAGCGCGAGCGCGGGTTGGCAGAAGTCGAGCCGTAGGTGCGACGCGTGGCCGCATAGGTCAGGAACAGGCGTTTACGGGCGCGCGTGATGGCAACGTAGGCCAGGCGACGCTCCTCCTCGAGCTTGCCCGGATCATCGCTGCCGCCAAAGTCGTGCACGTGCGGGAAGATGCCCTCCTCCATGCCGGCCACGAACACCGCCGGGAACTCCAAACCCTTGGCGGAGTGGATGGTCATCATGGTGATGGCATGCGTCTCGCCGGCCAGGGAATCCAAGTCGGAGCGCAGGGCCAGCCACTCCATGAGTGCCGGCAGCGCCTTACAGGTGAGCGGACCGTAGGTGCGCTCAATCTCGTCGGCATGCACGGCACCCGCCGGCATCTCCGTCGGCGCGGCATACGCGTTGCCCGCGATGGCAGCAGCCAGAGCATCCTGCGGAGACAGCGCCGGAGCAGCCAGACTATCGAGCGGATTGGAGCCCGCGGCATCGCGCGCGCCGACGAGTGCCTCAAACGAGGATGCCGGGGCAGATGGCCCCGGTTCGGGCGCAGGCGCGCTCACCACGACGGGTTCGGGCTCGGCGCCGGCAGGCACGTCGGCAACACCGGCTGCGCGCAGCTCTTCCAAGCTCTCGAGCGTACCCTCGATGTCCTCGTGCGTCTCCTCAAATTCGGCAGCGACGCCCAGGAATTCCTGGATGTTCTCGGCGCGGCTCTCGGACTCCATGGTGCCCTCGGCGCGGAAAGCCTGCAGTAGGCCCGTCTTATCGACAATCATCTCGACAACGTCCTTGAGCTCGCCGTCCATGCGGCGACCCTCGCGCACCAGCGACACAAAGCTCGACAGGCCGTTGCGCACCTTGGCGCTAAACATGCCGGTTTCGGCACACGCGATCTCGCAAGCCTGGAAGAACGAGCAGCGGTTGTCGCGCGCCAGCTGCTCGATCTTTTGGATCGAGGTGGAACCGATGCCGCGGCGCGGTGTGTTGATGACGCGCTTGACGCTCATCTCGTCGGCCGGGTTCACGATCATCTTAAGGTAGGCCATGACGTCGCGGATCTCGGCACGGTCGAAGAATCGCGTGCCGCCCACGATCTTGTAGGGCACGCCCGCGCGCAGGAACATATCTTCGAGGATACGCGACTGGGCGTTGGTGCGATAGAACACGGCGATGTCGTCGTAGCTCGTGCCTTTGGCATGCAGTTTCTCGATCTCGCCGGCAATCCAGCGACCCTCGTCGCGTTCGTCGCTCGCCTGGAAGGCCTGGATCTTCTCGCCATCGCCCTCGGCCGTAAACAGGCGCTTGTCCTTGCGCTGCGAGTTGTGGCGCACCACGGCGTTGGCGGCGCTCAGGATATGGCCCGTGGAGCGGTAGTTCTGCTCCAGCTTGACGGTCTTGCAGTTTTTAAAGTCCTTCTCAAAGTCCAGGATATTGGTGATGTCGGCGCCACGCCAGCTATAAATGGACTGGTCGTCGTCGCCTACGACCATGAGGTTTTGGTACTTGGCGGCCAGCAGGTTGGCGATCTCGTACTGGACGTGGTTGGTGTCCTGATACTCGTCGACGCTAATGTAGCGGAAGCGCTCCTGGTACTTGTCGAGCACCTCGGGGCGGGTACGCAGCAGCTCGAGCGCGCGCACGAGCAGGTCGTCGAAGTCCATCGCGTTGGCGGCGCGCAGGCGGCGCTCCAGCTCTAGGTAGACCTGCGCGGCCTTTTTGTCGTTGGGGCTGTCGGCGGATTTGAGCATGTCCTCGGGCCCGATCATGGCGTTTTTAGCCGAGCTGATCTTGCTGCGGATCATGTTGATGGGAAACTGCTTTTGTTCAATGCCGAGCGCCTGCATAATGTCACGCACCATGCGCTTTGAGTCGTCATCATCGTAGATGGTGAACTGACCGGTGTAGCCCAGCAGGTCGGCGTCCTCGCGCAGCATGCGCACGCACATGGCATGGAAGGTGCACACCCACATGCCGCGGGTGTCGCTGGGGATGAGCGCTGCCAGACGCTCGCGCATCTCGGCCGCGGCCTTGTTGGTAAACGTGATGGCCAGGACCTGCCAGGGCTTAACGCCCAGGTCGCCAAGCATATGTGCGATGCGGAAGGTCAGGACGCGGGTCTTGCCCGAGCCGGCGCCGGCAAGGACCAGCAGCGGGCCCTCGGTGGTCAGGACCGCCTCGCGCTGAGCGGGGTTCAGGCTATCGATATCGACGAGCGGCTTGGCGGGTTTGGGCGCCGGAGCCGGGGCGTCGTAGATATCGAGCGGAACGAGCTCGGGTTCCGGCGCGGCGGGGGCGGTGTACGCATCGAGCGGCACGGGTTCCGGCGCGGGCGGCACGGGTACCGCAGTGTTCTTTTCCCAGGGCAGGGGCTGGGTCATGGGCGACTCCTCATCTGACGGACGGCGCGCCTGCGGGCAGCGCCATAGTTTGAGCCGTACCAGTATACCGAGCCGCGCGGACACCGACGCAAATCACACCACGACTCCGTGCGCCGCCATCAGGCACGCCCCAGCGGATTTGGCGCAATGGGGTCAAGTTAGTCTGTACCGCGTTGGTGCAACGACACCTGACCCCCGATGCACCAATCACGGAGCCACCGATGTCATGGTAACGGCAGCGAGCGGCGGCCAGAGCGAACAAATTGGCATGAAAAGAGGGCGGCATAGACCTTTTGGTCATGCCGCCCCCTTTGAATGACAAGTTGTCGCTCTGGCCGCCGCTCAGCGTCAACCAAGTTACAGGCCGAGCATCGGCTCCAAGACGAAGAAGTACGCGAGCACCACGATGCCCAGGATGATGCGGTAAACACCGAAGCACTTAAAGTCGTGACGGCGGACGAAGCCCATGAGCCACTTGATGGCGATGAGCGAAACCACAAAGGCCACAACGCAGCCCACGCCCAAGATAGCGACCTCGTTGGCGCCGAACGTGCCGCCCTTGATGAAGTACTTGACCAGCTTGAGCGCACTCGCGCCAAACATGACAGGGATGGCCAGGAAGAACGTAAACTTGGACGCCACCGAACGCGTGCAGCCCAAAAGCAGGCCACCGATGATGGTAGAACCGGAACGAGACGTACCAGGCACCAGCGAAAGCACCTGGAAGCAGCCGATACCCAGCGCAGTCTTCCAGCTCAGGTCCTCGAGCGTGGCGATGGAGCCAAAGTCCAGGCTATCGTCATCGCCCTCATCCTCAGCGGTAGCCGCGGCGGGCGCCGCAAAGTGCGCACCGGCGGGGCGTCCACCCGGCGCCACAGCACGAGAACCAAACGAACCGGCAAGAGCGGCCTGGTCGCGCTTGTTCGCGCGCCAGTTCTCAATCACGATAAACAGCACGCCGTACACAATGAGCGCCAACGCCACGACGGGAGCATTGTAGAAATGCTCCTCCATCCAGTCGTTGAGCGGCAGACCGATCGCCGCGGCGGGAATGCAGCCGAGCACAATCTTGCCCCACAGCACCCAGGTGTCGCGACGGCCCTCCTTGCCCTTGCTGGGAGAAAACGGGTTAAGGTCGTAGAAGAACAGGACGCAGACGGCCAAAATGGCGCCAAGCTGAATCACGACCAAGAACATATTCCAGAACGTCTCGCTCACGTTCATCTTGACGAACTCGTCCACCAAGATCATGTGACCCGTCGACGAAACAGGCAGCCATTCGGTGATGCCCTCGACCAGGCCCATGAAGGCAGATTTTAGAAGCTCGATGATATCCAAAGGGACCCCCTCATTAGACACCCGCCGGTAGATGTTCTGCGGACGGTGCGGGCGATGTCCCATTATCAACCGTTGGCGGCACGCCTGTGCCTACCCTTACCAAAAAACTCGCCCGTTCACAGAATTGCGAGCGGTCAAACCGAAATCCTTGGGTATAACTGCAACAAGATAAAGTGTCCGGCGGCCAACGCGCCCGCGCCCGCCCGACGCACGAGCCCCGCGCCCGTGCGATAGACCAAGGAGGAAACCATGAACGAGGGCTATACCAAGGTATTTGTTTCACTCGACGGTACTGAGCAGCAGGATTTTGTGCTTGCACGCGCCATCAAGGTCGCCGCGAACAACGGCGCTAAGCTGATCATCGGCCACGTTATCGACTCCACTGCGCTCGAGAGCGCCGGTTCCTATCCGGTCGACCTGGTCAACGGCTTGGAGGAGGCCTTTAACAACTCCATCGCCAAGCAGCTCGAGGAGGCCAAGGCCAATCCCGACATTCCCGAGGTCGAGGTCATGATTCGTACCGGCCGCATTCGTGAGACGCTCAAGGACGAGATGCTCGACGTGGTTAAGCCCGACCTGGTGCTCTGCGGCGCCCGCGGCCTGTCCTCGATCAAGTATGCGCTCCTGGGTTCGATTTCGACGTTCCTGCTACGCAACACCGACTGCGACATCTTGGTCGTGAAGTAGGTTCCTTCCCGTCGGCGCAAGGCCTGCGGGGTTATCACGCCGACGTCCTCGCCGCTTCGCGGCTGCGGGATGTCGGCTTAGATAACCC
>DBEWII010000053.1:0-6094 GCA_048384935.1 Collinsella aerofaciens | reverse complement strand
TGGAATCCGTAATCGTTTTCGTCTCATCGTATGCAGCGGAATCCGTTACGGTACGCGGCTCCGAATGCCATGACCCACATGCATAGTTTCCTGCCAAGGCTGCGGTCTCTAAATGACTCCGCTCGTTACCCGTAATATTCGCACCGCATCCATTACAGATTGAACGAGACTCCGTATGAGTCACTGCCGGGTGATGCACGGTCTCCGTATGGGTCACTGCGGGATGATGAACTGTCTTTGTCTGGGCTACCCAGTTATGCTGATGCGCTGAGGTATCGTCCTTCTTCGAGGAGCTACCGGAGTTGCTATTGTTGCTTCCACTCGGCTTGCTGTCGGAACCGCCGTTCCCATTATCCTTCTTGGAGCCGTTGGATGAGCCTGAATCGCTCTTCTTGCTGTCGGAAGTTTCCCGGGTCTTCGCGTCGGACTTCTCTTCCTTGGCGGTCTCCTGCGCCCTCTCGGTCTCCTTCTCGACGGCACCGGCATCGGCATTCGGGTTCTTCTTGATGTTGTCCTCGAACTTCTTCACGACCTCGGCACCCTTGTCACCGGTCAGGGTGGAATCGCCCTTCTTCACGGCTTCGGCCACATCCTTGGCGATGGCGGTCAGGTCATCCTTCGTCACCTTGTCCGCATCCACCTTCTCAAGCGTGATTGTGGTGCCGTCCGTCTTCTCATCGGTCTTCACGGCATCGACCTCACCGGACGCTGCCTTGTAGGTGGAGCCGTCGGCGTTCACCGGTGGGATAAGGGAGACGCTGTAGGTACCGGACTCACCGACCGTGACGCTCACCCGCTTGTTCGCGGCGATGGCGGTGTAGAAGTCCACATCACCGTCCGCTCCCTCGATATGGGCGATGACGGGCGTGGAGGTATCCGCATCCCACCCATCGGCCTTCACCTCAAGAACGAGTGCCATGTCCTGCTTCTCCTCGTCCTTGGTCTGGGACACCGCAGGGGTGTTCGATTTTCCCGCCCATCCGGCATGTGCGATGGCGTACCCTCCGCCACCGATGAGGAGTGCAGCGCAGAGGACGCCCGCGCCGACCGCGCAAACCTGCTTGCGGGAGAACTCGCGCCCGAAGAGCTTGATTCGACCGCTATTTTCCATTCGTGAACACCGGATCATACATTGTCTCTCCCAGCTTCAGAACCAGGCTGTCGCTACGTTTCTCGAGGGTGTAGGCCACCGACGCCCCATCGGCCGTCAGCTCGCCCTTGTAAACGAGCGGGCGCGGTGTCGAGTCGGTATCCTTCGCCCTCTGGTCTTTGACCGTGAGGCTGTACTTTCCCGAATGGTCCGATGCGGCCCATTCGTCATCACTGGGACCCTGGGTGAACAGATAGCCCTTTTGGTTATACGAGGCCTTCTTGAATGCAATCTTTCCGCTGTCGAAGTTGATCTCCTCGGGACTCGCCATGGACTCCGGCCGGTTCGAGCGTTCCCATTCCTGCGATTCAAGCAGCTCTTTGACGCGGGCGACCGCCTTGCCGGTGTAGTCCTCGTAGTACTTCTTCGCATCGTCCTCGTTCAGGAAATAGCGCTCGCCGTACTCCTCGTCGCCAGAGGGGATATAGGCATCCGCATCGTCGGCCTTCTTGAGCGTCAGGGTCCCGAGCTCGCTTGAGCTCAATACGATGTTCTCGTCTTCCTGCCTCCACGTTCCCGAGGACTCGAACGACCCTGCGTAATGCCAGCCGTCCCCGTCGTCGAAGGTGATTGTCGTCTCGGAACCCAGCTTGTTATTCGTCATCTTCCCGAGGGCGACGTTGTCGCAGACCGATACGTAATAGAGCGTCATTCCCTTCACTCCCGTCATCCCGCATCCGCTCAAGCCGCTCAATCCGGCAATCGACATCAGTCCGACAGCGCCCAAAAAGCCGCGCCGGGATACATTCATCGCCATGGCAGTTCTCCTTTGATTCATAGATGGTACTTACGGCGATCCCTTCAACCGGGAAAAGGGCCACGTGAGCATTGTATTGCAAATTGTCACTCATATAGGTGTGACTTATATAGGTCCGCCTCAAATCATTGGCACCACCAGTCGGGAGGTACCAATGACTCAGCTAGATGCAAAAATGAAAGTCGGACTTCGCATTAAGGAACTGAGAAACGCTCTTGGATACAGCCAGGAAGCCCTTGCGTTCTCGATAGAGATGTCTCGAACCTATTTTGCCGAGGTCGAAACCGGGAAACGGAACATCTCGATCGAGAACATAGAGCGCATAGCAAGGGGCCTTGGTGTTTCTCTAAGGGAGTTTTTCGATTCCGACCTGTTTACGGGATGACTCGGTGACGGATTGCTGGAAAAATATCTGTGGATGCGCGGCGCTGCTTCTTTTTATGCTATTCGAATATCGCGAGACCTGTTGACTTCTATTTCCGCCGAGAATCGGCGGTGCAGGATAAGGCTCCACTACGTTTCGCCGGAGGCGAACGGCGCAACTCGGCGAGCCGAGTTCGAAAGCGCAGGTAGATGCCTGCACCTAAAACGAAAAACGCCCGCACCCGCGTGTAGTGCGCGGGTGCGGGCGCGTAGTTGATTGAGGCGTTTCCGCTGGATATGGGCGATTACGCGGCTAGAAGCCCTCGGGAACGTATCCTGCGGCCGTTTTCGGCTTCGTCGGCGCTGTCGACGTGGCGTCGGGGGCGGTCGGGCCCCGCCAAACCTTCGGTGCCGTTTCGTTCCTGATCTTGCGGCGGGCGGTCGATTGCTCCATGAGTGTTCGTTCGGCATCGGGTGACGTCATTCCGAGCATGGGTCCCACGAAAGTCTCGGTAACGTCCCTGCTGGGAAAGGCCATCGGCACGCCGTCATGGATCACGAGAGCTCCCGTCTCGCGGCCGGTCCAACGCTGGAGCTCGTCGGGCGTGATGAGCGGCCTGCGCACGAGTCCCTCACTCGTGCCCGTCGAGCCGGTGTTCGTCCCCTTCGTTCGACTTGTGGACTGCGCGACCGCCGTGTAGGAGCCCATCGACTCCGAGAGCTTGCGTGCGGTGTCGAGGTTGGAGCAGGAGAGAACGACCTTGTCCTTGAGGAGGTCGAGTATCGTCTCGGCCTCTTCTCGGCTGTAGCCGGAGACGGACTGGAGCTGGAGGAGCGACTGACAGAACCAGAGAACATGGACGCCTTCCGAGCGCATCTCTCCCAGGTCCTGGACGATCCTCTCGTTGCGGCCGAGGGAGGCCGCCTCATCGAGGAGGAGGACGGTCCCGACGGGGCAGCGCCCGGCATGGCCCGCGGCGCAGGAGCGCAGCGCCGATAGCGCTTGGGAAACGAACGTCTGGACGAGTCGCTTGTAGTTGCCCGTTGCAGAGGATGATGAGATGAAGACCACAGTGGGCTCCTCGCCGATGCCCCCAAGGCCGCACTCGTCATCGTGGAGCATCCGAGCCACGTTGCCGTCGACGTACTCGGTGAGGCAGTTGCTCAAGGTCGAGACGATGCCGGGCCCGCCCCCGTGCTCTCCGTTGAGCCCGCCGAGGAAGGGGAGCGCGGGGTCTTCCGCGGGCAAAGACGCCGCCAGGGCGGCGATGCGGTCAAGCGGGCCCTGATCGCCCGACGGCGAGATCGCGGCAGCGACGGACATGACGGTCTTCTCGTCTTCCGGGATGGATGCGTCCTTGATGAGGGCGAGGGAGATGCCGACGAAGAGGTTCCGAGCGCCGTCGTAGAAGAACGGCTGGCCTTTCGACGGCGCGGGCACGATGCAGCGCGCGAGCTCACGCAGCTCCCGTGCGCAGCCGCCGGCCCCCTCCGCCCTAAAGGCCTCCTTTGCCCTCTCGAACGGATCGAACCGAACCGAGGACGCGGGCGCGTCGAACATCACGTCGACGATGCGGTGAGTGCCCGTCTTCTCGAACACAGGCTCAAGAAAGGCCCTGAGCTCGCCCTTGATGTCATTGATGATGAGGGAGCGCCCCTGCTCGAAGTTTGCCATGGCAGACATTATGGCGACGCGGCGGCTCTTTCCCTCGCCGCTTTCGGCGAGGATACAGGCATGGACCGAGTCGATGAGCCTGACGCTCCTCCCGATCTCGCCCACGACCAACGTGCCGCCCGAGGGCTTGCCGCCTTCCTGCCACGATTTGCTCTTGCGCTTAAGCTCGCCGTGTGCCGAGATGAGCCTCGCGTCGCCGTGGATGGGCGCGCCGGGCGCGCGACGCCCGCCGACCCAGGTCCCGTCGTGGAGCCAGCGCGACCAGTCGAAGTGGCTCCAGACGCCTGCTATCGTGGAGATGGCGAGGACCGCCGCGCATCCCACGAGGAAGGCATCGTCCTGGACTAGCTCCGGTAGGACTTCGAGTGGGTTTTGGAACACGGCCCCGGGAAGCTCGGGTGCTGTGGCCGTCCCGAAGCTTCTGAGCGTTATGGCGATGCCGATGACCCATGCATCCAGCCAGCGCCATATCGCCGGCAGCAGAACGAGTGCGATCGCGGCCCCGGCTGCCGCGCCGGTGGCGACGCAGCGCCTGAGATGCGCGCCCTCGTCGGCGTTGAAGCTCTTCTGCTTGCTCACAGAATCATTCCCTTCACTACGGATTTTGCTGGTGCGAGCGCGATGCCCACCGCATCGCCCCTGATCGCGGCCGATGCGGCGGCTGCGAGAGCCCTAGCGAGCACGCGTTCGGCTTGCTGGCCGACATCGTCCGATAGGTCTCTTCTGCCTTTCCGGGATTCCGTTGCGGATGCGAGGACCCTAGCAAGGGCCTTTCCGGCGGCAATCGGGGCCTTGGCCATGGAGAGTGTGTAGGACGGACAGCCTTGGAGGCATCGCTTTGGGATCGGACGATGTTCGCGCACCGCCCTGCACGCCGCGTCTAGGTTCTCAGGGGAGACGCAGGCGCGGACCTCACCCGCGAGCGCCCTCATATACCTACGTTCCGTCGCGGGGCCGCGCCCCGGTCTCCTAGTCCTTTCAAGGTCTTGCGTGGGGATCGCCGTTCGGTCGGGCGCGATGATTCTGAGTACGGCGTTGCACTGGCGTGCCCACAGTTCCCTTATGGCATCGCTCACGTAACGGTCCCTCTCCGCTCCTTTGAGGCCCCTGAGATCGGCGCATCGCTCTACGGACTCGCGATAGGCGACAACGGCCGCCTTGATTTCGGGATGGGCCGATTCGGCCCTCGCGACGGCGGAGTCAACCTCTTTTGCTACTTCCGGGTGCCAGCGACGGAGGTGCGCGTAGGAGATACGGCCGTCCGGGGGCAGCGTGACGTTTGTCTCATTCACGGGGACGCCACGGACGGCGTCGACCGCTCGTGACCTCGCGAGGTCGCGGGCCTCGTGTTCAACCGCAAGCGCCGGGGCCAGGGCCGCATCGGTGAGGTCGTTCCTTGCCCGGTCAAGCGCGTTGCGGGCCATGAGCGAATCGAATGAGCCGTCCGACGACCACGCTATGACGTGCACGTGCTTGGAGCTCGGGTGGTTCTCGTGCTCGGCAGCTACCCAGCGGACGCTTGACTCGGGGATGCCCATTGCCTCGGCAAGTGCCGGCGAGAGGTTTCGTCGGCAGAAGCGCTGCCAATCTTCTTTGCACGCGAGGTCGAGCTCGCGCGCCTCGTCCCTGCGGACGCTGAGAACGACGGTGGCAATCGCGCCGTCGGCCTTTTCGAGCTCCCTGCGGGCCGTGTGGAGCTGGACGGCCCCGTTCTGGTCGAAGAGCGCGGTCGATCCGGGCCTCTCGGCGCAGTAGCCGACGAGCCCCATTCTCTCTGCGAGCTCGGAGCGCCTGAGGTCGTCGGCGGTGGCTGACTTGTCGGCCCCCTCGCGCGTGGCGACGTATTCGATGTTGTTGGTGATGACGGCGGAACGCCCGCGCGAACCGGGGAGGTGCACGCGGGCGTTCACGACGAGGCTGCTACGACTTGCCATCTGAAAGGCGCTCCCTCGCCTCCGAGAGCGTCATGCCGCGCTGCATGAGGCCGGCCTGCTTGTCGTAGGCGGCGTAGATGTCCGATGCGCTCACGCCGTCCAGGCCATCGAACGTGCCCTTCTCGATCTCGACGGAGGCGATTGCTGCGACGATCGAGGCGCGCGTGGCGCGGTGCACGACGCGCGCGATGCGGTCCTCCTGCTCGGCGTTGCGC
>DBEWII010000052.1:0-7081 GCA_048384935.1 Collinsella aerofaciens | reverse complement strand
CCGCAACTTATGGGAGGGGTAGAAAAAGGCGGAGGCCCTGGAGAGGGTCTCCGCCTTTGTTACAAGGGGCGATATTATTCGCTGACTGCTGGATTAGACCAGGCGGGCGTTGATCGTCTTGGCGATCTCGGCGGCGTCGGTGGAACCCTTGACGGTGGCACGGAAGTCCTCGTCCATGAGCGCCTCGGCGACCTTGGACAGGATCTTGAGGTGCGTAGTGCCGGCCTGGGCACCGGGGATGAGCAGGGCGATAGCCACGTTGACGGGAGCGCCGTCCATGGTGTCCCAACCGGTCACGCCGGACTCGTCCTTGACGACGATGACGGCAGCCTCGGTAATGGCGTCGGACTTGGCATGCGGGATGGCAAAGCCCTCCATCATGCCCGTGGTGCCCTCGGCCTCGCGGGCCAGGAAGGCGTTCATCACGGCGTCGGCGTCGCTGGCGATACCGGCCTTGACAGCCTGGTTGGAAACGAAGCTCAGAGCCTCGTCACGAGAAGCGAAGTCCTCGGCGACAAAGACGTTCTCGACCTTCACGAAGTCAGCAGCCTCGGCCTTGGGGGCCTCGACGGCAGCGGCCTTGGGGGCCTCAACCGGCTTGGTTGCAGGAGCGGGCTTCTGGTTCTTCTCGAAGTCGTACTTCTTGAAAGCCACGAACAGGATGCCACCGACCACGGCGCCGATGAGGATCGCGAGGATCCACAGCGGACCGTTCTCGACAACGGGCAGGACCAGGAAGCCGCCGTGAGGCGCCGGATCGTGAACGTTGAAGAAGATGGTCAAGATGGAAGCGATGGAAGAACCGAGCATCATGATGGGCATAACGGGCCAGATGTTCTTGGTCATGAACGGAATGGCGCCCTCGGTGATGTGGGTGCAACCAAGGATGAGGTTGACGATACCGGCGTCATGATCCTCCTGGCTGAAGTACTTCTTGCCGACAACGACAGCGAAGGTGGTGATCAGCGGCGGAACGATGCAAGCGGCGGAGACGGCAGCCATGAAGTTGGTGCCGAAGTTGTAGGTCTCGGTGCCGACGCCAGCTTCGAGAGCGGTACCGAGCAGGAAGGTGCCAGTAGCGTAAGCAGCCTTGTTGACCGGGCCGCCCATATCAAAGGCGCACATGCAGCCGATGGCCAGGCCAAGGATCACCGGACCGGAGTTACCGAGGCTCTGCAGGAAATCCATCATGCCCTGGTTAATGGCAGCCATGGGGCCGGAAATACCGAGCATGACCAGGCCGACGATGGCGGTAGAGCACAGCGGATACAGGAAGATTGCCTTCAGGCCATTAAGGCTCGCAGGAATTTTAGAGAAAACCTTCTCGAGCAGCAGGATGACATAGCCAGCGAGGAAGCCGCCGACGATGCCGCCTAGGAAGCCAAAGCCCACACCTGCGCCACCGGCGTCGATCATGCCGGTATCGGCGTTAACAGGCAAGCCCTGGATGGCAATCATACCGGCGACGAAACCGGGGACGAGCGCCGGGCGCTTGCCGATGGACTCGGCGATGTAAGCGGAGAGCACCGGAACCATGAGGTTCATGGCGATACCGCCGATAATCTTGAGCATCGCGGCAAAGCTGTTGTAGTCGGCAGCCGTCGAATCAAAGGACGTGATGCCCCACAGGAACGAAATGGCGGTCAGAACACCACCGGCAACGACGAAGACCAGCATGTGGCTGACGCCGTTCATGAGGTGCTTGTAGATGACGTGACCGATGGACTCCTTCTCCTCGACCTCGTCCTCGACATCGGCGGCAGCGGCAACCGTGTCGTCGCCCTTGGCGGCGAGCGCGCGGTCGATCAGCTTACCAGCAGCCTCGACAGACAGGGCCTTGGAAACACCAACGGAAACCATGGGCTTACCGGCGAAACGCTCAGCCTGGACATCCTTATCGGCTGCGACGACGACGGCCTTGGCACCGGCGATCTCGCTCTTGGTGAGCTCGTTCTCGACGCCGACCTGGCCATGAGTCTCGACCTTAATGGTCAGACCTCGCTCGGCAGCAGCCTTCTCCAGCGCCTCCTTCGCCATGAAGGTGTGCGCAATGCCGGTCGGGCAACCGGTCGCGGCGATGATGTCAAACTTAGCCATGTGTCCCTCCTTCTTGAGTACAGCGCCCGCGGGCGCTCCCCTACACGCGCTTCGATACGCGTTTTTCCACACTTGAAAGATACCAACCTACCGTCCGCGTGAGAAGAGACAAGGCGCAATTCTCCGGTGAAAGGTTCTTTCATAACCGTAAACGGCAAGTGAAAGTTTACCATCAGCACTTGAAACGTCAAGGTGTATCTTGTAATTGAAAATGTCCGTATACTATGGCATTGCAAATCAAGCTAGATTTTCACGCCAACCAGGAGCCATCCATGACCGATAGTAGCAAGAGCGCACTTTCCCTCATTAGTACCCATCAGGGATACAGCGAGTCCGAGCAGCGCATTGTCGACTATATATTGGAGCACCAGTCCGAAGCGCCACGCCTCACGGCCGCTCAGCTCTCGCGCGCTGCCGCCACGTCCGAGGCGACCGTTTCGCGCTTCTGCCGAAAGCTGGGCTTTGGCAGCTTCCGCAGCTTTCAGTTTTCGTTGGCGAGGGATTTGGAAAGCCAGCGCAACGAGGGCCTGACCGACGAGGTCTCGCTCGATAATATGGAGCAGAGCCTAAAAAATATCCTCGCCGCCAAGGTGAGTGAGCTTAATGCGACCATCGACGGCATTGATCACGACACGTTGGCCGCAGTTGTACACGCGCTTAAGAATGCCGGCGTTATTGAGTTCGCCGCCGTGGGCAATACAAACGCGGTCGCGCTCGACGCGACATTTAAGTTTTCGCAGCTGGGCCTGCGCTGCATGACGAGTACCATTAGCGAGACATCAATCGGCTTTGCGCTCACGTTGCGCCCGGGTGACGTCATCGTGCTAATCTCAAACTCCGGCAAATCGCGCCGACTGAATCGCATGGCAAAAGCGGCTCGCGACTGCGGCGCAACCGTAGTCGTCATCAGCAGCGACAGCAAATCCCCACTCGCGCGCCTGGCAGACTACACTTTTAATACCGTCAACCACGAAGCGCTACTGACGACGGGCGACTTTGCCTTCTCCAAGATCAGCGCCACGATGATCATCGAAGTCATCTACAACTTCCTGCTGCCCGAGATTGAAGACGCGCGTGAGCATATCAGCTACTACGAGGAGCTCATCCAGCCGGATAAGGTCGTTGAGTAGGTAAATTGGGGAGCCGATAGACGCCCCTCGCCACGAAACCCGCCCATCTACTACGTTTTAACCGCAACCGCCAACCATACACCCAAAATAGAGAAAACCGCAGGCGTTCTACCTGCGGTTTTCTTTTTGCAATTCTTGGCGTGGTTGCCGATGCCCTACCAAACGTAGTAGATGGACCCGTTTCGTGGCGGCCGGGTTGGACATGCGTGTGGCGGCTCGGCCTAGGCACGCGCCTCCGCAAGCATCTGCTTGGCGTGCGCCAGGCTTGCCTCGGACTGATCGCCGCTCAACATGCGGGCGATCTCGGCGGTACGCGTTTCGCCGGTTACCTCGTCCAAATGCGTCTGGGGAACATCGCCCGGTTCCTTGCTGACGACATAATGCTTGTCAGCCATGACGGCGACCTGCGCCAAGTGGGTTACGACAATCACCTGATGCGTAGCGGCGAGATCTGCCAGCACGCCCGCGAGCGCACGCGCAGTGGAGCCACCGACACCAGCATCGACCTCGTCAAACACCAGCGTATCGGCACCGTCCGCGTTACCGAGGACAACCTTGCTTGCAAGCATGACGCGGCTGAGCTCGCCGCCCGACGCAATGCGGCGCAGGGGACGTGGCGTCAAGCCGGCACCGCTGCGGTATAGCAGCTCGTAGCTCGAAGGACCAACGGGCGTCCACTCAGCACGGGGAAGATCGCGCGACTCCCAGACGAGCTCGGCACTACCCATCTCCAAGCGCGCCATCTGGCGGCCAACCTCGTGGCAGAAGCGCGGGGCCGCCGTATTGCGTGCGCGCTTAAGTGCCTTGGCAGCGGCAAACAACTCGCGCTCGGCGCTCCCGAGTGCCTCACGCGCCTTTTTGATCTGCTCATCGCCATCATCGACCAGGGACAGCAGCTCTTGCGAGCGATCGCGCATGGCAAAAACATCGTCCATGGTGGGACCCCACTGACGCAACAGGCCCTTGAGGTCGGAATATCGCTCACGCATGCGTGCGAGCTCGCGCGGGTCGAAGGCGACGCCATCGCGATAGGTACGAAGCTCGTTCGCGCAATCCTCAAGGGAGATACAGGCATCCGAAAGCGCATCGGCAATGTCGCCCAGTTTGCGATCGACGGTAGCCATTCGGGAAAGTTCTGCCACGGCGCTGTTCACGGCGTCGAGCGCTCCCCCTTCGGAGGCAAGCGATGCATGGGCATCGTTAGCTGTGGCAACCAGTACCTCGGCATGTTCGGAGCGCGGCAGCAGTTCCTCGAGTTCCTCATACTCGCCCGGTTTGGGGTCGACCTCGCCGATGCGCTCGAGCGCAAAGCGCGCCTCCTCGACGCGACTCCCCCGCGCACGTGAGGCCTCCTCGACGCGACGGACCTCCTTGGCAGCCGCGCGCGAGGCTTTAAAGCAAGCACGGTAGTGCTCGAGCGCCTCAAACGCAGAGCGTCCCGCCCAGGCATCGACCATCGCAACGTGATGCGCCGGATCGAGCAAGCGCTGGTGCTCGTGCTGGCCGCACAGATCCATCATCACGCCGACGCGCTCCGAAAGCTCGCGCACACTGGCAATGCGACCGTCAATCTTCACGCGGCTGCGGCCCTCGGCAGAAAGGCTGCGCTGTACGGTGAACCCCTCCGTGTCGTGCGGCCCGTCGAAGAGTCGCGCCTCAACGCTAGCAAGCGCCTCGCCCTCGCGCACCGTCGAAGAATCCGCGCGCTCGCCCAAAATAAGCTTGAGGGCCGAGAGCAGCGCGGTCTTGCCGGCGCCGGTTTCTCCGGTCAGAACCGTTAGGCCCGCGCTCGGAACCAGCGTCGCCTCGCGAATGAGTGCAATGTTAGAAACCTGCAGCTCATCGATCATGACGGACTCCGTAGAAAACGCGGCTCACCGAGTTATAGAAGCTCTCGGGGCCGTAATCGAGGAGCAGCACATCTCCGGGCCCGCGGCGCACAGCCACGCTCTCAACGGTGCCGTCGCAGGTAATAAACTGTCCATCGATAGCAATCGCCGGAACACTCGGACGGTCATCAGACATAAAGATCTCGACGACATCACTCGGCGAAGTCAAAAAGGCACGAGCCTGAATGGTGTGCGGCGCAATGGGTACGCAGACCATGCCCGTATAGTCGGGGCTCACGATGGGGCCGCCTGCGGATAGTGCATAGCCAGTGGAGCCGGTCGCCGTGGACACGACCACGCCGTCGCCACGCAGGCGATCGATATGGTGGCCGGACACCGTGATGTCAAACTCGACCATATCGGACAGGGGGCCGCGCGTGAGCGCCATGTCGTTGAGGGCGAACGTGCGCACGACATCCTTCGTACCGTCTTCGCGCACGGACACGATATCCGCAGCGATGGTGGCGCGACGGCTCACATGCAGCTCGCCGGACAGGGCGTCGCTTACGACCTGCAGAATGTCGCGCTCCTCGGGACTCGCAGCAGTTAAAAAGCCCAGGTGACCATAGGAAAGACCGAGGATAGGAATCTCGCGATGGTTGAGGATGCGGGCAGCGCGCAGCAACGTACCGTCCCCGCCGAGCGTAATGACCAGATCGGAGCCATCAATATCAGGCGTGCTTTGAATCTTCGATCGCTGGTCGGCAGCCCATGCGACTTCATAGCCCTGGCGCGTCAGCCAAAGCTCGAGCATCAAGCCGCTCTCGACCGCCTCTTGCTTGTAATAATTGGGAACCAGAAAGACCTTCATAGCATTGCAGCTTTCTCGCTCATAACCGATACCTGGAATTGCAGCTCGTCTTGCGAGCGGTCGCCGGGGTCAAATCTCGTGCCGTACAGGAAAAACTCAACGTTGCCCTTGGCACCATGAATGGGTGACACGCACACATCGACCGGGAAGAGGCCCTTGGCAGCAAAGAGTTCAACCGCCGCCACGAGTGTATCGCGGCGCACGGCGGGATCGGTCACAATGCCGCCCTCGCCCACCAGCGCCGCCGGAGCCTCAAACTGCGGCTTTACGAGCGTGCAGAATGCACCCGTAGGCGCCAGGCACGCCAGCACCGCATCGATAATGTTCGCGATGCTGGTAAACGAGACATCACACACAGCCAGGTCGATGGCGCCGGCATAGCCAAGCTCAGGCAGCTGCGTCACGTTTGTGCGCTCATGCAGCATCACGCGATCGTCCTGACGCAACGACCAATCGAACTGGGCGCGACCCACGTCCACCGAGACAACGGTCGCAGCTCCGCGCTTGAGCAGACAATCGGTAAAGCCGCCGGTAGAGCAGCCCACATCCAGACAGGCAAGGCCCGTCGGATTGATGCCAAAAGCATCAAGCGCACCTTCGAGCTTAAGTCCGCCGCGGCCAACATAGGGAATGCGCCCCTTCACGTGCAGCGGCAGGCCTGGGATCACCTTAAGGCCCGGCGAAGTCAAGCGCTCGCCGCCACTCGAGACCAAGCCGGCCATAAGAGTGCGAAGGGCATCCGCGCGATCGGCGCAGATGCCCTGTGAAATCAGTTCGTCATCAAGACGCACGCGTTTCATGAATGCCATCAACCATTCGTATCCGGAAATGCGGCCTAGCTATCCTGGGATTCGTTTGCCGCATCCTCATCGTATTCCTGCTCGAGCTTGTCGGCCTCACGCGGCGTCAACTCAAACTTGTCGACCATATCGACCGCGCGGGAGCCCAGCTCAATCGCCTCGTCAAACAAATCGAGCGAACGCTCCAAGGAGGTATCCTTGGAGCGAACGGTAGCGATAATCTGGTCCAAGCGGTCCGAGATCTCGTCGAAGTTACGGACAGAACCCTCTGGCATGACTACTCCTCGACGGAGTCGATGTCAGCCCCGGCGGCATCCGCATCCTCGGCCAGCACGCCAGCCTCAGCCAGAGCAA
>DBEWII010000051.1:0-23911 GCA_048384935.1 Collinsella aerofaciens | reverse complement strand
GTCACTTTCTTCAACCAGTTTTGCGGGCGTGCGCCGCTGCGTGGCTAGCCCGCGTGCTCCTCGGCGGGGTTGGTCTTATGGATCTTGTTGAACTTTGACCTTTGGCTTAAAGAAAAACGGGGGATGCATTGTGCATCCCCCGTTTTTGTTGCGGTTAGTCTAGGTCAATAAACTTGGTGCTTATGATCTTGCCGTCTTTGACGAGCATTCTGGCCATGGTGGGGCCTCGGGTGCCTCTGGGGTAGCTGGCGCTGCCCGGGTTGAGGACTAAGCAACGGCCCACTTGGGCTTCTTTGGTTACGTGGGTGTGGCCGTTGATGGCTACGTCTACGGATCCCACCGGAAGGTCTTCGCGGTAGTGGGCTACGGCGAATTTGAGGCCTTCGTAGGTAAAGAGTGCAAGACGGTCTACATCGGGACCGTAGTCGCGGTAGTAATCGTTGTTGCCCAGTACGGCCCGCACGGGGGCGATGGTGCATAGGTGCTCGTAGTCCATCTCTGACGTGAGGTCGCCAGCGTGGATAATCAGGTCTGCGCCCTCAAGCTCATCCAAGAGCGCAGGCGAAAGATAGCCGTGGGTGTCCGAGATGATGTCGATGCGCTTGGCGCTTGCACTGTTCATGGGATCCCTTCCGCAAAAAACGATTCGGCAGATACATACAAAAAGGCCCCACGGCTCCGCAGACGATGGGTCTACAGGGCTGCGGGGCCAGTGTGCTAGAGACTCAGAGCCTTCTTAAGCGGCACGACGCGGCGGCGCGAAACCGGCACGCGTTCGTCGACGCCCGTAATGCCCAGCTGGATGGCGCCCGAGGGCACCGTCTCGACGTCCGTAACGCACGCCAAGTTGACGATATAACGGCGGTGAACACGGAAGAAGCCAAAGTCGCAGAGCTTGGCCTCAAACTGCGCCAGCGAGGTTGTCGACAAAAAGCGATCATCGACGGTATAGATGCAGGAGTAATCGTCCTTGGCCATGATAAAGCGAATGTCGTCCACGGGAATGAGCACCTTGCGGCCGCCCTTTTCCACCGGGATACGCTCGATGGTCACCTTGCTGTCCGTAACCGGCTTGGCGCGTTGCATGACCTTCTCAATCGCGCGATCCAAGCGAGCTTCCTCGACCGGCTTCATCAGATAATCGACGGCATCCACGTCGAATGCCTCGACCGCATGGTCACTATACGCAGTCACAAACACGATCGCCGGCGGATTTTTGAGCTTATGCAGCGCCTCGGCAAGTTGCAGGCCCGAGGCACGGGGCATCGAGATATCGAGAAACACGACATCCACGCGACTTTCCATAAGCATCTCGATGGCGGAGCGGACGCTCGACGCCTCCGTGATCGTGCCGATCTTGCCCGTTTGCTCGAGCAGGAAGCGAAGCTCCGAGCGAGCCGGCGCCTCATCATCCACAATCATCGCACGCAGCATAGGGATAAAACCTTTCGTCAACTAACTACGCCGGGCATCCGTCGCATGACGTTGAGCCCGTAGCCTTTTATTTTACTCTTGAATGTCGAAGATGCTCTCTGACAAATCAAGATGAAGGAGCACTTTGGTGCCCTTGCCCGGCGCCGATTCGACACGCGTATAGGAGTGCGGCCCATAAAAGCGATGGATGCGCTCCGAAATATTGTGCATGGCCACACCGGCGCCGCCACCCTGGGGAGAGCTGGCGTCGGGACGGGCAGAACGCTCGTCAAACAGTCTGGCGGCGGTACCCTCATCCATGCCCACGCCATTATCGGCCACGGCAATCAAGATTGCATCCTCGCCGTCTTGGTGAACGGTCACGTCGATCCTCAGGGCGTCGTCATCGCCCATACCATGACGTACGGCGTTCTCGACAATCGGCTGGATCACGAACGCCGGCACCAGCGTATCTTCCACGTCCTCGGACACATCGAACGTCGCAAGCACGCGGTCCTCGCCAAAGCGGGCCTTCTCAAAGGTAAGGTAGCGCCTGGTCTGTGCGACCTCGCGCGAGACCGGAATAAGCGATCCCGAGTTGTCGAGCGTGGCACGATAGAACGATGAGAACTCACGAAGCAGTTCGCGGGCCCGCAGCGGGTCGGTGCGCGTAAACGATGCAATGGTGTTCAGCGTGTTGAACAGGAAGTGCGGGTTAATCTGCGCCTGCAGCGCACGCACCTCGGCGCGCGCCGTGAGTTCCTTTTGCACCTCGAGCTCGTGGATGGCGAGCTGCGTGGACAAGATCTCGGCAAAGCCCGAGGCAAGCGCGTACTGGGTACGGTCGACGGCGCGCGGGGTCTTGTAGTAGAACTTGAGCGTGCCGACGGTACGATCGCCCACCTTGATGGGGGCGATAATGCCGGCGGGAACTTGGTTGTGCGAGCCGTCCGAGCCCACGACATCCACCATACGGTTGAACGACTGCACGATGCCATGTTCGATAACGTAGCGTGTGGCAAGCGTGTGGATGGGAGAATCTGGCAGTAGTTTTTCCTCAAACTCTCCCGCGCAGGCAAGCACGTTGCCCTCGTCGGTGATGGCCACCGTCATGGCGCGCGTCTCGGGCAAAATGCGCCGGCACACCAAACGCGCCGACTCCTGCGTCAGACCGCCCTTAATGTCCTCGAGCATGGCCGAGGCCACCGAGAGCGTCTCCTCGGTGTACTGGGAGCGCACCGAATCGGGATTGAGCGTCAAAAAGAAAAAGATGCACAGAAAGATACACAGCAGCGCGCAGGCAATCACCGTGGCGATCGGCTCGATACCGGTCACCAAGGCAAAAATAAAGTACACCAGCACGCAAATGGCGCAGGCAACGGCAATGATGCGAAAGATTGATATTGAACTATCGCGCTGGGCGCGGCGGTCGATCATTCGGCCCCCTCCAGGATACTGATCAGTTGTGCGTCACGCCAAAGCCCGTCCATGATCTTGGGCCAAAAGCTCTGGAAACGCAGGTAGCTTGCAGCGTTTTGGCGCGCATAGGCCTTTGCCTCGTCGATACCATGGCGCCAGATGCGCAGGTAGCCCTCATGCTCGCGGGTAAACACGCTGCGGACCATAGCGGTCTTGCGCACGCGGTCGTCGAGCTCGCGCGAAATCCACGGGCCCGGGTAGGGCATGAGCGATGCCGCCGTAACGGGAATGAGCTCCTTTTGATGCGCGGCGAATGTCAACTTGGCCCGTTCGTAGTACCAACGGTATACATCCTGCATAAAGCGCGGTGAGCGCTTTTCGGACTCCGGAGGCAGATGGCGCACGGTCCACTCGTTATCGAACCACACGTCGTAGCCAAACATGCGCATGTTAAAGAGGTAATCCAAGTCCTCGCCGCGGGTGATAAACGGGTCAAAGGCCACACGCGTAAAGGCGCGGGCGTGCAGGGCCATCAGGCCGCCGCACACGTAGTTAGAGCGCGAGATGCGGGTGCCCGAGAGCGCCTTTTTCATCCAACGGTTGAACTCGATGCGCTTGGTCCACCAACGATGGCAGATGCCCGCCTTGTCCGTGGGAGCCAGCGGCGAGCCGTCGCGATCGTAGAAATAGCCGCTCTTGACCAAGATCGGCAAGCCCTGACGCGTCTGCTGCCCCAACGCATAGGTCGCGCGCTTCATAAAGTCGGCGTCGATGACAGTCTCATCGTCATCCAAAAAGATAACCGCGTCATGACCCAGCACAGCGGCACAGGCTAGCCCCATGTTGCGGATGGCACCGTAGCCTCGCAGGCTCACGCACTCGCCCGAACCCTTGGGCGCGATCTGAGCAACCCGGTCTGCGATGCGCGAGGCCTGGGTGTTGGTGACAACGGTGACCTTGAGCGTGGGATGCGCGTCGACAATCTCGCGCACGCGCAGCGACACATCGGCTGTGGCAGAAACGGGACAGACCACCAAAAGGATGATGCGCGGGATGTCACGTACCTGCTCAAGCGAGGCCAGACAGCGGTCGAGTTCGGGATTGTCGGCGTTGAGTCGCGTCGAATGGTCATAGGTGCCAGGGGCGTTTGCGCAAGCGTCATCGCCCGCCCAATACGTTGGAATCACGACTGTGGCGTTCATGCCTTACCCTCCCTGCAACACAAAAACGGGACGCCGCCAAACACAGGCGACGCCCCGCGACCTAGCTGATTCCATCATACCCACTTGGGCAAATCATTGCTCGCAAGTCGCAGTGTTTATTGCGGATAACCCCAAAAGAGTACCGTGGACAGGCACAATAGCCGCTCGCTCCTATGCGGCATGCTCTGCCGCCCGAGTCATACGGGACAGGCGGACCAGCAGCATAAAGCCAACGACCAGCAGCACGCCAATGGAAAGGACGCCCAGCGACGGGTTGCCGGTCAGCGAGGTGACGACCGACACCAGGAAGGTGCCCATAACGCTTGCATAACGACCAAAGATGTCAAAGAAGCCGTAGTACTCGTTGGACTTTTCCTTGGGGATAATGCGGCCAAAGTAGCTACGGCTGAGCGCCTGCACGCCGCCCTGGAACAGGCCGACCATAATGGCAAGCACCCAGAATTCAAAGGCAGTCTTTAGGAAGAACGCGGCGAACAGCACAATGCCCATGTAGGCGGCGACCGCCACCAGAATCATGTTGAGCGTGCCCACGCGTCCGGCGAGCTTACCGTAGATGATGGCGGACGGAAAGGCCACGAACTGCGTAACGAGCAGCGCAAGCACCAGCTGCGTCGAATCGATGCCCAAGGCCGATCCGTAACTGGTGGCCATGGAAATGACCGTGTGCACACCGTCGATATAGAAGAAGAACGCGATCATGTAGACCAGCACGGTCTTGTTGTGGGCAATCTCGCGCATGGTGTGTCCGACCTCGGAGAACACACCGCCCACGATGTGGCCGATGGTGTCCTCGGGACCGCGCTCGCGACCGTACTTTTGCTTATAGGTGCGAATGAGCGGCAGGGTAAAGATGAGCCACCAGGCGCCAGTGATGACAAACGACAGACGCGTTGCCAGCATGGTGGGGACGCCAAGAGCGGGGCCACCCATGATAAGCGCCAGGCAGATGATGAACGGCACGGTAGAACCGATGTAGCCCCAGGCATAGCCCGAGCTGGACACGGCGTCCATGCGCTCGTCGGTGGTAATGTCGGGCAGCATGGCGTCGTAGAACGTCATAGAAGAGTTAAGGCCGATGGTGCACAGCACGTACACGGTCAAAAATGCCATGGCGGACATGGGGATAGCCTGCGCCAGGCAAAGAACCAGGCCCGTGAGGAAGAAGCCCAAGAAGAACTTAATCTTGTTGCCGGCGTAATCGGCAAGCGCGCCCAGAATGGGCATGAGCATGGCAATGACCAGCGAGGCAATCGTCTGCGCGTTGCCCCAGGCGACCACCAGGTCTGCCGAGGAAGCACCGGTATTGATGGCGTTAAAGTAGATGGGCACCACCGAGGTATTGAGCAGCACGAGGGCCGAGTTGCCCACATCGTACATAACCCAGTTACGCTCGAGCTTGGTGTATTTCATGGACAGGGCCCCTTCGTATTCGCCCGATATGCACTTAGTTCATCGTACCCCAATTGTCCAGAGGCGCCGGTAAGGATTCGGCAAAGGGGCACGCACGAGCCCTACTCCTCGCGGTCGAACTCTTCGTCGGCGCCGAGCACGCGACCGCTGTAATTGACGTGGTTGGTCACGGCTTCCATATCGCCGGTCTCGATAAAGCGGGCGACGGTGAGCTCGTAATCGAGCAGTGCGCGGTCAAAGACCTCGGGGAAGCTCTCGGTCGAGACTTCATCGGTAAAGGGGCTCTTCCATGCCAAGTGGCCCAGGTTGCCGGTACGCTCGGGCAACTCGGTCGTCACGCGGTGCGCAAGGCCGTCGAGTAGCGAATAATCGTGCACCAAGCCCTCGAGCAGGGCAATCGCGCGCGTCTTGGCCGAACCGGCCGGCTCGATAGTGCGGTAGAGCAGCTGCATGTCGGCTACGGCGCCGGCGTACTCCCCCGCCGGGATGTCGATACCGTACACGCGCCCGGCGACGTAGCTCATCAGCACGCCGGCAACGCGATTGATGCGGTCGGTGGTGACGATCTCGCCCGCCGGCGGATAATCCTCGACCGTAGCCCCATCGCGCTTGAGCTGCAGCATCAGCACGTCCAAGTCGCTTTCGAGCACGGCATGAACTTGACTGCCCGAAGCCTCGAGCTCGGGATCGGACTCGACAATGCCAAACTGCTGCTCGTAGACAAAGGGG
This sequence comes from Collinsella aerofaciens, assembly GCA_048384935.1. GTDB lineage: Bacteria > Actinomycetota > Coriobacteriia > Coriobacteriales > Coriobacteriaceae > Collinsella > Collinsella aerofaciens_CH. The sequence goes on along the minus strand of DBEWII010000051.1, from coordinate 17,717 downwards.
TGGGCATTGCGATCGAGCACATAGTGTGACAGCAGGCCCAGCGCAAAGGCGCGACCCAGATTGGCATCGCGCGGCTGCAGGTGCGACACGCCGTCGCGCAGGCACGAGAACTGGCGCGACATGCGCGAGCGGTGCATGACCTGAGCAAGCGACATGCAGTCGGAAATGCGCGGCGTGAGCATGTGGAAGAAGAACGGGTCGGGACCTTGGTTTCCCAGGATAAAGGCGATGCGTTCCTCGTCGGACGTGATAACGCCCTGCGGAAGACGGTCGATGCTTTCCTCGCCAAACAGATGATGCGTAATGAGCGCGGGCATAATAATCCTTTCGATTTCATTCGATGCAATCCATTATGCCCACCGCGCAGTCATGCCAAACCTGCAACGGCAAACGATGGCGCACCGACCCTTACGCAAGCCCCAAGTGCGATTTGACCTCGGCAGCGCGACGGCGTGAAACGGGCACCGTCGAGCTCACACGGTCGAGCCTGAGCTCCATCAGGCCCGTGGAGCCGATCTCGACATTATGCACGTCTTCCAAATTAACCAGATAGCTGCGGTGGACGCGGATAAAGCCCTCGGAGGCCAGGCGACGCTCGAGCGAGGAAATCGACTCATTGATCAGGTACGTCCCCTCGGCGCAGACGGCGTTGCAAAAATCGGCGCGCGCCTCAAAGTAGCAGACATCCGCCACGGGAATGAACACCTTTTTGCCCCCGCGATCCACCGTCAGGCGCAAAGGCTGGCGCGGAGCATGGACGACACGGCGAGCGCCCAGGGCAGTCTCGATCTTGTCGAGTGCCTTTGACAAGCGGGCATCCTCGACCGGCTTGACGATGTAATCGACAGCATCGAGGTTATAGGCATCGGCCGCATACTCGGCAAATGCCGTAACAAACACCACGACCGGCGGCGTCTTTAGGTTCTGCAGCGTCTCGGCAAGCTCAATTCCCGAGCGACCGGGCATGGTAATGTCTAAAAACAGCACGTCGGGCTTGTTCGACAGAATCGACTCCACGGCTTCGGTGACATTGCCCGCCTCGGCAATCTGACCCACACGCGTATCCTTTTCCAACAGATAGCGTAGCTCAGCCCTAATTGGAGGCTCGTCATCAACCACCAGGATGTTCCAGCCTTCGGACATATGCGCTTCCCCTCTTTTTCTCTCAATCCAACCGCGTGCTACACCGTTAGCGGCGCCGGCTCATGCGGCTCGCCGTTCAACTCAACGATGACCTGCGTTCCCACGCCCTCCTGGGACTTCACGCGCATGCCAGAATCTTCTCCGTAAAAGAAATGGATGCGCTGAAGCACGTTGAAGAGCGCCAGGCCGCAACCTCGCTTGACGGAGCCGTCGGCGGTAATGCTCTCGGGCTCCTCTCGGCGATGCTGCTCAAACAGATGCGCGCAGACTTCTTCGCTCATCCCGATGCCGTCATCTTCGACGATAATCTCCAAGCCGTCATCGGTCTCAAAAGCCCTAACACGAATAGAAAGCGGCTCGATCTCGCGCTGCGCATGCTTGATGCAGTTTTCGAGCAGCGGCTGCAAGATAAACGGCGGCACCAGGCTGTCGCGCACCTCAAAGTCGATGTCGACCGAGACGCGCAGACGGCCGTCGCCATACCGGGCCTGCATAAGATTGATATAACGAGTGCCCTGTTCCACCTCGTGCTCGAGCGTGGTGAGCGTATCGGAGTCAGAAAGCGTCTGACGATAGTAGTTGGAAAAGTCGATCAGCAGCGATCGCGCCTTGTCGGGCTCGGTTCGCACGAGCGACACGATCGTGCTAATGGTATTGAATAGAAAATGAGGATCGACCTGCGATTGCAAGGCGCGCAGCTCCACACGGGCCGTAAGCTCGTCCTGGCGCTCGAGCTCAAAGCTCGCAAGCTGCGTGGAAATGAGGTCGGCAAAGCCCGAGGCAAGCGCCGTCTGGCGCATATCGATGCTGCTCAGACGGGGATAATACAGCTCGAGCGTGCCCACGCAATGCCCGCGCACGGTAAGCGGTGCGACAATACCGGCGCGCAGGCGCGGAAAGTAGCCACCCGTCTCGGTCGAGGCATCGCGCGAGAACACGCTTTGCTCACCGCTGTTGATCACGTTGAGCGTAGTCCGCAGCACCACCGGGGTGCCCGCGGGGCATTTTGCCGAGTCCTCGCCCCAGCTTGCCAACACCTGCTTGCCGTCGGTAAAGCAGATGGCAGAGGCGATAGTTTCGGACAGGATGATCTTAGAGGCGCCCAGGGCAGCTTCGGGCGTAAGGCCGCGCGACGTGTAGGCGAATATTTTCGACGCGATGGCGAGCGTGCGGTCGGTAGCGCTCGATGTGAGGTCGTCGGGAACGACAAAGACGTACGAGAAGAAGAAGCACAGCATGACCAAGCCGGCAATGACGACAACGGCCGGAACGGGATTGGGATTATCGGTTAGATCCCAGATGAGCAGCAGGATAAGCAGCGGAACGACGATACCGAGCAAGATGGCTTGAACCACATGCTGAGCGGTACGAAAGACCTTGGTAGAGTTGTAGCTCTTGCCCAGAATCAGCCTATTGAGATCCACCGTCATCTCCTTCTTACTGACGCGCCCCATAGCAATAAAGAGGGCCGCAAGCGACCCTCTCCATTGCATTATGCAATCAAAAACTGTGTTTTACATCCAGCCATCGACAAACGGTATCTTAGGCGCTGTATTTGTTGGCCTCGCCAAAGGTGCCAGCCTCGACGATCCAGCCGTCCTTCATGATGACGTCCATGTTGTCGGTGTTAAGCACGTGGATGTCGGCGGCGACGTCACCGTTGACGACCAGCAGGTCGGCGCACTTGCCGGCCTCGATGGAACCGGTCTCGTCCTCGATGTGGCACATCTTGGCACCGTTGAGGGTGGCGCAGGTGATGGTCTCGACCGGGGTGAAGCCGATCTTGTCGACAAACTCGTACATCTCCTCGATGGAGCAGGTGCCGTACGGGGTGACGAAGGAGAAGGAGTCGGAGCCGATCGTCATGACGACGCCGCGCTTCTTGGCCTCGCGCAGGCAGTCGTAGTTGCGCTGCAGCTCCTTCTCGACCAGGGTGCCCTCGTACTTGTCGTGCAGCTCGGGGACGTAGACGGGCGGATAGGTGGCGTACCAGGTGGGCAGGAAGGCGATCGTCGGCGTGAAGAAGGTGCCCTGCTCGGCCATGAGGTCCATGGTGCGCTCATCGATATCGAAACCGTGGATCAGCTGCTCGCAGCCAAAGCGGACGGAATCGTAGGCAGCGGCGTGGTTGTTGTAGCAGTGGCTCCACACGGGGATGCCGACCAACTTGGCCTCTTCGATCACGGCCTGGATCTCCTCGGAGCAGTAGTGCTGGTCGCGACCGGAGTCCCAGCGCCAGATGCCGCCACCGGTAGCCCAGATCTTGATGGCATCGGGGTTCTCGCGCAGGCGACGACGGACGGCCTTACGCAGATCCCAAGGACCGTCGACCTGATCGCCCCAGGGGTGCGATTCCTTGTTGAGCTCCTGGCTGCAGTGGTGGGAGTCACCGTGGCCGGCAACACGGCAGAAGCCGAGTCCGGTGGCCAGGACGCGCGGGCCCTTGAAGACGCCCTTGTCGATGCAGTCGCGAATCTGGATGCCAAAGCGGCCGATCTCGCAGACGGTGGTGAGGCCGTGGGTGAGGCAGTCGTAGGCCTGCTTGACGGCGACGGCCTGCTTCTCGAGGAGCGGCTGCATGACCCAATCGGTGTCATCGTCGGTCAGGTTGCCCGAGAAGTGCAGGTGGGTGTCGATCAGGCCGGGAAGGACGGTCTTGCCGGCGGCGTCGATAACCTCAACGCCCTCGGGAAGGTCCTGCATGACACCGGCATACTCGATCTTGCCGTTATCGTCGACGAGAACGAGGGAGTTCTCGACCGGCTCGGCACCGGTGCCGTCGATGAGCTTGCCGCCAACGATTGCATACTTAGTGGACATGGTTCCTCCTTATGGATCCATATAGTGGGCGAGGCCGTGTTGGGTTAAGGCCTCACAAAGCTACCCAAGTGGCGCCGGGTTCGGTGCGCGGAAGAGAGGGTCCAGCGCACCCGATCCGCCCCGGCTAGGCGTTACTTTTTGCGGGAATTGGTGAAAGCCATGAGGGCCAGGCCAATAGCCAACCAGCCGATCACGATGCTCCACTCCACCATGTTGAGGGAGGCGGGAGAGAACGGGATCACGAGCAGGCCAATGATGGTGCCGCAGGCAACGATAGCGAGGCTGATGCCAAACTTGCCGCCGGGCACCTCGTAGGGACGAGGCAGGTCGGGCTCGGTGAAGCGCATGCGTAGGCAAGCGAGGGCGACCATGCCGCAGGAGAAGATGAAGGCGAGAGCCGACACGTTGGTCAGAGGGATGAGCATGTTCTTGCCCAGGAACGGACCGACGACGGTGATGACGCCCAGAACGACGCAGGCGAGCTTGGGAGCGCCGGACTTGGGATCGACCTCGGCGAACTTCTCGGGCAGCTGGCCCTTTCGGCCCATGGCGAGCATGATGCGGCTCGTGGCGCCGTAGAAGGAGTTCATCGGGCCCATGGGTCCAAGCGTGGCGATGACGAGCATGGCCAGGTACAGGAGCATGTTGATGCCCTTGAGGCAGGCAAGCGCGGGAACCGGGCTCTTAACGAACTCATGCCAGTCGAGGATGGTGCCGAACGAGTAGATGCAGACCATGTAGAAGCCGCCTGCGGCCAGCAGGGCCAGGGAGATGATCTTGCCGAACTTGTTCCAGTTGAGGCCCTCGGCCGCTTCCTCAGCCTGCTGAGGAATGGTGTCGAAACCGGCGTAGAAGAACGGGGTCAGAACCAGGACCGAAACGATGCCTGCGAACAGGCTGGTGCCCTCGGTAGCAGGCTTGCCGCCGCCAGCACCGGTGACCTGGGAGAACACGGGCATGGCGTTGTCCGGCGAGCCGGTGAACAGCGAGACGCCCATGGCGAGCAGCATGCCGCAGAGCAGGGCCTTGGTCAGGAAGGCCTGCAGCTTGGCGGCCGAGCTGGCACCGCGGAAGTTGAGGAAGATGACGTAGGTTGCAAAGCCGAGCGCGATCAGCGTCGGGAACAGGTAAACGTCGGCGCCCAGGATGGTATAGAGCTTGACGGCACGCAGCCACTCAAGACCGGGCAGGCTGCCGAACATCTCGGACACGAGGGTCGAGATAGCGATTGCCTCCCACGGGCACAGTATGCCGTTGCCCAGGGCCAGGAGCCAACCGGTGATATAGCTCAGCGTACGGCCAAAGCTACGATCGACATACTCGACGATGCCGCCCGAGATGGGGATAGCAGCCGTGAGCTCACCGAAAACAGCTCCGACGGGCACGAGAAAGATTGCACCCAAGAGGAATGCGATCATAGCGGGAACGGGACCGCCGCCCACGACCATCCAGTCGCCGACCTGCAGAACCCAGCCAGTTCCGATGATGGCACCGAAACCGATGGTGAAGAAGTTCCAGAGCGAAAGCGTTTTCTTCATGCCGCCGTTACCTTCGACTGCAACTTCTGCGTTCTTGTCCGCCATTGTTCCCCTCCTTTCCTTATTGACGCCTCTTTGGCGTCACCCCTTGCGCGGTCTGTTTTGCCGCGCGCTTTTATTTCATGGCTTTAAGATACGGCCTTGGCACAGCAGCGCCGCTTGTGGCTCGACCGAAGGCAGAACTGCAAAACGAGCGGCGCCGTTTTTGGGACGAACGGCACGGTTTGCCGCTCATTGTTGTCGCCCGTCCGACGGGCGTACGCTCATCGGACGCATATAGAGATGTTTTTGAGGCCGTGTGTTTTGCGCCTTTCGTACCGTTTACCGAGCTTTTGACGCGCGGACCCATTTGTTGCACATCTTTTTTGTAGGATAGACAGGTTATACATGAGACAAGGCGGTACGAATGGCATACGGATACAACGACGGTGATCAACGGCGACAAAGCGTTCGCCTTGCTGGCCGCACCACGCCGACGCCCAGAAGTGCCACGAGCAGCAATCCGCAACGCCCTCAAGAGCAACCCAGGCCTTCGTCTCGGCAGCAGACAAACAGAACACGGCAGAGTGGCCGTCCGAGCACGGGCACAAGCGCACAGCAAGATAGCCGCTTGGGCGCGCGCACTCGACAGCGCCAAGCCGAGGTTCCGCAACTGCGCCGCAACGGCGCACGTCAGCCCGGCAGCCATATCAACCGCTTCTTTTCGCATCCCCAAGGCGGACGCGACGGCAAGCCCTACCGCTCGACATCGTACGTGAATGCCCCCGCCCTGCCGGCTCGTCGGCTTTGCCTCGCACTGTGCTCTATCCTCATCTGTCTGGTCTTTGTGCTTATGAGCTCCTGTATGTCCCACGGCTCGGCCGGTCTCGAGCCCACCGCCGAGGACAAGCTGCTCAAGGCCCCCGTCGCGCCCGGTTATTCTTTCGCCTTTTCGACCCCGCGCTCGCAATGGCAAGCCGGCACGATGCCCCATATCTATCAGATCGACCCTGCATGGTCGGAGCTGCCTTACGCCGGCGGTACCATCCGCCAAAATGCCTGCGGGCCTACGTGCCTCACCATGGTCTATATCTTTAAGACGGGACGCACCGATATGACCCCCGTCAATATGTGCGCGCTTTCCGAGGCAGGCAATTACGCCCCCACCGGTGCAACCGAATGGTCGTTTATGACGAGCGGTGCGTGGCAGTTGGGACTTAACGGAACGGAGCTTCATAACGATCGCGACTCGATGACTCAGGCGCTGCGTTCGGGAGCGCCCGTCATCGCCGCCGTTCGGCCGGGCACCTTTACCAACGTGGGCCACTACATTGTACTTTACGGTATTGACGACGCCGACCAGATTGAAGTCTTCGATCCCAACTCGGCCAGCCGCAGCGCCCGCCGCTGGGGCGTCGTAGAGGTCCTCAACGAAGTCGAAGCCATGTGGGCCTACTACTAGTCGTTGGGGACAGACTTAAATGAGTGGTCTCTGGCTGCCCGGAACTGCTGGCACGGAAAATGCATCCCGCTTTGAAGTTCGATAGCGAGATGCACTTTCCGCGCACGGCCTGTTTGGGAAACTACGTTCCACTTTCCGGCAACATTCCGGGATGCATTTTCCGGTTGAGGCCCTCAAGGGAAACCATGTCCCATGTTGGACGCTCATTCTGGGATGCGCTTTCCGCAGTTGATTGATGCGGGCTTTAAGGACTGTTCCAAGCTGCCGGCAGAAAAGGAACGTCCCCAGGTGCCGGGTTTCCGCAGTCATTGGGGACAGACTTAAATGACTAGTCGTTTAAGAACGTCCCCAATGACTACCCACAGAATGAGGGTCTCATCGGGGACTAGGTAAATAGCAAAAGCCCCCGCGGCCGAAACGGGCCGCGGGGGCAGCAGGCTTGCAAGGGTTAACTCAAGTCCTCGCCATTTGATGCAATGACCTTTTGATACCAGCAGAAGCTGTCCTTTCGGTAGCGATCGAACGTGCCTTTGCCCATATCATCGGCATCAACATAAACAAAGCCATAGCGCTTCTTCATCTGCCCCGTCGAGGCCGACACCAAATCGATACAGCCCCACGGCGTGTATCCCATCAGGTCAACACCGTCCTCGACAATTGCATCGCGCAGCGCAAGAATATGCCTTCGCAGGTAATCAATATGATACGCATCGTGGACTTTGCCGTCTTCCAGCGCATCGAGTCCGCCCACACCGTTCTCAGCGATAAAGAGCGGAAGATGGTAACGATCGTGGTAGCCGGCAAGCGTCACGCGCAAACCCAGCGCATCGATCTGCCATTTCCAGGCAGTCTCTTTATCCTTGAGGCACGGATTGCGCAGCGTCGGGAACACGTTGCCCTCCGCCTTCTCGGCGATCACCTGATCATCGGCGCACACCAAGCGCGAGCAATAGTACGAGAACGAGATGAAGTCGACCGTATGCTCTGCCAGATACTCCGTATCGCCCGGCTCAAAGGGCACGTGAACACCCTCTTTCTCGAGTGCACGCAGCTTCCAAGCAGGATAGGCGCCCGCAGCCATCACGTCTGTGTAGAAGTAGCGGCCGCGGTCCTCCTCATACGCAAGCCATACGTCCTCGGGCGCACAACGGTACGGATAGGTCGCACCGGCAGCGACCATGCAACCCACCTTGTTTGCGGGATCGATCTTGTGCAGAATCTCGACAGCGCGAGCGCTCGCCATAAACATATGGTGCGAGAACGCCGCAGTCACGGCTGCACGGTCACGCTCATCCTCGAGCGTGACGCCCGCGTTGAGATAGGACAGCGCCACGCTGTTGATCTCGTTGAAGGTGAGCCAATAACGCACGAGGCCCTGGTACGCACGTCCGACGGTCTCGACGTAGTGCGCATACCGCTCGATCATCTCTCGGCTTTGCCAGCCACCATAGCGCTCGACCAGAGCCAACGGATAGTCGTAGTGCGACAGCGTCACAAGCGGCTCGATTTCATGCTCGCGCAGCGCCTCGAATACCTGACGGTAAAACTCCAAGCCCTCGCCGTTGGGCTCGGCCTCCATCCCTGTGGGAAAAATACGGCTCCAGCAAATTGAAAGACGCAGGCACTTAAAGCCCATCTCGGCAAAGAGCTCGACATCCTCGTGCCAATGATGGAAGAAGTCGTTGCCCCAGCGGCATGGATACAGCCTGTCCGGATCGTCCACGGGCTTTTGCCTGCCAAACATTACATCCCAGCGGTCGGAACCCTGTGGGATCAGGTCGGAGTGCGACATGCCGCGGCCGCCCTCGTTCCAGCCCCCCTTCGGCCTGGTTGGCGGCGAGGGCACCACCCCACAAAAAGCCCTCGGGCATACCGGCGGCAGACGTTCTGTCAAAGTAACTCATGCTACTCAGCATCCTCGGCAGAAGCTGCCGCGGCGTTCTCCTGCTCCTGAGCCAGGAGCTGGTTATCGTACACCTTAAAGAACGGGTACCAGACCACAGCCATGACCACGATCAAAACGATCGTAAACACCCAGATGCGCGGGTCGAGGCACTGGACAAAGCCCTGAACGAAGATGGGGAACGTGCCGCTCACCAAGATGTAGAAGTTAGAGACAAGACCCAGTGAGACCGCACCCCAATACAGCAGGGCCGAGATCATGCCGCCTAGCACAAACGGAATCATGAGGATCGGGTTGAAGATGATGGGCGCGCCGAAGATCGCGGGCTCGGAGATACGGAAGAAGCTCGGCACGATCGATGCCCTGCCAAATGCCTTGAGCTGCTGCGACTTTGCCCTAAACGCGCAGAGCGCCACAAAAGAGAACGTATTACCCGTGCCGTCGATGAGGTTGATGGCCAACGACATGAGCACCGGGTGGAACTCAAGCGGCTGCCCGGCAGCATAGAGCGAGGCGTTGGCGGCAAAGGCGGCAAGCGAGACCGGGGCGGTGATGGGCATTACGATCATGTTGCCGTGGACGCCAAAGCACCAAAACAGCAGCGTCATGAAGCAGATAAGCAGTGCGCCGGGCACAGAGTCAACTGCGACGGAAAGCGGAGCAGCGAGCAGCTTCTCGATAACCGAGGGGATGGACAGCGCGGGATCGATCATCTGGATCAGCAGGTTGCCGCCAAAGAAGATGAGGATGTTGGCGAGCATAGGTACGATGGCGCCAAAGGTTTCGGACAAAAACGGCGGCACGCCATCGGGCATCTTGATGGTGATGCCCTTGGTCTGGCAGAAGCGCGTGACCTCGACGGAGACCAAGGCAACGATGATGGCGGTAAACAGGCCCTGCGCACCCAGATAGGTGCAGGGGACCGCCTGGAGCACGGACTCGTCAGCAAGCTGGTAGTAGGACGACGGCGCCGCGGCGATCAGGAACATCACCAGCGAGGTCATGCCGGCGTTAAGCTTGGGCATCTTGTAGGTGCCCGCCAGGTTATAGGCGATTGCGAACGTCACGATCACCGACAGTATGCCCATCGTCATATTGAAGGGGATGAGCAGCGTGAGCTTATTGGCCGTCGCAAAATCGAGCCAAGGGCCAAAGACGGACCAGAACCCGCCCTGCGCCACCAGGTCGGCCGTGACCGGCGGGTTGGCGAGGATCATAAAGACGGCAGATACCAAAATGAAGCTGATCGCGCTCATAAAGCCCTTTTGCATGGAGGCAAAGTGGCGCTCGGTGCCGCAGAAATTGGCGATAGGGGTCAGTTTTTCCTGAAGCAGGGTCATGAACTTCTCCATGGTCGCCTCCTAACCCAACAGCGACTGGGCGAGTGCCAGCACGTTGGCGGCGTTGCCCATGCCGTAGTCCTGTGCGGGGATGACCGCGGTCGGCTTACCGCTCCCCTGCTTGACGGTGTTGAGCTGGTAGGACACCTGCGGCCCAAGAGCAGCACGTCATAATTGGCGCACGTCTCCTGATACTCGCCGATACCCACCGCATCGATATCGAGCTCGATGCCGTTTTGCTCCGCATATTTCTCGAGTTTCTTCATCAGAATGCTTGTAGACAGACCAGCTGCGCAAACAAGAAGGATCTTCATAAGGGATTCCCTTCGCATTGATTGGTTGGATAGTCACCGCACGCCGCTAGGCGTTCTTGGTTGCAGTGCACTCATACAGGCAGATCAGCTCCTGCACGAGCTCCTGAGCAAGCATGGAGCACATGAGGTGGTCCTGAGCATGGACCAGCAACACATCCACCGACAGATGCTCGCCCGCTGCCTCAGTCGAAAGCAGCTGCGTTTGGATGTGGTGAGCCTTGATTCCCGCATCCTTTGACTGCTTCATGAGTTTGGCGGCGGCGTCAAAATCCCCCGCTTTTGCCTTTTCAAGGGCTTCGAAGGCAAGGCTGCGTGCCTCTCCCGCTGCAGCGACCAGCTGAAACGAAACCATCTCGGTTCCCTGATCGTCCATAACGGTCTCCTCTCCCGTGATGTTTGGTTTGTACTTGAATATTCGAAACGCCTATCTCCCGCCCGCAATCCTCGAGGTTTATTGCAGGTAGACAGACAGGGTTATCGACAAAAGAAGTCTTAAGCCGTATGCGCTTGCACAAGCGCCATCAGCTCATGCCAGGACCGGCGCTCGCGTAGGCGCTCGACCCCCTGGCGGTCCATAAAGATCTCGGCGAGCAGTGAGCTCAAGATCCGCGCCTCATCGCCGCCCGACCGGGCAAACGACACCATAAAGACGATATCGACCTCATGGCCGTATTCGTCCCAAAGAATGGGATGTTCGAGCAGGCCCACGGTAACAAAGGCCTCGGCGCTCAAGGGATGCATCCCATGGGGCATGGCTACCCCATTGCCAAACGAGGTGGCACTCGCGCTCTCGCGCTCGGCGACCTCTTGGGCAAACTGGGCATCGACACGGCCGCTCTCGACGGCGCGCTCGGAGAGATATCGGAGAACGGCCTGCTTCGACGACGCCTCAACGCGGTTGAAGAACAGGGCACGGCTAAAGAAAGAGCTTACGGAGTCCGATTGCGCAGTGTCGTCGCTCAGCACCTTGCGGATAGCGTTGACATCGCTCGTCTCCAAGAAGAAATCGGCCTCGCGGACGGGCACGGACAACTTGACGTTGAGCGGCACCGTTGTGAACACGTAGTCGATGTGCGAAAAATCGAACGTTCCCACGCGGGCGACATCGCATGTCTCAATCGAATCGATATACATGCCAAACTGCTTGCGGTACTGGTGCTCGAGCATACGGGCGCTTCCCGCTCCCGAGGCGCACACGATCAGGATGCGCTTGCGACGCGGCTGGTCGGCTTGCTGCTCGAGGGCCAGGGCAAATGCCATGGCGATGTAGCCGAGCTCTTCATCAGAGGGCTGGCTGCCAAAATGACGCTCGAGTACCTGCGAGGTGCCAGCTGCCATCGAATAGGCCAACGGAAACCTCGTCTTGATATCGGGCAGCATGGGGTTATCCATATGCATGTGATATTCAAGGCGATAGCCCAGAGGGCCGATATGCCGAGCAAGGTTCATGCGAAGTTCAAGATCGCCGCTAAAGTCAAACCTAAACTCATCGTTGACCGCACGTACCATCTCGGAAGCAATCTCCCACATCTCGTCCGAGATAACGGCAGAGCCCTTCTCGGGCACGCCCGTGCCCCTGCCGAGCAAATGGATTGCGATAAAGGCAACCTCTTCTCGGGGCATGCTCACGCCCAGGGCATCCTTGATGTTTGCGGCAATCTGGAAAGCCGCGGCGTATTCGCGCGTTCCCTCCAGTTTTTGAACGTCCGATTCTACAGCTGGGACATAGCAGCCCTGCTCGATGCGGCCAAGAGCAATGTAAAGATGCATGATGAGATTGCGGGATGCCAGCGAGCTCACCGTGACGGGCGAGGCCGTCAGGGCATCGTCCACACATGCGGCGATGGCCCGCAGGCGCTCGGCGAGCTTTGCATCGTCGGTGTCGGGCAACACGGGCCTCACCAGCGAGGCCAGGCACAGGCGCCGTTGTGACTCCCCGCCCGCAACGCGGATTCCGTAGCGTGGGCGCTTTTCGAGCGTTAAGTCAAATTGGGCGAGTTTCTGCTCTACCAGACGCATGTCATTGGACAGAGTCCGCGCCGAAACGTAGAGTAAATCCGCATACTCCTCAATCGTCACCCACTGGGACCGCATGAGGAGGTCGTTAAGAAGGAAGGACACACGGCCATCGCGCGTATCAGGAATGCCCGGATGGGCCAGAGCCGCACCGTCTAGCAAGCGAGCAAGCTCATCTGCACGTGCAACATCGATACGATACTGCCCCTTGCTGCCAACGATGCGTGCAACCCCTGCAAGGCTGTCGTTTGCGCGATGGATATAGTTTCTCACGGCGCGCTCGCTTACCTCGAGACGCTTGGCAAGTACCGCGACAGCGACAGGCTGAGCGTCCTCGATCATATTTACAAGCTGCTTGACGCGAGCATCCATGTCCTCCTCCTTTCCCTGCGTCTAGTCTAACGCGGTAAAGAATGACACTCCACGTCGCGCTCGTTCCGCCAACTCGGAACAGGTTGCGGGGAGTCCAGCTGAGCTATGGAGAGCCTGGGGAGAGGGCCCGAAGGCAATGCGTCGGTGTGGGATGCGCCTTCCCAGCCATTGGGCAGTCATTGGGGACAGACTTAAATGAGTAGTCGTTGGGGACGTTCTTGTTTGACTAGTCGTTTAAGAACGTCCCCAATGACTATTAAGGACTGTCCCAAGCTGCCGGCAGGAAAGGACCGTCCCCAAGTGCCGGGTTTGTCCCCAATGACTAGGTGAATAGCAAAAGCCCCGCAGTCGGAGCGGACTGCGGGGCTCATGAAGAGAGGCTAGTTTGTGGGCGCTTTGCCTGGCGCCCACGAGAGAGGCAACAGAGTAGAGACTACTCGTGGATGCGGGTACCGGAGAGGCCAGCCATGGTCTCGGCGGCCTTGTCCAGAGCGCCGATGATGCAGGTGCGGCCCTTGCGGGAACGGGCGAACTTGATGGCAGCGCGGACCTTGGGCTCCATGGAACCCTTGCCGAACTGGCCCTCGTCGGCCAGACGCTCGGCCTCGTCGGCGGTGAGGTCCTCGAGCTCCTCCTGGTTGGGCTTGCCGAAGTTGATGGCGACATGCTCAACGGCGGTCAGCAGGAACAGAACGTCGGCGTCGCAGTCCTCGGCCAGCAGCTCGCCGCCCAGGTCCTTGTCGATGACGGCGGGAACGCCCTTGTAGCAGCCCTTGTTCTCGTAGTCGCGGACGACGGGGATGCCGCCGCCACCGCAGGCGATGACGATGAACTCGTTGTCGAGCAGGTTGAGGATGGAGTCAGCCTCGACGATCTTCTTGGGATCGGGGGAAGCGACGACGCGACGCCAGCCGCGGCCGGAATCCTCGACGAAGACCTTGGAGGGATCCTCGGCCATGAACTCCTTGGCCTGCTCCTCGGTGTAGAAGGGGCCGATCGGCTTGGTCGGGTTCTTGAACGCGGGATCGTCGGGGTCGCACTCGATCTGGGTGACGACGGTTGCGGCGTGCCAACGCTTATAGCGCTTGTGCATCTCGCGGCCAATGCCCTGCTGCAGGTGATAGCCGATGTAGCCCTGGGACATGGCGCCGCACTCGGGCAGCGGCATCTCGGGGGTGCCGATGGCGTCGTGGGCAGCGGCGAAGGCGTTCTGGATCATGCCGACCTGCGGGCCGTTGCCGTGGGTGATGATGATCTCGTTACCCTGCTCAATCAGGCCGAGAAGAGCGTGAGCGGTGTTGCTCACGGCCTCGATCTGCTCAACGGGGTTGTTGCCGAGGGCGTTGCCGCCAAGGGCGACGACGATACGATCGGGCTTGCCAAGAGGCTTAGACATTGCTGGAATCCTTTCTGTAAAAGGCCTACAACCCATTAATAACCCGCGCCCGTGCAATACGCGAGTTTATTAAGGTTTATATTCTCTTTATCGCTCATTTTATTCATTTTGAAAATAGTTGAACGGTGAACGGTCGTTTTTATCCGCTCAGCGTACAGAACCCCAGCTCAGATATGTTTACGCCATTTACGTGCGACTTTATTTTAATAGAGCAGGGATTAGACCAGATTATGCAAACTGTATCTTTGCTAAACACAAAACAGGCAGCGTAATATCTTACTCGCACTATACGAGATTCTATGCACTTATTGGACGAGTATGCAGCCCTGCAATAACATGGCGTTTTTCATCCAGCATAAGGAATATAGATGAGTGCCTATGCCGCGCGTCGGCCGGCAGCCGGCGAGCCGTCTCGTCGATTGCCGCTTCCAGAAAACCAAAAACTGATATTGCACGCGCAATTGCGGCATGGTACTTTAGCGAAGAACAGCGCGGGCTGGGGCGACAGAGACCTGTCGTGAAGTTTGGGTTCGGCGACCCCACTGCTGTCTTCTCCTTATCCGCCAGCGAACCCCTTGAGCGACGGATTGAGGAGGTCCTTGCTATGACAAAAATGCTCAAGATCACGCTGAATGGCGAGACGTTTCTCGCCGACATGCTCTGGGACAAGGCTCCCGAGACATGCAAGCTGTTCGAATCATCCTGTCCAGTCGAGTCACGTATCTTTTCGGCCAAGATCTGCGATGCCGAGGTGACGTATCCTGTCTCGGGCCCCATCGCCAATTACGAGCACATCGAGAACCCCGTCTTTCACGAGCCAGCGGGTGCCGTGAGCTGGTATGGCGGATGGTCGTCAATCTGCATCTTCTTTGACGTGTGCGAGCCCTTTGGCACCTGCAACATGTTCGCCCGCATCTGCGAAGCCGACCGCGAGCGTTTTGCCGCCGCCTGCCGCAATGTCTGGGACAACCAGGGCATGTACATTAAAAACGAAATCGTCGAGATCGAAACGGAGGCCTAAAGATGATGGATATCAACGATCTGCTCACGCTCGACCTTGCCGAGTACACCACTGCACTTGAGGCCCTCGCCGATCAAATGATGCTCGAGGAACCGCGTGACATCGACTACATGCGCCGCCGCAAACTCGACACCGGCCGCGAATTCGCCGTCTGGAACTTCACCGTCGGTTACTGCATGAACGCCGCCGACGCCCTCTCCCTCCTGCGAGCCCAGGCCAACGAAAACGCCAACGACGGCACCGCCGACCTCGCAACGATCAAAAACAGTGCCGCACGCCTGTGCGACTGGTTCTCGGGCGCCTTCGACGTCACCGGCAAAATGGATGACACGACGGCAATCCTCGCCCACAGCCGCGACCTCTACGCCCAGGTAGAGACTCACGAACAGTTCGCGTCCCTCACCCGCGCCACCGAGCGCTATCTGGTCCAGCTCCAATTTTGGGTCGACAGCCAGATTCCCTGGCCGGCTATTAGCGACCTCGTCCACGGCTACCGCCTACGCACAGAGAGCGGCGAGACAAGGTAACCAAACAAGCAGCACCGACAACACCCCACCATCGGAATCCAAAGTAAGTATCAGAGGGCTGGAGGCGCACCCAACAGCGTCCCCAGCCCCTTCGCAAAGTAGAGCACTGTTTCAGTGGCCTTGAGGCCTATTCGAACCTTTGCTATCTCCTAATTTTTGTATATTTACGACGTTATTATCTGCCAATTTTTGTATGATTTTAGGCGATTCTATCTGCAATTTTTGTCATTTGGGGGTTTAATGCTACGCCGTAAGGTCACTGATAGGCTTTTGAGCTGGAAGAATAACTCCAATAAGGCATTACTCGTTACTGGTGCGCGTCAGATTGGCAAGAGCTATGCAATTCGCGCGTTTGGAAAAAGCAACTACGCTTCGTATTTTGAGGTCAATTTACTACTCGATGACGAAGCAAGGAATGCACTTGTTGGCGCAAAGAACTCCGTTGACTTTATCAACCGCGTAGCCCTTCTTGCGGATGCGCCGCTTGTTGAGGGCGATACGCTTGTCTTTGTCGATGAGATTCAGGAGTATCCGCAGATCGTTACACTCATGAAGGCGTTGGTCGAGGATGGGCGCTTTAGCTATGTCTTCTCGGGGTCTATGCTTGGGACTGAGTTTAAGGGGATCTCTTCTTTTCCGGTGGGGTATGTAGAGCACATTGTTATGCGCCCGATGGATTTTGAAGAGTTTTGTTGGGCAAACAGCGTTAGCGAGAATGTGCTTGCAGGCATTCGCAGCTGCCTTGTCGAGAAACATCCTGTCGAAAACTATATTCATGAGGCGATGCTCAAGAACTATAGAGCTTATATCGTTTGCGGCGGCATGCCGGAGGTCGTTCAGAATTATATTGATTCGGGTTATTCGCTCGTGAGCACACGTGAGCTTCAAACTCAGCTGGTCGATCAGTACAAAAGCGATATCTCAAAATATGCATCGACTCGAGCGTTTAACGTTCGGTCGATTTTTGAGCAAATTCCCGTTCAGCTTGAGGCGGAGTCTCATCGCTTTGTTGTTTCGTCTCTGGGTGAGGGAGCTCGCCTTAAAAAATATGAGCAGGATTTCCTGTGGCTTGTTAACGCAGGTGTTGGATTGATGGTCGCCAGGGTGACGGAGCCACGGAGTCCTCTCAAGAGGACGGAGAAAACGACGGCCTTCAAACTATATGAGTCTGATACGGGCATGCTCGCATCGCGGTACCCCGGCAGCACCGCACGCGCTGTCTATCTTGATATGAAAACTCCCAACCTTGGTGGTCTCTATGAGAACGTGGTCGCGCAGGAACTTGTTGCCCTCGGGGCGGATGCATGGTACTACCAAACGCGTGAGGTCGGTGAAGTTGACTTTGTGATCGAAGGCGCCCACGGGCATGTTGTCCCAATCGAGGTCAAATCGGGCAAGAAGGTTCGAGCGCACGCGGCCCTCGATCGTCTGATGAGTGTGGGCGAGTACAAAATTCCCGAGGCCGTTGTACTGAGCCACGAGAATCTCAGCAAAGAGGGCAAGGTTCTGTACGTTCCAATCTACATGACGTTTTGTCTCGATGAGTTTATGGAAAAGGATGACCCCAATAACGATTTCTTGTTCGCACCCATATCTCTCTAGCCATTTGAATCCGCAATCCAGCCACGCCCACGCATCAATGCATTTCCCAAGGTGCTGCGCGTTTCGCGCCAAAGGCGCGAAAAAGCAAAGGGGTAAGGCGTTGCAACAGCCACGCCCCCCATCCATCCCCAAAGTAACGCGCCTTTCGCGGCAAAGCCGCGAAACAGCGAAGGGGACAAAAGGCCCCCACAACCACGTCCTTCATTCAGCCACACAATCCGAGGACGTAGTCGTAGCAGGATCTGAGGGCTGACCTTCGCGGACACTCCGCAGGACGAAAGAAC
>DBEWII010000050.1:0-4598 GCA_048384935.1 Collinsella aerofaciens | reverse complement strand
AAAAAAACTTCCAATTTAACCCCGCAACTGCGTTAGGGATTTTTCTACAGGGGGAGGGTAGTCAAAAAAGCCCCGTCCCAAATTGACTGCTCGGGGAGTCGCATTCGAGCTCGGTTGTCCTCTTAGCCACTCGATATCCTTCGGAGCAATAACAGTGAAAAAACTTGCTTAAGTGTTAATCGAGCTACACACAATCTTGCTCTTTAATTAATCAAGAATCAGTATAATTTTGATTAGCTAGAGAGCAAGATTGGAGAATCATGGCATTCAACGACTTGATCGCCCAGAAAATAAAGGACTTTGAACAGCAGGGGGTTCCGCAGGTCTTTGAGCGAGACCTTGATCTGGGAAACCCACAGGAGCCAAAGCGCGACAACATCGTAAATGTGGTTGTGGGGGCCCGCCGTTGTGGAAAGACGTATCGCCTGTATCAGGAGATGCAGCGGCTTCAGGGCCGGGGCGTCGAGCTTGACCGGATGCTTTACTTTAATTTTGAGGACGAACGCTTGCGCCCGTATGAGTCATCGCTGCTGGCGGACGTGCTCGACACGTTCTATGCGCTGTATCCTGCTGCTCGAACCGAGGGCGCTTACATTTTCTTTGACGAGATCCAGGAAATTCCCGAATGGGGTGCGTTTCTGCGGCGTGTAGTCGATACGGAGAAAGCGACCGTCTATGTGACGGGATCTTCTTCTAAGATGCTGTCCTCAGAGCTTAAGAGCGAGTTCAGGGGTCGTTCTCTTATACGGGAGCTTTTTCCGTTGAGTTTTTCGGAATACGTTCGATATAAGACGGGGAGCGTTTTCGAGCCAGATGCGACCTTTTCCCCAAGCGATGCAGCGCTGCTTCGACATCATCTGATCGGATATCTTGAACGAGGGGGATTCATCGCGACGCTTGAGCAGACGCCCGCAGACGCGATTCAGCTGCTACAGGAATATGCTTCGCGAACGGTCGCTATGGACGTCGTTGAGCGTTACGACGTCAAGAACCCTCGCCTGGCATCGCTGTTCCTAACGCGGTGTATGGCATCTTCGGGACGAGAGCTGTCGGTGAACAAAGTGTACAACGAGTTCAAGAGCAGGCAGATACCCGTCAGTCGTAATTCGCTCAGCGACTTACTTGAGTATTATGAGGATGCCTACCTGCTGTTCTCCGTGCCGGAGTTCACGCGTTCACTGGCAAATAACATGCGGTCTGCTTCTAAGGTCTACGCTGTCGATCCTGCGATGTTTGGAGCATTCTCTCCCGCATCGGCATTGGACCAGGGTCAGAGGCTCGAGACCGCAGTGTTCAACGCGCTAAGAAGAAGGACTCCCGCGGTGAGGGTCGGATCGGTCTGCCGCCTGCTGATCAAAGAGAAGAGCAAAAGCCATGAGGTGGACTTTGTGGCTGGGGACGCACTTCTCATGCGGGCTTATAGCCTGATTCAGGTGAGTGTGGATATGGCAAGTGAGAAAACGCGCGAGCGCGAAATTGCCGCGCTTGATGCCTCGATGGCCCAGTTCGATCTTGGCGAGTCGGCAATCGTTACCATGGATGAGCAGGCCGATATTCCATGCGAGCACGGTGCGGTACACGTTGTGCCCGCATGGAAGTGGCTCCTTGCCTAATCATCTACGGATCTGTGGGGCCAGGACCTCCTGGCCCCTTCATTACGGTTGGGGAGCACCGTGATGCGCCCGGCTAGTCCTGGGCCTTGATGCTCGGCATCAGAATCTGGGCGAGGTAGTCGGTCTCGAGTTTGGTCGCGGAGTCTGCGTTGCCGTCTTTGCCGACCAGCACGTTCTTGATCTGGCTATAGGTATAGCGGTTGCCGGTCGTTAGCTCGACAAGCTCAACTGCAGTGTCCATGGGGTAGGTCGACACGGGGTCTTGCGTGCGTCCGTTGATGGTCTGGGGCACCACGTACGGATAGACGGGGCCGCTGGCGTAGACGGTGTAGCCGTTGCCGAGGTTTGCGGCACCCAAAACCGCGTCGCCCTCATCGGGCGTAAAGCTCTCGCCCTCGCGCACCGCGACGAGCGTCACGAGCGGTGTGTTGGTGTCGCCGTCCAGATAAATGCACAGCGTGCTGCCGTTTTGCCAAGTCGCGACTTTGCCGTACCACTCAACGGGAATATCGAGCTGATACAGGTCCGTTGCCTTATGTCGAGCATCGGCGTCGCGGGCCGCCTGTGCCTCGCGGGAGCTCACGGCGTTGACGGCGGCGTCACGGCGCGCGGTTGCCGCCTGCTGGAGCACCTTTGCGACCGCGGCGGAGTTCACCCCGCCTTCCTCGGCATACTTGGCGGCGGCATCGATCTGGTCGTCAGTCACCGTGTCGGCCGAAGGCACCTTGAGCTTAAAGGTGGCCTGGGCACTCAAATCCTGCCCATCGCTCTTAATGGTGACCTGCGCCTTGGTGGTCGGCACGGTGTAAATGGTACCGTCGGCTGCGATGGGGGACCCAGCGATGGAGAGCGTATAGTCGCCGGGCAGCAGCTTAATGCCGCGACCGTGTTCGTCAACGTAGAGCGTTTCGCTCACGGAAGAACCGTCGGAATCCTGGCCGCTCACCTGCACGGGAATCTTGGAACCAGTTGAGCAGTCGAGCCCTGCGGCATGCACGCCAATCTGCACCGACATCATCGTGTGTGCACTGGCGGCGACAGCGGCAGCCTGCTCTTGCTGATATCCGTTCCAGGCAGCATAGCCTGCGCCGCCGGCGACGAGCGCGACGGCCACAACGCCGGCAACCATCAGGTTGCGGCGCTTGGGCGGCATCTTACGATGACGAACCTCGGCTTCGCGTGCCGAAGGAACGGACGGTAGGGGAATATCGCCCATGGCGATGGTCTCGTCCACGGCAGGCGCGGAGCCCAGGCCGGGAAGCTCGCGGGTCAGCGAATCTTCGGCCGGCAAGCTGTCGAGCAAGATGGTTTCCTCGCTCGTGTCGGATTCGGGCTGGTCGTCGGCCTCGCTTTCGTCCTCTTCGGCTTCGGCCTCGTCAGGAGCGTCTTTGGCATCGCTATCTTCGTCCTCGGTGCCTTCGTGTGCCTCATCCTGCACATCAACGCTCGAATCGTCAAACGCAATCTCGGCCAGTGTGATCTGGTCTAGGCTCTCCAGAGCCTCGGCACACGCTTCTGCATCTTGGGCCGCATCCTCTTGGCCCATCGTCTCATCTTTCATATATCCCCCAAGCTCAATATCGGCTCAACACTGTACCCAAAAATGGAGCCATATAAAGCGCGTATGAAATATAAGATTTGATTTAACCTGAGCGCATCGTTCGGCCGCATCCTCGCGGCAGCAAAAGGCCCCCGGAACGCGCAACGATCACATTCCGGGGGCTCTGCAATGCGTTGAGTTGCGCGGAGCCGGCTATGCTGCTTCGCGCTCAAGCGATGTCTGCGCCAGGCACGTTACTCGGCGTGCGCGTAATCAACCTTGGCGCGGCGGGCAGTGGCCTTCTCCCAATCGCTGGTGCCCTCAAAGACATCCTGCTTGTAGGGATTGCGGCCGAGCTTCTTGGCACGGTAGGCGACGTAGATGATCGCGGCGACGTTGGCGACCAGCGCGGCGACCGAGACCGCGGTGGCGGCGCCGGGATCGAGCGTGGAGTGCGTCACAAAGATGGACTCCTCCTGGAAGTACGGGAACACCTGGGCAAACATGCACCAAATGGCCAGCGTAAAGGCGCGGTTCTGAATCCAGCCGCCCTTGTTCCAGATAAAGGCGGCGACGGTGGGCGCCAGCAGCAGCGCAAAGCCGCAGAACCAGGAGTGGGTGGGCAGGCAGTTGTAGGTGTATTCGAAGTTCCACAGGTCATAGGCCAGGATATAGCACCAGGTAATGTCGGGCCACAGCATGTCCTTCTGGTCCTTGGAGGAATAGATACCCCACCAGGCGGTCATGCAGAAGATGTTGACGATACCGGCAATGCCGTTGACCCAGTTCCACCAGCCGCCGTACAGCCACACGTTCTCGGAGGACAGCCACCAGCGGTCGCCGAACTCCTTCAGGGCCATGGCGCCCCGGATGCCGGACTCGAAGTCGCTGACCACGGCGATGAGAATATTGATGGCCACAATGGCAAAGGGGAACACCTTGAACCACTCCGTCTTGCCGATGCTCCACTTATACTTGAGCATCATGAAGCCGATGCACCCGGCGGTGGCGGCGTACAGCTTGGCATAGTGGAACCAGCTGTTCATATTGGTGTAGGTCTGGTTGTTCAGGGCCCATTCCGCGCCGGCCCGTGCGCCGATGGCGATGGCGATGAAATACACCGTCAGCGCAGCGGGCAGCACCAGAAAGCAAATGATGCCGCCGGTTTTGGTGCGGCGGGCGAACTCGTTGGCCAGCACCAGCCCCGTGAACACCAGCACAAAGCCCAGCAGCTGGTACATGGCGGTCTCGCCATAGATCTGGAATAACATGTCCATTCCTCCTAAAAAATTTTCTGTCTCCTAAGCTCAGCCGCCTGGTCCAGCCAGAGAAGCCCGGACCATCGGCCATGCCGCCAATATAGCACAGGTTTCCTTAAAAAGTCAACTGTCACACGGAAAAAGTGTTGAAAAAGCCAGAAAAAGCGGGTATAATGGAACTGAAAT
>DBEWII010000049.1:0-16307 GCA_048384935.1 Collinsella aerofaciens | reverse complement strand
GGTACGCGAGCGACGGTTTGAGGGGCGAGATGGGGTGCTTGGGGCCGGCGCAGCGTCAAGCCTTAAAGGTGGTTACCAGGGCGTTCTTGCGGTTGAGGACTCTATGGCTTCGTGGCGTTTGAGCTCGCGGCGCATGGTTTGTGAGTTGAGCCACGCTGCTTGCCAGCCGCGGATGGGGTAGTGCGTCTGGTCGAGCTCAAACTGCGTATAGCCGCAGGCGTTGATGATCGTCGTTCCACACACATGCTGACGCTCGCGCTGAAAATCACAACCGTAGCTTTGGTGCACATGCCCGTGCACCATGTAGTCGGGATTCCAGGATTCGAGTGCTGTGTTAAAGCACTCGAATCCTCGATGCGGCAGATCGTCCAGATCACCCATACCGGCGGCGGGTGCATGGGTAAGCAGAATGTCGCACCCGCCGACCATCCTAACCTTACGCGACAGCTTACGCATGCGCTTGGACATCTCGCGTTCGGTGTACATGTTGGCGCCGTCGCGATAACGCATGGACCCGCCAAGGCCCGCAATGCGAATCCCTCGGTACGTGTACACGCTGTCCTCTACGCAGATACATCCACCCGGTGCATGACGTGCGTAGCGGTCATCGTGATTGCCGCGCACGTAGATGAGCGGTTTGTTGATGACCGTAACCAAAAACTCAAGATAGTCCGGGTCCAGATCGCCGGCGGACAAAATCAGGTCGACTCCCTCAAAGCGTTC
Organism: Collinsella aerofaciens; assembly: GCA_048384935.1. Classification (GTDB taxonomy): domain Bacteria; phylum Actinomycetota; class Coriobacteriia; order Coriobacteriales; family Coriobacteriaceae; genus Collinsella; species Collinsella aerofaciens_CH. The sequence continues at coordinate 15,584 of DBEWII010000049.1, read as the reverse complement.
CTTGCGAAAGCACTCCCAAAGGCATCGTTCTTCGGTATCGGCTATGGCAAGGATTTTCATAGGGCAGGGACTTTCGGCTCATCGTCGAGCTGCGGAATGGTGCCTACCACGTTATCCGCCAGCCAATTCATCTCGACAATCTGCGTGCTCGGCAGCGGAGGGAAGCCTTCGATCTGTACCACGCCGTTCTGACTGTGGAGCTCGCCGCCAAAGGGGTTGATGGATCCCTCGACAATGCCGTTGCGGAGCAACTGCACGAGTTTGCGCGTCTGGTAGGGTAGGCCCGGAGCGTAACGGATGTCGATAACGCCGGAGCTCATGCCGTACCAGTAGTTGACGGCGCGCACTTGGTTGTCATCGCTGGTCTCGTCCCACGTGCCGTGCAGAAGGCTGCGAACGATGAGCTCGTAGTAACGGCCCCAGTTCCATACCGGCATGGCGATGCCGGAAACCTTGCCATCGACCAGGCGGTGGAGTCCGTAGGCCGTAGGGTCTTCGAGCGACTTTGACATGTCAGCGCCGGTCATGACGCTCACGCCTTCGCGGCACATGGCCTCGGCAAGACCGCCGGCGGGCACATCGCCCCAGGTGAGGATAATTTGCGCGCGGGGGTCGAGCAGCGAGGCGCCGATGGCAAAGGCATTGATCTCGCTGAGCGCGCCGGATGCGAAGACCGACGCGTGGTAGCCGATGCGATGGTTGTCCGCCATGCTGGCGGCAAGGGCGCCCAGGAGGAACTTGGCCTCGTACATCTTGCCAAAGTACGAACGGACGCTTTGGTGGGGAAGGCCGATAGAGCAGTTAAGGAACCGAACCTGGGGATACTCAACGGCAGCTCTGAGTGTGTATTCCATCAGGCGGTGCGAGGTCGAGAAGATGACGTTTGCTCCATGTTTGACAGCCGTTTCCACGGCGGCGTAGAACACATCCGGATCGTGACAGTCCTCGAACGCCTCGGTGCGCACGATACCGCCAAAGTGCTCATCGAGATACTGACGCCCTTGGTCGTGCAGGCTGTCCCAGCTCGACGTCGCACAGGGGAACTCATGGATAAAGGCGATGCGCAGGGGGTTGGACGTCGAGTAGACGGTCTTGCCCATAAAGAAGTTGAGCACGCCAGAGGTGGACTTGGCGGGCGTCTCCTCCTCGTCGACGCTCGGTGCTTCGACAAGATCGACCTTGTCCTCGTCATTTTTGCCGGCAATGACCAGCTCGCGCCAGATCTTGCACAGGCGGTTTACGACGATATCCGTCGGCGTATCCAGCAGGCGGTCCTGGTTGTACACATTGAGGTAGACGAGCATGGCGTCGGCAGGCGTAATGTCCAGGTGGTCGCCGCCTGCGCGAAGGTAGGCGCGCTTAAAGAGCAGGAAGGTGTGGCGTAGGTAGTCGACCTTTTTCTGCGGCCATTTTTCGATAAGGTTCTGACCGAGCATCTTCGCGAGCGTTTCGTAGCTTCCCTCACGCGAGAACTCGATCTCGTATAGGGGGCAGACGCGCCAAAACGCGCAGAACTCGCCGTACAGGCGGCTTTCGACGGAATCCCATGTGCCGGGGTAGAGACGGGTGACCTTGGCCGAAACCGTCGGGGCGTCTAGGAATTTGAGGACACTGACGCGTTTGTTGCCTTCTTGGACATGGAACCGATGCATGAACTCGGTGACGATGACGGGGTCGCGATAGCCCTCGGTCACCTGGATGTCGTAGAGGTTGGACCACTTGCGGGCGAACTCGGTGCTAAACGGAAGCAGGGGCATAAAGTTACACGAAAAGGCGGACTGACGGCCCTTGGTGACCGTGCCGACGACCATTTCGAGCGGAATATCCCGCAGGCCGACATTCTCTCGCTGACCTAAGGGGAGCTGAGCAACCAAGCTATCGAGGTCCGTAAGGTATGGATGCTCGCTTTGGCTAATGGCGCGTCGACGTCCTTGCTCGCCGCGCTTGCGTGCTTGACGATAGGCCTCTTCCATAATGTTGCTCCCTTAGTCGTTTAAACAACTATATGAACCATGGTACCACGAATGAAAACCACTACAAAGATGCCTGACCCCTTTGCGGTGGTTTAGGCGATGATGGGGGCGATGGCGCGGATGCAGGCGTCGGCAGCGGTGAAAGTGGTGCTGTCGTCGCTGACGATAAAGATGATCTTTCCTTTGATGCCAAAGTCGCCGATTTCGCTAAAGAGCACGTAGGGCTCTTTGTCAAAGCCCGAGATGGGCGAGACGGCCGTTTTGGTTGCGCTCGTGAGCTCGTCTGCCAGCGCGTCAAGGGAAGCCCACTTAGACGTGTCCTTTACGGCAACGGGCACGGCCACGCGTCCAAAGGGCATCAAATGCACGAGCGTGTTCTTGGAGATGTTGGAGTTGGGCACAATGATGGTCTGTCCACAGGCATCCTCAATCGTTGTATGGCGCCAAGTGATGTCTTGGACCACGCCCGACACACCGCCGACCTCGATATTGTCGCCGGGCTTGATGATGCCCATAAAGGTCACTTGCATGCCGCCGATAAGGTTTGAGAGCGTGTCCTGGAAACCCAGGGAGATGGCGATGCCGCCGACGCCAAGAGCGGCGACGAGGGCGTTTGCATTAATGCCAAAACAGTTGTCGAGGATAAAGCTGCCGCCGATCATCCAGATGACGGCGCGCGCGATGTTGATGAAGATACTCGATGCCGGTAGCGGGTTATCGTCTCGGTTAAGCAGATGGTTCAGGGTCTTGGATACGACCTTGGCGGCGACGGCGGTGCCTATCGCCAAGATGACGGCCCAGATGATGTTGTGGACCCACCGTTGCTCAAAGAAATGAAGAATCGGCTCAAACAATTCCATGTAGGGAAAACCTCCTAATGATCGTCCAACCATGATACCCACCAAGAAGCCCGTCCGATCACATCGGACGGGCTTCTGTGCTCGATATAAGGTTTACGCGGCGGGGCTGCAAGGCCCGGCGGTGTAGCTTAGCGTCGACGCTTCCAGATAATGCCGAGGATGATGACGATGATGCCGCCGATAAGGCACGCGCCAACTACTGCCAGCGTGTGGTCTCCCGTTGCGGCGAGCTTACCGGTCGTCTTCTTGGTGATGACCTTCGTGGTCGTCGTGTCCGTCTTAGGCGAGGGCTTAGGCGTCGGGGCCGGTGTGGGCGTGGGGTCCACGGCAGCGGAGCCAAAGCTGATGGTGCCGGCGAGCCCGGCCATCTTGCTCTCCCAGCCGTTCTGCCCGATCAGCGCCCTCAGCGCCGCCTCGCACGTGCCCCACTCGGTGTACTTGGTGGCGTGTGCAAAGGTGGGAAAGTCGGTCGTGTTGGTGATGATGTAGTTGTTGGTGGCGACGGTATAGGTCTTGGCGGGGTCGAGCGTGCTGCCGTCTTTGGTGAGTGTGGCACTCACAATGCGCTTGCCCTCGGGCTGTGTCCAATCAATCGTCACGTTGATGCCGCCAAAGGAGAGAACGCTGCCAGAGTCATCGCGCCACTTGTACTTGTCTTGCGCCTCCTGCTCGGTGTGACCGGCCGCCACATAAGCCTGCTAAAGCTCGTAGCTGTCGTTGCACTCGTCGCTGATCTGCAGTGAGTGCTCGAGCGCTGTCAGGAAGTCCGCGCCGGTCATGGTCCAGGTCTCCACGGTGTTGCCGTAGGGCGAGATAGCGATGACGTTGCCGGCAGTCACATCGCCCGCAGCGATGCCGCCGCGGATGCCACCCGCGTTCTCGATGGCAAGGTCTGCGCCCGTCAGGGCAAGATAGGAGCCGCAAATCACGTGGCCGATGGTCTGGGCCTTGGTGGTATCGCCCTCCTTGCTGGGGCGGAAATCGGTGGTGCGCACCATTTCCCAACCATGCGTGCCTGCGGCGTCCTCGCCGTAGAAATAGTTGGTGGTGGATGCGCCGAGCACCTTGTTCGATTCGTTTTCAAAGGCCTCGTCGAGCGGCTTGATCTTGTTGCGGACGGCTTCAAGGCAGCTTTGGTAGTCGGAGCCCTTGTCGGGGTCTGCCAAAAGGTCGTTGACGTTCTTGGCGGTGTAGAGCTTCTCGTCGCTGCCGTCTGCAGGGACCGTGACCGTGTCATCGTCGGTCGTCTCGGTGCCATTGGTGTCGTACTTGTACGGAATGGAAAGCAGCCCCACCTCGGCAAAGGCGCTGCCTGCCTCGACAACGTGGATCGTCTTGCCGTCGGCTCCCGTCACCTTCTCGTTAAGGTTGATGTGCTCGTGGCCTGCGATAAGGGCATCGACGCCACGGAGCCGTGTGGCAAAGGTCTTGGCGTTGAGCGTATGCGCGATACACACAACAACATCGCAGCCCTCCCTGCGCAGCTGTTCTGCCTCGGTATTGATGGCGTTCGCGGCACTCGAGAACGACGTGCCCGCGACCAGGTCCGCGCGCAGCGAGGATCCCAGCGACTCATCCATGGCACCCACGACGCCGACCTTGATTTTGTAGTCGAATGTGGAGTGATTTTCGCTATCCTCCCAGGTGCGATCGAGTGTCTTGGTGATGCTCGAACTCCATACGCCGCTCGTAGACTTCGCGTTCGCGCAGAGCATGGCGAAGGGCGTGCCAGTGGTGCTGTAGCCGGTCATGGTGCGGAGTTTGTCCGCACCGTAGCTCCAGTCGTGGTTGCCTGGCGTGGTCGCATCGTAGCCGTCGGCGTAGAAGGTGTCCATGAGCTCGGCGATGCTCTTGCCCTCGCTCATGGTGGCGAAGGACTGTCCGTGGAAGGTGTCGCCCGCATCGAGCAAAAGATCGGGGGCGCTGCTTTGGGCGCTATAGAGAACCGCCAGTCCATCAAAGCCCACCGTGCCGGTGCCCTTGCTTTCGTTGTAGCTGTACTTGTAGCTGCCGTGGATGTCGTTGGTGTGCATGACGGCCACGGAGCCGTCAATAGCGGCGGGCAGGTTCCCCGCGAAAGCGAGGCTTGGGATGCCTGCGAGCGAGCCGGCAAACAACGCGGCGGCTAACGCAAGGCGGGGGAGTCTTTTCAAGGCAGTTTCCTTAGTCCTTAGCCAGAATGTCTGGTTGAATATCGGATTATCGACATAATATGCGAAAACCGCCGCAAGGGCGTCTGTCCCTTTGCGGCGGTTTTGACGTTTGCGCAGGTAAAACCTGTCAAAATAAACCTGTCCCTTTTTGGTAGGTTTAGCTCAGCAGCATGCGGTCGTTGGCGAGCTCGCCGCCCGAGACCTCCTCGAACTTCTGCAGCAGGTCGGCGACGGTGAGCGACTTCTTCTCATCGCCCGCCACGTCGTAGATTACGTGGCCCTCGTGCATCATGATCAGGCGATTGCCCAGACGGATGGCGTCATTCATGTTATGCGTGACCATGAGCGTGGTCAGGTGGTGCTCGTCGACGATCTCTTCGGTCAGATTGAGCACCTTCGATGCCGTCTTGGGGTCGAGGGCCGCAGTGTGCTCGTCGAGCAGCAGCAGGCGCGGCCTGGTGAGCGTGGCCATCAGCAGGGTGAGTGCCTGGCGCTGGCCGCCCGAGAGCAGGCCGACCTTGGCGTTGAGACGCGTGTCCAGACCAAGGTCCAGGCGCTTGAGCAGCTCAACGTACTCATCTTTCTCGGCCTTGGTGACGCCCCACGAAAGGCCGCGACGCTGGCCGCGACGCTTGGCGAGGGCCAGGTTCTCGGCGATCTGCATGTCGGCAGCGGTACCGCGCATGGGGTCCTGAAACACGCGGCCCAGGTACTTGGCGCGCTGCGACTCGCTCAGGCGCGAGATGTCGGTGCCGTCGAGCTCAATAACGCCCGAATCGAGCGGGTACACGCCGGCGATCATGTTGAGCAGAGTGGACTTGCCGGCGCCGTTGCCGCCGATCACGGTTACAAAGTCGCCGTCATTCAGGGTGAGGTCGACGCCGGTGAGCGCGCGCTTCTCGGTGACGGTGCCCTTGTTAAAGGTCTTCTTGACGTGCGAGAGCTTAAGCATCTGCCTCATCCCCCTTCGTGTAGGAGCTGCGGAGCTTATAGCGCTCCCAAACCACGGGCACGCACAGGGCCACGGCGACGATCACGGCGGAGAGCAACTTCATGTCGTTGGCGTCCATGCCCAACTGCAGCACGATGGCGCGGATAAGGAAGTACACCACGGAGCCAAAGACGGCGGAGGCAAGACGGACGCTAAACTGCGTGAGGCCGCCGGGCAGCAGACGGCCGAGCACCTCACCGATAACAATGGCGGCAAGACCGATAACGATGGCACCGGTGCCCATACCAATGTCGGCATACTTCTGGCTCTGGCAGATGAGCGCGCCCGAAAGGCCGATGAGGGCGTTGGAGAGCACGAGGGCGATCATCTTGGTGGAGTTGGTGTTGACGCCCAGAGCGCGGATCATGTACTCGTTGTTGCCGGTGGCGCGCAGCGCCGAGCCGATCTCGGTGCCAAAGAACCAATACAGGATGGCAACGATAGCCACGGCGAGCAGGATGCCCAAGATGATGGCAACGGTGGACTGCGGCAGACCCGTCATGTTGCTGACGGCCGAGAACACGGTGCCCTTGGCAAGAATGGGCGTATTGGACTTGCCCATGATGCGCAGGTTGATGGACCACAGGCTGATCTGGGTGAGGATTCCGGCGAGGATCGCGGGAATCTCGAAGACGGTGGTCAAAATGCCCGTGACGGCGCCCGCGATGGCGCCGGCGCACATGCCGGCCAGCACGGCGAGCAGCGGGTCGACGTTGTTATTGACGATGAGCACAGCGCAGACGCAGCCGCCGAGGGCAAAGCTGCCGTCGCAGGTCATATCGGGAATGTCGAGCAGGCGGAACGTGATAAACACGCCAAGCACCATAATGCCCCAGAGGACGCCCTGCGAAACGGCGCCCTGCAATGCAATGAGCATGCTTCATACCTCCTAGGATGGGGTGGACACGTGATTCACCATAATAGCGGTAACAATGCATAGAAGAGCTGCGGACAGACGTTTTGTTTTACCTGAAACAAGCAGGGCGGACGCCGGTCTACAGCGCCCGCCCCTGTGGCTCAGATATTGAATAGCGCGGCTAAAGCGCGAGCACGGGCTCTAGACGCATGCCGCGTATGGCATTACGCGTCCAGAGCGGAAAGGTCGATGCCCAGGGCCTCGGCCATCTCGTCATTCTTGACGACGACCAGGTCCTTGCTCGAGAGGTGCTTGATTGACATGTCTTCGGGCTTGGCCTCGCCCTTCAGGATCTTAACGGCCATCTCGCCCGCGGCGTAGCCCAGGTCCTCATAGTTGATGGAGAGGGTGAACAGACCGCCGGCCTTGCACATGCCCTCCTCGCCGGTAACGAAGGGGAGCTTGTTCTCCTTGCAGATCTGACCGACCTGCGAGGCACCCGCGGCGATGGTGTTGTCGGTGGGGGAGTAGAGCGCGTCGACCTTGCCCACGGCAGACTCGACGACGGACTGAATCTCGTTGGAGCTCGAGACGGTGAAGTCAGTGTACTGGAGGCCAAGCTTGTCGAGTTCCTTCTTGGCGGCCTTGATTTGGACGTCGGAGTTGGACTCGGCGGTGCAGTAGAGCAGGCCGACCTTCTTTACGTCGGGCAGGACCTTCTGCATCATCTCGAGTTGCTCGGCGACCGGGGTAAGGTCGGAGGCGCCGGTGACGTTGGTGCCGGGCTTGTCGTTGTCCTGGACCAGGCCGGAGGCGGCGTAGTCGGTGATGGCGCAGCCCACGATGGGGATATCCGCCGTGGCACCGGCAGCAGCCTGTGCGGCGGGCGTGGCGATGGCGTAGATCAGGTCGACGCCATCGCCCACGAACTTGTCGGCGATGGACTTACACGTGGACTGGTCGTTCTGGGCGTTCTTCTGGTCGATCTTGACCTTAAGGCCGCTTTTCTTGATGGCCTTGACAAAGCCGTCGTTGGCGGCATCGAGTGCGGAGTGCTCGGTGAGCTGCAGAACGCCGATGGTGTAGTCGGAACCGGCGGCAGCAGAGCCGGAACCAGAGTTGCCGCCGCATCCGGCGAGCGGGGCGAGCGCGAGCAGGCCGGCGGAGACCAGAAGGCTCCTGCGGCTGATGGTGATGTCCTTCATATCATTACCCCCAGTATAAAAATGGCTGGAAATACTGCACTGGGACAAAGTGCAAGTGGAACTATAGTAGCGCTGATGTCCATTTTTACAACAGCCTGGCGGGTTTTTAATACAGAATCGGATGGGCGGTACGGGTAGTCGAATGGGCGGCGGAGGGTCTTATGCGGCGGAGGAGGCGTCGTCCTCGTCCAAGGCGGCGAAGAGCTTCTTGCCGTCGAGCAGGCGCGTGCTGACGTTTCTCATACGGGCGATCTCGACGGTGCGCAGCGTATCGTCGGTGCCTCGGGTGTCGTAGACCGTTCCCAGCAGATACGAGATGCCATCGCGCTGCCTGATGGCAAAGGGACGGAGTGTCATCCGTGCTGCTTCGGTTTCGCCGCGTGTCGTGACGCTCGAAATATCAAAACTCACCGTGGTTCCGTGGTCGATGGCCTGCTCGACGAGCTCGCACGTGTCGATGCGCTTGATGGGCGTGCGTGTTGCCTTGGTAGCCTTGCTGCCTGCGCTTGGAGCGGGTTCGGGTGTATCGAGGTAGCCGCGAACGTCGGCGCTCGCCATGGCAACTAAGTGCTGCGCCATGCTCTTGCGGATAGCGATAGGCGTGGAGCGGTTGCGCATGACCATACCGTGGAGCCGGATGATCTCTTCATCGGTGAGCGGGCGGGTAAGAAGTTTGTAGCCCACGCCGCGTTTGTACTCAATTTCGTATCCGGCATGGCGAAGCGCGGAGATGGCGGTGTAGATGCTGCGCCGCGCCGCCGAGATGGGCATGCGGGCGGGGTCGTCGGGATGGGCGAGGCGCCGGATCAACTCATCGGAAAGCATGGCCTTGTCCTCGCCGGTGTTTTCGCTTAATAGTTGCAGGATGCGAACGGCGCGATAGGCTGCCATCGAGGCGGCGCCTCTAGTCGTGGTGTCGTAGGTTTCAACAGCGGCTTCGGTCATGGTGTCCACGTCCTTTCCGTTTTGGGTGGCGACGGTATGGAGCCTAGGACGTGGGGCTTTCCCAGGGGCGCAGGGCGCTCTGGGCGGTCGGTAGTCGTCGGCAAACGGCGGGTCGAGTTTTCAACAGCCCTGCTCAACTGACCAAAAACTTGCCAAAAGCTTGACGGATGCTGTTGAAAAAAGCGTCTCTCGACCGATGTCGAGAGACGCTTATGCGATGAGCGTTGGCGTGTGGCGACGCGAGCTAGCGTCCGACGATTAGAAGTCGGCGTTGCCCACGGTGCGCGGGTGCGGCAGGACGTCGCGGATGTTGCCCACGCCGGTCAGATACATGACCAAGCGCTCGAAGCCCAGACCGTAGCCGGCGTGCTTGCAGGAACCGTAGCGGCGCAGGTCAAGGTAGTACTTGTACTGCTCGGGATTCATGCCCAGGTCCTTGATGCGGGCCTCGAGCAGATCCAGGCGCTCCTCGCGCTGGGAGCCGCCGATAATCTCGCCGATACCGGGAACCAGGCAGTCGGCGGCGGCGACGGTCTTGCCGTCCTCGTTCATGCGCATGTAGAACGCCTTGATCTCGGCCGGGTAGTCGGTCACAAAAGTCGGTCGCTTAAAGTGCTCCTCGGTCAGGAAGCGCTCGTGCTCGGTCTGCAGGTCGATGCCCCAGCTGACGGGGTAATCAAACTGGTGGCCAGCAGCGACTGCCTGCTCCAGGATTTCGACGGCCTCGGTATAGGTGACGCGGGCGAAGTCGGAGTTGGCGACATGGTCCAGGCGCTCGAGCAGACCCTTGTCCACAAACTTGTTGAGCATATTGAGCTCGTCGGGGCAGGTGGCCATGACGTCCTTGAGGACATACTTGAGCATGGCCTCGGCGTTATCCATGTAGTCGTTAAGGTCGGCGAAGGCCATCTCGGGCTCGATCATCCAAAACTCGGCGGCGTGGCGCGTGGTGTTGGAGTTTTCGGCGCGGAAGGTGGGGCCAAAGGTGTACACGTCGCCAAAGGCCATGGCAAAGTTCTCGGCATTGAGCTGGCCGGAAACGGTGAGGCTTGCATGCTTGCCAAAGAAGTCCTGGCTCCAGTCGACCTCGCCGGACTCGGTGAGGGGCGGATTTTTGGGGTCGAGCGTGGTCACGCGGAACATCTCGCCGGCGCCCTCGCAGTCACTCGTGGTGATGATGGGAGTGTTGACGTAGACAAAGCCCTGCTCCTGGAAGAAGCGGTGGATGGCGGCAGCCGCGACAGAGCGGATGCGGAACACGGCGCGGAACAGGTTGGTGCGCGGGCGCAGGTGCTGCTGGGTGCGCAGGAACTCGACGGTTGCGCGCTTCTTCTGCAGCGGGTAATCCGGGGCGCTCGTGCCCTCGACCTCGATGGAGGTGGCAGAAAGCTCGAAAGGCTGGGGCGCATCGGGGGTCAGCTTGACGGTGCCGGTGCAAATGAGTGCGGCCGAGACGTTTTGATGGGCGATCTCGTCGTAGTTGTCGAGCGCCTCGCGGTTCATGACGACCTGCAGGTCGCGGAAGCAGCTGCCGTCGTTGAGCGTAACAAAGCCAAAGTTCTTCATGTCGCGGACGGACTTGACCCAGCCGGCGACGGTGACGGTCTGGCCGCCGAGCGACTCGGCATCGGCATAGAGCTGCGCGATTTTGGTGCGGTTCACGTATCCTCCCATAACGGTTGAATGATAGTTATCCATACAGTTCGATATTCTAGCAGCTCGGCTCATTTGGGCTATACAGATAAGGCATTGGCGGGATGGTTTTTCAAACGAAAAGCGCCCGCGGCCTAATGGTCGTGGGCGCTTGACGAGGTGCCTTTTGGCTGTGTGGCGCGGGGCCTGGCTACTTGGTCTTGGCAACCAGCAGCGGGTCGCCAAGCTTGACGAGCGGGTTGCCGCCGATAAGCGTTCCAGACTCGCCGACATGGTCGATGCTCTTAAGACGATCGAGCTCGGAGACGATGACGGTCACGATGTCCTCGTGACCAGCGGCCTTAATGGCCTCGCGGTCGAAGCTGATGAGCGGCTGGCCTGCCTTGACCACATCGCCCATCTCGACAAAGCGGGCAAAACCCTTGCCGTTCATTTCCACGGTGCCCAGGCCGACATGGATGAACACGCGAAGACCGTCCTCGGTGATCATGCCAATGGAGTGGTTGGTGACAGTGGTGGCGCCGATGCGGCCGTTGGCGGGCGCATAGATGGTGCCGGTAATGGGCTCGATGCCATAGCCCTGGCCAAGCATGCCCGAGGCGATCGTCTCGTCGGGAACCTCGTTCAGGTTGACGAGCACGCCGTTGACGGGGGCATAGATGACGCCTTCGCGGGTAGCGAAGCTTGCTGCGGGCGGAACGGACGCCTCGCCGGTCGAGGTGAAGGTGGACTTAAGCGAATCGAGCAGACCCATAGTTGCCTCCAACTTAAATAGGCGCATATCGCGCGTTTGGTTTGCCGGAAACGTTTCACATGTGTTTCGCGGCTTGGTCAACGCCCCTATTCTACGCTGCTCAACGATACCTCTGAACTGGGATTATGTGATATATCAGTTGAAGGGAAACTTATTGCCGGAGTGTTTCTGCGCCACGGGTTCAAGTGGGGTACGCTTGAAGGCGAAAAACAAGGGCGCATAATTTGCGCGAAGGGAGCACATATGATTGTCGAGAACCATGCGCTGTGGGGCGAGGAGCCGACCGAGGATTATCCGGCGACCTTTACGTATCTGGGTGCCGAGCCGCTGCCCGACAAGCCCAATGGCCGCCGCCCCGCGGTGATCATCTGCGGCGGAGGCGGGTTTACGCATATCGCTCCGCACGAGCAGGACCCGGTGGCGTTTGCGTTTTTGGACCGCGGCTACCAGGCCTTTGTGCTCAACTATGTCACGAGTTCTACGGGTGACGTGAGCTTTCCGCACCCCCAGGCAGATCTTGCCAAGATGGTCGCCACGGTGCGCGCGAATGCCGACGAGTGGCATGTCGACCCCAAGCGCGTGTGCGTCGTGGGCTTTTCTGCTGGCGGCATGATTTGCGCCTCGCTGGCAACACAGTGGAAGACCGGCCCCTTCGCGGCACTTGCCGGGGCGCGTCCGGACGACATTCGTCCCGATGCCGTGGTGCTGGGCTATCCATTGCTCGACTTTGCCTATGTGCGCGACATGCAGACGCGCGATCCGCGCATTGACTTGCGCGTGCCCAAGACGGGCGGCAAGACGGGGCGCGATTTGCTCAACGACTACCTGTCGATGGTGACGGGCGGCGAGGCAACTGACGAGCATCTGGCCGACATCTGCCCCACCACGCATGTTTCGCGTCAGATGCCACCGACCTTTGTGTGGGGCGTGTCCGACGACAAGACGGCGCCGATTGCGCAGGTCTACCCGTTTGCCCAACGCATGGCGGAGGAGGGCGTCGCTTGCGAGATGCACGTCTTTGACCAGGGAGGTCACGGCCTTTCACTCGGCAACGCCAACACCGCGGTCGACAACGAGGACAAGCAGGTGGCGGTCCGCCCTTGGATTCGCCTAGCCTTCCGCTTTCTGGAGCGCCATCTGTAAGAGTAAGAGGGCCAGCCCCATCCCGTCTCTCATAACTTGCGGTGAAATAGTTCCTGTTTTTGCTGGTTAAAGCCCCAAACAGGAACTATTCCACCGCAACTTCGTTTTGATCTGTTGGAGACGGAGGAAAATGGATCATTTTGTCGAGGGAGCGGGCGGCTGTTTCTGCTCCCGCGGGAAACCACGTCCCGTTTGGGAAATCGTGGCCCGTTTTGGGCGCAGATTCCGGGTCGCAGTTTCCCCGAGGGGCTCGATCGGGAAATTGCATCCCAGTCTGAATGCCGATTCCGGGCTGCAGTTTCCGCTAGATGCCTCAACCGGAAAGCCCATCCCGTTTAGGTGTTCCGGAGTGGGATTTGGTTTCCGCAGCAGGCCCGTCTGGGATGCAATGGCCCAGAATCCCCCTTGCACCGATCTGTCGATTGAACGTCGTTGTGTGTTCACGCTATCATGTAAGCTTAAAATTGGTTAGCCATGGCAAACGGTTAGCCATGGTGAACATAAATACAACGCCCTGTGGGCGCCGGGGGAGGAACACGGACGTGAAGCTCGATACACTCGAGATTGGAAAGGACGCCGTTGTCGCATCGGTGGCATCGGACGATCAGGCACTCCGACAGCATATTTTGGACATGGGTCTAACGCCGGGCACCGAAGTCACCATGATGAAGTACGCCCCCATGGGCGATCCGCTCGAGATCCGCCTGCGTGGCTACGAGTTGACACTGCGCAAGGACGATGCCGCTCGCATCGAGCTCGTGGGTATTCACGACACCGATACGGGTCCGCGCGCTAACGCCGCAATCGGCACGACGGAGCATCCGGCCCTGGGCGAGGGGACGTATTCGCCCCGTGCGGCAAAGACGGCCGTGCCCGAGGGCGCGCCGCTGCACTTTGCCCTCGCCGGCAACCAAAACTGCGGCAAGACCACGTTATTCAACCAGCTGACGGGCTCCAACCAGCACGTCGGTAACTTTCCCGGCGTGACGGTCGACCGCAAAGATGGCACCATCCGCAACCACCCCGAGGCAAGCGTTACCGACCTGCCTGGCATCTATTCGCTGTCGCCGTACACGGGCGAAGAGATCGTGAGCCGTCAATTCATCCTTGACGAAAACCCCGACGCCATCATCGACATCATCGACGCCACCAATATCGAACGCAACCTGTACCTGACGCTACAGCTTATGGAGCTCGACCGCCCCATGGTCATCGCGCTCAACATGATGGACGAGGTGACGGCCAACGGCGGCGCCGTGGACGTCAATCTGCTCGAGAGCCTGTTGGGCGTGCCAGTTGTCCCCATTAGCGCTGCCCGCAACGAGGGTATCGGCGAGCTGGTGGATCATGCCTTGCACGTGGCGCGGTTCCGCGAGCGCCCCGGTCGCCTGGACTTCTGTGCGCCCGATGGCTCGGACGGCGGTGCACTGCATCGCTGCATCCACGGCATCGCCAATCTGATTGAGGATCACGCCACAACGGCGCACATTCCGGTGCGTTTTGCGGCGACCAAGCTGGTTGAGGGCGACGAGCTGGTGACCGAGGCGCTTCACCTGGATCGCAACGAGCTCGACGCTATCGAGCACATCATTACCCAGATGGAGGGCGAGGCCGGCACCGACCGCCTGTCCGCGCTGGCCGATATGCGCTTTAGCTTTATCGGCGACGTGTGTGGGCGCTGCGTCGTCAAACCGCACGAGAGCCGCGAGCACGTGCGCTCCGTCAAGATCGACCGCATCCTGACGGGTCGCTACACGGCCATTCCGGCGTTCCTGGTGATCATGGGCCTCGTTTTTTGGCTGACATTTGGCGTGATCGGCGCGGCGTTGCAGGGACTCATGGAGGACGGTATCGCTGTCATCATCGCCTCGGCCGATGCGGGCCTCAAGGCGTTCGGAACCAACGACGTGGTGCGTTCGTTGGCCGTCGACGGCGTGCTTACGGGTGTGGGCAGTGTGTTGACCTTCCTGCCGATCATCGTCGTGCTCTTCTTGTTCCTTTCCATTCTGGAAGACTCCGGATACATGGCGCGCGTGGCCTTTGTCATGGATAAGGTGCTGCGTCGCTTTGGCCTGTCGGGCCGTAGCTTTGTGCCCATGCTCGTCGGTTTTGGCTGCACCGTGCCGGCTATCATGTCAACCCGTACGCTCCCATCTGAGCACGACCGCAAGATGACCGTCATGCTCACGCCGTTCATGAGCTGCTCGGCCAAGCTGCCGGTCTACGGCCTGCTGTGCGGGGCGTTTTTCCCACAGGCGACAGTTCCCGCCATGGTCTCGCTCTATCTGATCGGTATCGTGGTCGGCTGCATTGCCGCCCTGGTGCTCAACCGCACGGCATTTAAGGGCGACCCGGTGCCGTTTATCATGGAGCTCCCCAATTACCGCCTGCCGAGCGTCAAGACGACGGTGATGCTGGCATGGGATAAGGCCAAGGACTTCATCACCAAGGCCTTTACCATTATCTTTGCCGCGACCGTGGTCATTTGGTTCCTTCAGACGTTCGACATCCGCTTTAACGTGGTCGCCGACCAGTCGCAAAGCCTGCTTGCCGGTCTGGGTAGCATCATCGCGCCGGTGTTGGCCCCGCTCGGCTTTGGCGACTGGCGCGCCTCGACGGCGCTCGTCACGGGGCTCATTGCCAAGGAGAGCGTCATCTCGACCCTCACGGTACTTTTGGGCGCGACCTCGCCCGCGGCACTGTCGACCATGTTTTCGCCGTTTACTGCCTATGTGTTCCTGGTCTTTACGTTGCTGTACCCGCCGTGCGTGGCTGCGATCGGCGCCGTCAAGAGCGAGCTGGGCGCGCGCTACGCCGTTGCCGTGTTCGCGTTTCAGGTGGCAGTCGCCTGGATCGTGGCGTTTGTCGTGCATTCGGCGGGCATATTGCTGGGGCTGGCTTAGTTATTTATTGACGGCGCAACCTCTGTGTATCGAATTGTTTTCGGTTCCGTGTCCGTTACTGACGGATGCGGGGCCGTTGCTATATAATCGCCTCCGCTCAAAACGATTGGAGACGTTATATATGACTCAGGCAAGGCAAGACGGCATC
>DBEWII010000048.1:0-43974 GCA_048384935.1 Collinsella aerofaciens | reverse complement strand
TGACCTCGGGCATTGGCGGTGTGTTCCCCAAGGGTCTACCGCTCGGCACCGTCTCGTCTGTTGAGAAATCGGCTAACGACGTGTACTACACCATTGTGGTGCGCGCCCAGACGACGGCCGAGAACAACGAGGAAGTGCTGGTCATTACCTCGCTGACCGACGAACAGTCGGCCTCGGATGAGGACGTGAACACGGCCAACAGCACGCCGCAGGGAACGTCGCGCGATGCTGCGACCAAGACGAAGGACGAGAGCCCGGATGACAGTTCCGACACGTCCGAGACGACCGATTCCGGCTCGAGCGAATAGGGGGCATGTCCATGGATCTACACGAGCAGGGGATGAGCTCCCGCACGTTTGTAATCGCCGCCATTGTGTGCGTGCTGCTGCAGGCAGGCCTGGCACCGCAGATCTCCATTGCGGGCGGTCGCGTCAACTTTATGATTATCCTGGTGTGCCTAAGCGTGTTCTCGGGCGACCCGACCCGTGCCGTCGTGTGCGGTTTTTGCAGCGGCTTGTTCTATGACCTTTCCGCTGCCGTGCCGGTGGGCGTTATGTCGCTCCTGCTGACCGTGGGTTCTTTTGCCCTGGTGCATAGCGCTGCCGGTCAGACGGGCGGTGCCCCGAGTGCGCGCGGCATCACGGTGGGCGCCTTCGCGTTCGTCATTAATGTGATCTACAGCATCATCTTGCTGTTTATGGGTTTGGAGACGAGCTTTGTCGTGGCGATCTTCGGCCATGCGCTGCCGTCTTCGATCCTGACGGGTCTGGTTGCCATTCCGTTTTTGATGTCCGGCGTCGTGCCGCAGTCCGGTTATGGATTCTCCGCACGTGGCGGACGCCAGACGGGCATGCGCTTTAAGCCCAAGACCCGTAAGCTCAAATAGGGGAGGCTCGTAGATGTCTTCCCAGATGACGGTTATTATCGCCGGTATCGTGCTGGTTGTGGCCATCGTGGTCGCACTGGTCATTATGCGTCGCGGCGATTCTCGTTTTACCTACGATACGCAGCATGGGACGGCCCCGCGCGCCACCGAGGGCGAGGGCAATACCGCGGCGACCGCCTTTAAGGGCCGCTTCTCCATCCTCACCACGGGTGTGGGCGCGATGTTCGCGGCGCTTGCCGTCAAGCTGTGGGGCATGCAGATGGTCTCGTCGGACTATTACGAAAAGCAGGCTAATAGCAATCAGACGCGCACCGTTACCACACCCGCTGTGCGCGGCCGCATCCTCGACCGCAATGGCGTGGCGCTTGTCCAGAACCGTCCCTCACTTGCTGTCGTGGCCTACCGCGACCTTGCCGAGGATGAGGTTCTGGTTCGCCATCTTGCCAACGTGCTCGGTATGCCCTACGTGGCGGTTCTGCGCAATATTCAGGACAATTCCGAGGGCGCCCAGAGCCTGCATACCATCGCGACGGACGTCCGTCGTTCCACGGTTGCCTATATCAAGGAGCACGCAGGCGAGTTCCCGGGCGTCAAGATTGCCGAGCGTACCGAGCGCCAGTACCCGTACGGCGAGACGGCCTGTCACATTTTGGGCTATACCGGCACCATTACCTCCGAGCAGCTCGAGGCCCAGAATAAGAAAACCTCTGGCGATGATGATGCTTCTGCTGGCAAGATTACGTACCAGTCGGGCGATATCGTGGGCCAGGCGGGTGTTGAGAGCTACTACGAAAACCTGCTGCAGGGTATTCGTGGCGAGCAGACCGTCAAGGTCGATGCCTCGGGCAATGTGACCGGTCAGGCCGGCGCCGTGCCCGCCAAGGCCGGCTCCGACATTAAGCTCACGCTCGACCTTAAGATCCAACAGGCCTGTGAGACGGCGCTGGCGAGCGCCATCGAGCTTGCCAAGACCACCGGCTACAGCAATGCCGGCAACGGCGCTGTGGTGTGCCTCGATCCCAACAATGGTGAGATCCTGGGCATGGCGAGCGAGCCCAAGTTCGATCCGTCCGTCTTTATCGGCGGCGTCTCAAATGACGTGTGGACCGAGCTCAATGATGACAAGGGTTCGCACCCGCTGCTCAACCGCGCCATTAGCGGACAGTACATGTCGGCCTCGACCATCAAGCCGCTCTCGGCACTGGCCGGTCTTGAGTTTGGAACCTACACTTCAACGCAGACAACCAACTGCACGGGCTATTGGACGGGCTTGGGCAAGGCTTGGGGCAAGCGCTGCTGGCTGACGTCTGGACACGGCACCATGACGCTGCAGTCGGGTATTGCCAACTCGTGCGACCCCGTCTTCTACGATATGGGCAAGGCGTTCTTTTATGACGAGCAACATTCCGAGGGCCTGCAGGAGGTCTTTCGTCGCTGGGGCCTAGGCAAGACCTGCGGTATCGATTTGCCGAGTGAGGGCGCGGGCCGTATTCCCGATGCCGAGTGGAAAGAGTCGTACTTTACCGACGCCTCTGCCGAGGACCGCAAGTGGAATGCCGGCGATATGACCAACATTGCCATCGGCCAGGGCGACATTTTGGTGACGCCTTTGCAGATGGCATGCGCCTACATGGGCCTTGCCAACGGCGGTAAGCAGTACGTGCCTCACGTGTTTTTGTCTGCCGTGTCGCGCGATGGCGACGGCGATGCCTATAAGTACAACGGCAAAGGCAAGAAGAAGCGCCTGGAGGCCAAGATCAACAGCGATTCGGATTTGGCTCTTGTTCGCAACGGCATGCACGACGTGATTTACACGGCATCGACGTCCCTGGCGGCTCACTTTGGCACCCTGACGCCGCAGGTATGCGGCAAGTCGGGCACGGGCGAGAAAAGCGGCGAGGACGAATACGCGTGGTTCTGCGCCTATGCGCCGGCCGATGATCCCAAGTATGTCATCGCTACTGTCCTGGAGCAGGGCGGCGGTGGCTCAGATACCGCGATGCATGTCGTGCGCGACGTGCTCGGCGCGATTTATGACGAGCCCGATACCTCTTCGGCCTCGGGCGATTCTTCGGTTCGATAGGAGGTTGCGATGGATTTTTCTCCGGCGGATCTGTTCCGTTCAACCAAGACCGGCTCTCGCAGCAGCCTGGACCGCGTCAACAAGCAACTTTCGGCCTCGCGCGGTACGTTTCGCCAAAAGGTGCATATCGGTGTGCTGCTGGCTACCGTCGCGCTCGTTGCCTATGGCGCCATCATTATTTGGTCGGCGTCACAGTTTAAGGCCGACGCCTCATTCTCGCGCCACCTGCTGGGCATTGGCATTGGCGCGGTGCTTGCGGTGCTCGTCTGGCGTACCGATCTGCGCGGCATCTCTAACTTCTCGACGGCGCTGCTCGTCATTGACCTTATTGTGATCTTCTCGCCCAAGATTCCGGGCCTGTCCTATACGGGCGGTCTGGGCATGACGGGCTGGATCAAGATTCCCGGTATCGGCTTGACATTCCAGCCGGTTGAGCTTGCCAAGCTCATCACCATCTTCTTTATCGCCACGCTTGGCTCGCAGTATAACGGCCGCATCGATACCGTTCGCGACTACGTCAAGCTCTGCGGCATGCTGTCCATTCCGTTTTTGGCCGTCGTCGCCATGGGCGACCTGGGCTCGGGCCTGGTCGTGCTGGTCTCGGGCGCCATCGTCATCTGCATGAGCGGTGCACGCCGCGAATGGGTGCTGTCGACCCTGGCCCTGCTCGTGGGCCTGGTGGCCCTCGTCCTGGCGCTCGATTCGGTCTTTGATTCGTTGCTCGGCCACGATGTGCTCATCAAGCAGTATCAGATGAACCGTCTGACGGTCTTTATCGACCCCGATAATGCCGATTCGGACGATGCCTACAACCTGCAGCAGTCGCTTATCGCCGTTGGCTCGGGCGGCTTCTTTGGTAAGGGTTTGGGCCATGCGACGCAGTCGGCCGGCGGCTTTCTGCCCGAGTTCCACACCGACTTCGTCTTCGCCTTCCTGTCCGAGACCTTTGGCTTTTGCGGTTCCTTTTTGCTCCTGTGCCTCTACGTGCTGCTGGTCTTTTCGACGATTCGCGTCGCCTTTAAGTGTGAGTCGCTGTTCTTGCGCCTATCGTGTGTGGGCATCGTTGGCATGTGGGCGTTCCAGACCTTCGAAAACATCGGCATGTGCATCGGCATGATGCCGATTACCGGTATTCCGCTACCGTTTATTAGCTTCGGTTCGTCTTCGATGATGATTCAGCTGCTGACGGTGGGTATCGTACAATCCATATGGCGGCATCGTTCGGGCGCCGCGTAACCGCTGGAGGGGTTTGCTATGAAAATTCCCGTAGATAAGCTGACCCGCGCTTTTAAGATGGGCGCGTCCGTTAAGAAGGATTCCGATACGCCGGTGCGCGTCTCGGTCTATTTGGATTCGTCCGCCTCGCGCTTTCTGGCCGAGACGGTGCGTGACGCCTTTGTACCGCAGACGACCTCGGGCATTGTGCGCGTCGAGCGTCTGGGGGAGGAGCGAATTGCTCCAAAGACCGATACCGATGTGGTACTGGTGCTCTCGTGCGGCTCCGACCGCTTGGAGAGTGCCGTGCAGGAGCTCGTGATCGCCGGCGCGCCCGTGTGCGTGCTTGCCGAGTCTGCTGTGGAGGTGCCGTTTATCGAGGAGTCCACGCCTATGCTCGGCGTGGTAGCGGCAACCGATAAGACGTATCTGCTCGAGACGCTTGCCCGCTGGATTCTCGATCGCACCGACAAGGAAACGGCTTTTGCGGCGAACTTTGCCTTCATGCGCATCGCGGCGGCCAATCGTATCATCACCTCGTGCGCGCTCACCAATATGGCGACCGGTACGCTGGTGTTTTTGCCGGGCGCCGATTATCCCGTGATGGCGCTGGCGCAGGTGGGCATGCTCTTTGAGCTCGCTGCCGTCTTTGGACGCGGCATTAAGCCTGAGCGCGGCTACGAGGTCGCGGGCGTGCTTGCCGGCGGTCTTGTGATCCGCGCGTTCACCCGCGCGCTCGTCAAGCAGACGCCGCATATTGGGTTTGCCGTCAAGGCGCTTACTGCCGCCGCGGGCACCTATGGCATGGGCCGTGCGCTCGTTTCGCTCTACGAGCGCGATGTCGACTACAGCCGTGCCAACGAGGTGGTCACTGCCACGTTCTCCCGCGTTCGCGATCTGGTGACCACGGTCGCGGGCGCTACCCGTCCTATGGCGTCCTACGAGGACGCATCCGATCTCGCTGCTTAGGGGTTTTCCGTTGCGCGTTCCGTATCAAGACTGTTTTCATTTAATTGAGCCGCTGCTCGCCAAGGTCGAAAAGCCGAGTCGCTATATCGATCACGAGTGGGGCACGCTTTCAAAGGCCGATGCCGACTACCGTTGCTGCCTGATCTACCCGGATGTGTACGAGGTCGGTCTGCCCAACCAGGGTATCGCCATCCTCTACAACATCCTTAACCAGGCCGAGGGCATCTCCTGCGAGCGTGGCTATGTGCCGTGGCCCGATATGGGTGACGCCATGCGCGAGGCGGGTATTCCGCTGCTGTCGCTCGAGGGTGCCGCCCCCGTCGCTTCGTTTGATATCGTCGGTCTGCATGTGCCGCACGAGATGGCGGTGACGAACTTCCTTGAGGCACTCGACCTCGCTGGCATTCCGCTGTTAGCGGCCGACCGAGGTGAAGACGACCCCATCATCATCGCCGGCGGCCCCTCGGTGTACAACCCCGAGCCGTACGCGGCCTTCTTCGATGCCATCCTCATCGGCGAGGGCGAGGAATCGCTGCTCGAGACCTGCCAGCTGCATCGCCGCCTGCGCGACGAAGGAGTCCCGCGCGCGCAGATTGTTGAGCAGCTTGCATCCATTGCCGGCAACTACGTGCCGTCGCTCTATGAGGTTCGTCACGACGAGCCCTGCTCGCCGCATGGCTACACCGTGCCGCGCGAGGGCAAGGATGCGCCGACCGTGGTCTACAAACGCGTCGTCGAGGATTTCGGCGCCACGAATCCGCTGTCGCAGTCGTGCGTGCCCTATGCGCAGCTGGTTCACGACCGCCTGTCTATCGAGATCCTGCGCGGCTGCGCCCGCGGCTGTCGTTTTTGTCAGGCCGGCATGACGTATCGCCCGGTGCGCGAGCGCTCGGCCGACCAGATCGTCTCGTCGGTGATTCAGGGTCTGGAAAAGACCGGCTATGACGAGGTGTCGCTGACCTCGCTCTCCACGACCGACCACTCCTGCATTCGCGACGTGCTCGGCAGGCTCAACCGCCGCCTGGAGGATACGGGTATTCGCGTGTCTATTCCGTCGCAGCGCCTGGATTCGTTTGGCGTGGATATGGCCGAGTCGGTCGCCGGCGAAAAGAAGGGCGGCCTGACGTTCGCGCCCGAGGCCGGCAGCCAGCGCATGCGCGACATCATTAACAAGAACGTGACCGAGGAGGACCTGGACCGTGCGGCCAAGGCAGCCTTCGAGGCCGGCTGGAACCGCATGAAGCTCTACTTTATGATGGGCCTTCCCGGCGAGCGCGACGAGGACATCGTGGCCATCGCCAATCTGGCCGATCACGTGCTGGAGCTCGGTCGTTCCGTGGTGCCCAAGGCTCGTCGCGGCTCGATCTCGGTGTCGATCTCGGTTTCGGTCTTTATTCCCAAGGCTGCCACGCCGTTCCAGTGGTGCCCGCAGCTCGACTACGACGACGTCAAGCGTCGCCAGAAGCTGCTCATCACGAGCGTTCGCAACCGTGCCGTCCGCGTGCATTACCACGATGCCGAGACCTCGCTCATCGAGGCCGCTCTGTCCCGCGCCGGTCGTGACATGACGCCCGTCATCATCGATGCTTGGCGCGCGGGCTCTCGCTTTGACGCCTGGGTAGAGCATTTCACGCTCGATAACTGGAAGGAGGCTGCTGCCAAAAACGGCATCGACCTCAATGAGCTCGTGCACCTGCCCTACGAGTTGGACTGGCGCCTGCCGTGGGAGCACGTGAGCCCCGGCTGCACGCGCGGCTTCCTCGAGCGCGAGTACCGTCGCTCGCTCGAGGGTGTCACGACTCCCGACTGCACCCGCACGTCGTGCACCGGCTGCGGAATCTGCCCCACGCTCCACGCCAAGAATGTATTGATGGGTGATCGCGCATGAGTGAGCGCCTGACCGACAACCCCACGCTCTTTAGACTTCGCGTTCGCTATGGCAAGCGCGATCGCCTTAAGTACCTGGGCCATCTCGAAGTAATCCATACCATTGAGCGCATCGTGCGCCGTGCGGGACTTCCCTATGCCGTCACGCAGGGCTTCTCTCCGCACATGCGCGTGGGCTTCTCTTCGGCGTTACCGGTGGGTACGTCGTCGACCTGCGAGTGGTATGACCTGTTTATGACCGAGTTCGTGGCGCTCGACGAGGCGTTTGGGCGCCTGGCTGCGGCGTCTCCGGCCGATCTGGCGCCCATCGAGGCGGCGTACATCGACGTGCGCACGCCGGCGTTGACGGCGCAGCTCACGCGTCTGTCGTATCGCATCGACCTGCACTTGGATCCCGAGGCGTCCGTAAGCGCCGACGAGGTGCGCGCTGCGATTGACATGCTGCGCGCGGGTCATGGTATTGACTACGCGCGCGGCAAAAAGAGCAAGCGCTTGGATTTGGATCACACGCTCGTGGGCTATGAGCTCACGGCGGGGGGGCGCGCTGACCATTTGGTGCTCATGCTCGACACCCATGCCGACAACGAGGGCTCCATGCGTCCGGAAATTTTGCTTTCCGCTGCTGATGTTTTGTTGCAGGGCTTGACCCCGGGCGTGGATGCACCTATTGTTTCCACCGGTATGCAAGACCTCGTGACCATCTGCTCCTACGATGTCGAGCGTCAGAATCAAGCATGCGAGGACGACGAGGGCCGACTCGTCAGCCCCATACCTGTGCGAACTTGTGGATTTGCTCCACATACTCGTTGACGGGGGTATTTTCGCCTGCTACTATATTCGGCTGTTGCACTAACTGATGCATGAAGGGCAAGTAAACATGTACGCAATCGTTAACACGGGCGGCAAGCAGTACAAGGTCGCCACCGACGATGTCATCACCGTCGAGAAGATCGAGGGCAATGAGGGCGACAAGGTCACCCTGCCGGTCATCTTCCTCAACGATGGTAAGAAGATCGTCACCGATCCCGACAAGCTGGCTAAGGCCAAGGTTACCGCTCAGATCGTTGAGCAGTTCAAGGGCGAGAAGCAGCTGGTCTTCAAGTTCCACAAGCGCAAGCGCTATCGTCGTCTGAAGGGTCACCGTCAGCAGCTCACCAAGCTGAAGATCGTGAAGGTCCAGGCTACGTCCCGCGCCAAGAAGGCTGTCAAGGCAGAGGCCGAGGCTGTTGCCGAGGCTCCCGTCGCCGAGTAGATTACACTCGTAACGAAAGAGTAGGTATACACAATGGCACACAAAAAAGGACTCGGTTCCTCCCGTAATGGCCGTGACTCCCGCGGTCAGCGCCTTGGCACGAAGCGCTATGCCGGCCAGACGGTAACCACGGGCACGATTCTCGTCCGTCAGCACGGCACTCACATCCACCCGGGTGAGAACGTTGGTCGTGGCAAGGACGACACGCTGTTCGCGCTGGTCGACGGTACCGTTGAGTTCCACAAGGGTATCAAGCACAGGGTCAGCGTACGCCCGCTCGCGAACGCGTAATTCACCCTTCATAGAGCACATATGTGGGAGGCACTTGAGTTTTAGAATTCAAGGGTCTCCCTCTTTTTGTAGGAGGCGATTCTGTTGTCACAGTTCACTGATATCAGCCGCATTAACGTGTGCGGCGGCGACGGCGGAGCCGGATGCATGTCGTTTAGGCGCGAGGCATTTGTCCCCAAGGGCGGCCCCGATGGCGGCGACGGCGGTCGTGGCGGCAATGTCGTCATCCAAGCCGATGCTCAGCTGTCTTCGCTGATCGATTACCGCTTTAAGCATCACTTCCGCGCCGAGCGCGGCACGCACGGCCAGGGCGCTCGTCGCAATGGCAAGAGCGGCGAGGACCTGATCCTGAAGGTTCCCATGGGCACCGTGGTGCGCGAGCTCGATCCCGAGACGCAGACCCCGATGTTCGAGATTGCCGACCTGGTGCACGACGGCGAGCGCGTTGTCGTGGCGCCCGGTGGCGCCGGCGGTCTGGGCAATACCCACTTTGTGACGTCGGTGCGTCGCGCGCCCGCGTTCGCTCAGCTGGGCGAACCGGCCGAGGAGCACTGGATTGAGCTCGAGATGAAGCTTATGGCCGATGCCGCGCTCGTGGGCTTTCCCTCGGTGGGTAAGTCTTCGCTCATCGCGCGCATGAGTGCCGCCCGTCCCAAGATCGCCGACTATCCGTTTACCACGCTCGTGCCGAACCTCGGCATGGTGCGTGCCGGTGAGTATTCTTACGTCGTTGCCGACGTTCCTGGTTTGATCGAGGGCGCGAGCGAGGGCAAGGGCCTGGGCCACCAGTTCCTGCGCCACATTGAGCGTACGGCCCTGATCATGCATGTCGTCGACATGACGGGCGGTTTTGAGGATCGCGACCCGGTTGAGGATTACCGCATCATCAACCGTGAGCTCGAGCAGTATGGCGCAGAGCTCTCGGAGCGCCCGCAAATCGTTGTCGCCAACAAGTGCGATGCGCCGGGCACGGCCGACAAGATTGCCGACCTCAAGCGCGCCGCGCTCGACGATGGACATATGTTCTTTGCCGTGTCCGCCGTGACGGGCGCCGGGCTCAATACGCTGATGCTTGCCGTGGGCGAGCAGGTGGCTAAGCTTCGCGCCGAGCTGGCGGTTTCCGATGAGCCGGTCGATCTTCGCGACGAGGAGTGGGAGCGCCGCCGTCTGCAGCGCGAGAAGCGGTTCCGCATTGTCCAGGAGGAGCCCGGTGCCTTCCGTGTGGTTGGTCGTGCCATCGAGCGCATGGTCATCCAGACCGACTGGGAAAACGAGGAAGCCGTCATTTACCTGCAGCATAAGTTTGCGCGTATGGGTGTTGACGACGCGCTCGAGAAGGCCGGTTGCCGTGCGGGCGACGAGGTCCGCATTTGCCAGCGTGCCTTTGACTTTGAGGGCGCTGAGGACTTCTCGGAGTACGAGGAGCTCGAGGACGCTGGCGTTGAGGTTATTGACGTATCGGCCGAGGACGCGGACGTGGTTGATGCCATTGAAGGCTCCGAAGGCACTACCGAAGTCGACGTTGTTGAGACCCCGGAGGGCGAGTAAGCCATGTCGCTGCGCGGTGGAATCGGATTGCCCGAGCTTCCCATAAAAGAGGGTAAGGAGTTTCGGCTTGGCATTATGGGCGGCACATTCGACCCGATTCATTACGGGCACCTGGTGACTGCCGAGCAGGCGCGCGAGTCGCTCGACTTGGGCGCTGTGCTCTTTATGCCGGCGGGCTCTCCCGCCTTTAAGCTGGACAAGCCGGTTACGCCTGCCGAGGACCGTTATGCCATGACGGTCCTCGCCACCGCCGCGAACCCGGCCTTTTTGGCGAGCCGGTTCGAGATTGACCGTCCGGGTGTAACCTATACGGCCGATACGCTTCATGCCCTTCGCGATTTTTACCCGCCGCAGGTAAAGCTCTACTTTATTACGGGCGCCGATGCGATTATCGATATTGTGACCTGGCATGATGCCGAACGAATCGCTGAGCTTGCTACCTTTATTGCGGCGACGCGACCGGGCTTTGATATCGATACGGCGCGTGCCCGAATCAAAGAGTCGGGGCTGCCGTTCGACGTGCGCTATATTCAGATTCCGGCGCTGGCGATCAGCTCGACGAACATTCGTAAGCGAGTTGCCCGTGGCATGAGCGTGCGCTATCTTACGAGCGAGTCCGTGCTCGGCTACATTCGCAAGCGCAGGCTATATGCCGATTTGGGCCAAGAAGATTTTGAGTGATGGGGGCTACGTTGTCGGTAGAGGATCAGTTTGAGGGCGATGAGCGCGCGCTGCTCAAGCGCATTCAAGAGCTGCTCGATGTTCGCATGAAAGATAAGCGCAAGCGCTATGTGCATTCGCTGGGTGTTGCCGAGACCGCACTTCATCTGGCCGAGGTCTACGACGTTGACCGCTTTGATGCGGCTGCCGCCGGCTTAATTCACGACTGGGACAAGGTTCTTTCCGATGATGAGCTCGTGGCCCGCGCGCTTCACTATGGCATCAAGGTTGCCGGCTCTCCTTCCGCCGCGACGCCGCTTTTGCATGGCCCCGTTGCCGCCTATGAGCTTCCGCAGCTTTTCCCCGAGCTGTCGCCGGCCGTTTTCCAGGCTGTCGACCGTCACACCGTGGGTGCCTGCGACATGACGCCGCTCGATATGGTGGTCTTTGTGGCAGATGCCATCGAGCCCAACCGTCACGGCGACTATGCCCATGCGCTGCGCAAGATGGTGGGGAAGTCCTCGCTCGATGAGTTGTTCTTCTCCTGTTTTGCGCAGGGTCTGGTCTTTGTGATCCAGTCCGGGCGCTATCTTTATCCCACGGCTATTACGATTTACAACCATTACGCCCAGCTGCGCTAGCTCGGGTGTGTCTAGAAAGAGGTATTCCATGGCCGACGAGACCATGACTGACGAGCAGATTCTTGAAGGTGTGGAGCACAAGAGTTTCGTTGCCACGTCCGACCGCACCGCCGCCTCGCTGTCCGCGAGCGGTGTCGCCGCCGAGGATGTCGCCCGCGCCGCCGCGCAGGCCGCCTACGACAAGAAGGGCGAGGACGTGCAGGTGCTCGACCTGACCGAGCTTTCCGACGTGTGCGACTACTTTGTGCTTGCCACCGGTACCAACAACCGCCAGGTCGATTCGATTGTCGACGAGATCGAGGAGAAGGTTGCCGAGGCTTGCGGCGAGCATCCGTTCTCCATCGAGGGCCGCGAGCAGAAGACCTGGATGCTCATGGACTACGGCTCGGTTGTCGTCCATGTCTTCACTCCCGAAGCCCGCGACTTTTACCGCCTAGAAAAGCTCTGGGGTGACGCCCCCCAGCTCCCCCTCGACCTCCTCTAGTGGCTCATTTGATATGGGGCTTTTAGCTAGCCTCGCGCATTTCGCCGGGCAGTTGCGGTTTTCCGCACCTGCCCGGCTTTCTTTTTGCCCAAAGGCGGTTAGTCATTGAAGCGGGATTGGCGGCCGAAAGATAGGGCGGTGTCGCCGAACTTGTCTCGGACGGCATCGATCGCGACTGAGAGGTCGCGACGGTCGCTTGATTGGGCTCCGCGGTCGTCGACTTCGCAGAACAGGTCGGTCTGGATGCCGCCCTGATGGTCAAAGCCGCTCATCCCGATACCCGCCAGACGCACATGCATGCCTTCCTGCCAGATGTTGTCGAGCAGTTCGAGCGCAACCGCCACAAAGATGTTCTCATCGTCGGTGGGGTGGGGAAGCCGCCGCTGCGCCGTGCGTCCGCTGCCATACGAATACTTAAGCTTGAGCGTTACCGTGCCGCCCGTCAGTCCCTGACGGCGCAGGCGGCGTCCAACCGACTCTCCCAACAGCGCAATCGCCGCTTCGATGTCCCCACGCTCAGTCAAATCTTTCGCAAAGGTGCGCTCATTGCTGACCGACTTGACCTCGCGCCCTTCATCGAGACTCGTGACTTCGGAGATTTCGAGTCCCAGCGCACGCTGGCGCATGTGCTCGCCGTTGACGCCAAAAATAGAGGCCAAGGTGGATTCCGGTGCACGTGATAGCTCGCCGAGGGTGTAGATGCGCATGCGGCGCAGTCGCTCCTCGGCCGAGCGCCCGATGCCACTCATGGCAGATACCGGCAGCGCGGCCAAAAAGCGCTGCTCGGTTCCGGGGCGCACGATGGTCAGCCCAAACGGCTTATCCCGCTCGCTTGCGATTTTTGCGACCGTCTTGTTGCAGCCAACGCCAATGGAGCAGGTCACTCCCAGCCCTGTCACGCGGTCGCTTATACGCCGCGCAACCAGCAGCGGGTCTTCGGGCGCAAAGCGACCCGGTGTGATATCGATAAAGGCTTCGTCGATGGATACGCGCTCGACGCGCGGGGTCTCGTCGGCGAGAATCGCCATGACCTGCGCGCTCACCTCGCGGTAGCGATCAAAGTGCCCGTGCGTCCAAATGGCTTGCGGGCACAAGCGCCGCGCTTCGGCCGAGGCCATGGCAGAGTGCACGCCAAAGCGACGTGCCTCATACGAACACGTGGACACGACGCCACGCGAATCGGCGTCTCCGCCCACGATGAGCGGCTTGCCGCGCCATTCGGGATGATCGAGCATCTCCACGCTCGCAAAAAACGCATCGAGGTCCATCAGGCCCACCGCCGGACCCGTCCAGGGAGGCGGCGTGACGTCTGTGGCATCCTCATAACCGTATGTATGTTCGCGTCTTTCCATGTCATGAGTATACCGCGCAGCTCATGTGGGGTGCGTGTATGTGCTTGCAAATCCCGAATTCTTGTCTAAGATATGGATTTGCCCTCGACTACACCGAAGAAGTTGGTCTCACGGACTTCACCTGCCCGCGTCGATGGCGTATTATGTTCAACTGTTTGTTTGTAGTTGCAGCCTAAAGCTGCTTGGTTGGAGGAGTTTCCTTTGGCAGTCAAGATTCGCCTTGCTCGTCACGGCGCTAAGAAGCGTCCGTACTACCGTGTCGTCGTCGCCGATTCCCGCGCCCCGCGTGACGGTCGTATCATCGAGGAGGTTGGCCGCTACAACCCGATGACCGCCCCCAAGACCATCAACCTCGACCTCGAGAAGATCGCCGACTGGCAGTCCAAGGGCGCTCAGCTCACCGACGCCGTCGCCGCTCTGGTCAAGGCCGCCAACGAGGGCGAGAAGACCGAGACCGTCGTCAAGAAGTCCAAGAAGCAGCTCGCCAAAGAGGCCGAGGCCGCTAAGGCTGCCGCTGAGGCCGCTGAGGGCGCCGAGGAGTAAATCGTGCCTGAGGTTGACGCTGCACAGCTCGAGGGTGAGGCAATGCTCTCAGATCGCATCGCCGATCTCGTCGAATATCTCGTTGTTCAGATCGTCGACGACCCGGATTCCGTGAGCCTTGAGGTCATCGATGGTGACGACGCCTCTACGATTGAGGTTTCGGTCGCCGAGGATGACGTCGCTAAGGTCATCGGCCGTCGTGGCCGTACCATCAAGGCCATTCGCACGCTCGCCCGTGCACTGGCCGCTCGCCTCGACACTGCTGTCGAGGTAGAGGTTCTGGGCTAGGACCTTGAGGTCCCAGTACAAAAACATCGCCCGTGTGGTCAAGCCGCACGGAAGGAAGGGGGAGGTCCTCGCGCAGCCGCTGCGGGGGCTTCCTTCTGTATTGGAGCCGGGTATGCGTGTCGCCTTGACGCCGCCGGCGCTCAAGCGCGACCGTTTTTGCACGGTCGTATCCGTCACCGATACGGGCGATGGCGATCTGGTCTCATTTGAGGGCATAGACGACTTGACGGCCGCCGAGGGCATCACGGGATGCTACGTGTTGGCAAATCGTGACGACTTTGAGCTCGATTCGCTCGACGCCGCCTATACCGACCTCATGGGTCGCGAGGTGGTCGACGAGCGCTTTGGCTCGCTCGGCACGATTGTCGAGATCATGTCGACGCCCGCCAACGATGTTTGGGTTGTCGAGGGCGATCGGTACGGCGAGGTGCTGATTCCCGTGATCGAGCAGGTTGTGCTCGATCTTCCCGACACAGGAACAATTTCCGTTCACGTTATGGACGGCTTGATCGATATGGACAAGTAGGGAGGACAGCATGCTGATCGAGACCCTTTCGGTCTTTCCCGAGATGTTTGAGCCCGTCATGTCCACGTCGATTTTGGGCCGCGCCCGCAAGGCCGGCCTTTTTGATTTTAAGGCGTATAACCTGCGCGATTGGACGCACGACCGCCATCGCACCGTCGATGACGAGCCGTATGGCGGCGGGCAGGGCATGCTCATGAAGGTCGAGCCCATTGCCGAGGCAATCGAGGCCATCAGCTCCGAGGGTCCCAAGCCCACCGTGGTGTTCTTCACCCCCTGCGGCGAGCCCTTTACGCAGCATGTGGCCGAGCGCCTGCTCAAAAGCGAGCGCCTGCTGTTTGTGTGCAGCCGTTACGAGGGCGTCGACGAGCGCGCCTATGCGTATGCCGATGAGCGCCTGTCGATTGGCGACTACGTGCTCACGGGCGGCGAGCTGCCCGCTATGGTCGTAGCCGATGCCGTCGTACGGCTCATTCCCGGAGCCTTGGGCGACGAGATGAGCAACGTGGACGAGTCCTTCTCGACCGCTGAGGACGGTGGCCTGCTCGAGTACGCGCAGTACACCCGCCCCGCCGAGTTTAACGGCGAGGGCGTGCCGCCGGTGCTCGTGAGCGGCGATCATGCCAAGGTCGATGCCTGGCGCCGCAAGAATGCCATCGAGCGTACCTGTCGTTGGCGTCCCGATCTTATCGAGACGGCACGTCTTACGCCCAATGAGCGCGCGTACGCGCAGGAGATCCTGGACGCTTCGTTTTCGCAGAGCGAGGAGTGAGAATGGTTCCATCGCAGCATTCCGTGCTAAAGGGTGCGTTTGAGTGGGTCGTGGTTGTCGCAATCGCGCTAGTCGCCACCTTCTTGATTCGCTCGCTTGTGGTCGAACCCTTTGTGGTGCCTACCGGTTCCATGGAGTCCACGATCGAGATCGGAGACCAGATTCTGGCGCAGAAGGTGACGCTCGAACTCGGACAGCCCGTCAAGCAAGGCGATATCGTGGTGTTCCACAACCCCGACGGCACCTCTGAGCACGATGTTCTTGTCAAGCGCGTTATTGCCACGGCCGGCCAGACGGTCGACCTGCAGGACGGCAAGGTCGTCGTCGATGGCCAGGCGCTCGACGAGGACTATACGACTGGCATGAGCTGGCCGCTTTCGGTCCAAGCCCCCGGCGCTCAGGTGAGCTATCCCTACACCGTCCCTGACGACTGTGTGTGGGTGATGGGCGACAACCGCGAGAACTCTGCTGACTCCCGCTACTTTGGCCCGGTCGACCGCTCCGACTTGATTGCCGTGGCGCTTGTGCGCTACTGGCCGCTCAACCGTATCGGCGCTATCGATTAAAAACCGCTATAGTACAGTACCTAACCGTGTAATCGTTTCGACGAGGGGATATAAGAGGCATGAACGCTTCATCGCTTTCCTTCCAAGACATCATCCTGCGCCTCCAGCAGTACTGGGGCGAGCAGGGCTGCGTAATTATGCAGCCCTATGACTCCGAGGTCGGTGCCGGTACCTTCCATACCGCGACCACGCTGCGCTCGCTCGGTCCCGCCGAGTGGCGCACCTGCTATGCGCAGCCCTGCCGCCGTCCCGCCGACGGCCGCTACGGCGAGAACCCCAACCGCATGCAGCACTACTATCAGTTCCAGGTGCTCATCAAGCCCTCGCCGGTCAACGCTCAGGAGCTCTACCTGGGTTCGCTGGCCGCCATTGGCCTGGACCCCAATGACCATGACGTTCGCTTTGTTGAGGACGACTGGGAGAGCCCGACGCTCGGCGCCTGGGGCCTTGGTTGGGAGGTCTGGCTCAATGGCATGGAGGTCACGCAGTTTACGTACTTCCAGCAGGTGGGCGGCATCGAGGTCGACCCCGTGCCTGTCGAGATCACCTATGGCCTGGAGCGCATCGCCATGTACGCCCAGGGCGTCAACTCGGTCTACGACCTGGTGTGGAGCTACCTGCCCGACGGCACGCCCATGACCTACGGCGACGTGTTCCTGGAGAACGAGCGCGAGTTCAGCGCTTATAACTTTGAGGTCGCCAACGTCGAGATGATGCGTCAGAAGTTTGACGACTACGAGGCCGAGTGCCACTCCTGCCTGGAGCGCAAGCTGCCGCTGCCGGCATATGACTGCGTCATGAAGTGCAGCCACGCCTTCAACCTGCTCGATGCCCGCGGTGCGCTGTCCGCAGTCGAGCGCGCCAACTACATTCTGCGCGTCCGCGCCGTCGCCAAGGCGTGCTGCGAGGCCTACATGGCCGAGGTCGCCGGAGTCAACGAGAATGCCGACCAGGAAGGCGAGGTGGCGTAAGCCATGGCAGACGCTAAGGATTTCCTGTTTGAGATCGGTACGGAGGAAATGCCCTCTGCACCGCTGAACAATGCCGTCAAGCAGCTTGGCACCATGATTGCCAAGGGTCTCGACGAGGCCGGTCTGGCCCACGGCGAGGTCCGCGTGATCTCGAGCCCGCGTCGCCTGGCTGCGCTCGTTGCCGACGTCGCCACCGCGACCGACGAGGTTCACGAGGTCAAGCGCGGCCCCGCGGCCAACATCGCCTTCGATGCCGACGGTAACGCCACCAAGGCCGCCCAGGGCTTCGCCCGCAAGTGCGGTGTGGCTGCCGAGGATCTGGTCCGTCGCGAGGACACCGACGGCCGTGAGTACGTCTTTGCCGAGAAGAACATCCCTTCCGCCCCGGCCACCCCGATTCTGACGGCCCTGTGCGAGAAGACCATCGCCGGCCTGCAGTGGCCCAACTACCGCTCTCAGCGCTGGGGTCACGAGCACGCCACGTTCGTGCGTCCGGTCCGTTGGATCTGCTGCCTTTTGGGCGAGGACGTCGTGCCCGTGTCGTTTGCCGACGTGACGAGTGGCAACACCACGCGCGGACATCGCGTTCTGGGCCCCGGTGACCATACGGTCGCCAGCCCCGCCGCCTACGAGCAGGTGCTAGAGGACGCCGGCGTGCTCTCTGCCGAGCGTCGTCGCGAGGCTATCCTTGCCGGTATCGCCGAGGTCGAGGCTGCGCGCCCCGGTTGCCACGTCGATACGCCCAAGAAGGTTTTCGAGGAGGTCATCAACCTCTGCGAGTGGCCGACGGTGCTCGTCGGCACCTTCGATGAGGAGTTCCTCAAGGTCCCGCATGAGATCATCTGCGAGTCTATGCTCACCAATCAGCGCTACTTTCCGATCTATGACGGCGAGGGCAAGCTGACGCGTGAGTTTGTGGTCGTCTCCAACAGCAAGCCCGAGAATGCCGAGCGCGTGATCGACGGCAACGAGCGTGTCGTGCGCGCCCGCCTGGACGACGCCAAGTTCTTCTACGAGGAGGACCTGAAGATCTCCCTCGACGAGTTCCGCGAGCGCCTGGCCAAGGTTGCCTTCCAGGAGAAGCTCGGGAGCGTGCTTGCCAAGTCCGAGCGTATTGAGCAGCTTGCGCTCGCTATTGCCCGCGAGGCTCACCTGGGTGCTCACCTGGCCGCCGATGCCGGCCGCGCCGCTCACCTGTGCAAGGCCGACCTGGTGTCCAACGCCGTCGTCGAGTTCACGAGCCAGCAGGGTGTGATGGGCGGTTATTATGCCTCCGCGATGGGGGAGAACGACGAGGTCGCCCACGCCATTCGCGATCACTATCGTCCCCGCTTTGCCGGCGACGAGCTGCCCGAGGGCACCGCTGGCTGCATCGTGGCCTGCGCCGACAAGCTCGATACCATTGCCGGTATTTTTTCCATCGGCGAGCCCCCGACCGGCTCTTCCGACCCGTACGCGCTGCGCCGCGCCGCTATCGGCATCATTAACATCCTGCGCGATCGTCTGCCGATCGACCCCACGTCGCTCATCGACTTTGCGCTCGAGCTCTATAGCGAGCAGGGCATTGGGTTTGACGCCGCCGAGGTTGCCCAGCAGGTCCGCGACTTCTTCCACGGTCGTCTGGTGAGCATGGCCCGTGACGAGAAGATCCCGGCCGATACCGTCGCCGCCGTATCCGCGGTGCACATCATTGCCCCGTCGGTCTTCTTCGCCCGCTGCGCCGCCCTCGACGAGGCCCGCAAGAACGACGCCGAGACCTTCGACAACCTGGCGACTGCCTACGCCCGCGCCGCGCATATCTCCAAGCCCGAGCTGGGTGCGGAGTACGACCGCAGCCTGATGGGCGAGGTCGAGCTTGCGCTTGCCGACGCCTCCGAGGCCGCTCAGACCGCCGTCGATGCCGCCCTTGCTGCCGAGGATTACCCTGCCGCGTTTGCCGCTCTGGCCGCCCTACGCGCGCCCATCGACCGTTTCTTTGACGAGGTTATGGTCATGGACAAGGACGAGCAGCTTCGCGATAATCGCCTTAAGCTGCTCAACCGCTTCGAGGCCGTTTTTTCCGGCATCGCCAACATTGGTGAGCTTGCCCGCAAAAAGTAAGCTAGCCTGCGCATAAGCGTAAAAGGAGCCCCGCATGGATTGCCCGGTCGCCGCTCGTCCCACCGTTATCGTTATCTCCGACTCGCTCGGTGATACCGCTTGTGAGGTGGTGCTTGCGGCGTCCGGGCAATTTGATGAAGGGGCTTTTCGTGTTTTACGTCTGCCTAAGGTGACCTCGGTGGAGCAGGTCAAGTCGTTTGTGGGCCCGCGAGTCGATGCCGACCATCGCGATATCGCCGTGTTCCATACCATCGTCGACCCGGCGCTTCGTGCTCGCGTGCTCGACTACTTGGGCATGCTGCATATTCGCTCGGTCGATCTGATCGGCCCGTCGCTTGCGGTGCTGTCGTCCCTCATCGGTACGCCGCCCAAGGGCATTGCGGGCGTGATTCACAAGACCGATGACCGGTATTTCCACCGCATTGAGGCCATGGAGTACTTTGTCGAGCACGATGACGGGCGCGGCTGCGATGATCTGTCGGGTGCCGATATCGTGCTGCTGGGCGTGTCGCGCACGTCCAAGACGCCGCTGTCGATGTATTTGGCCTACCAGGGCTACAAAGTCGCCAACGTTCCGTTGGCGCACGGTATGGAGCCGCCCAAGTCGATTTACGAGGTCGACCCGATGCGGTTGTTTGGTCTGATTTCGACCGTCGATGTGATTTCCGAGATTCGCGATAGCCGCCTGGGCGACGATTATGCCCGTGCCGTTGCCGGCTCCTATGCTGAGCCCGAGTGTGTACGCAGCGAGCTCGAGGAGGCTCGTGCCCTCATGAAACGTCTGGGTTGCTTTGTGGTACGCACCGACGGCAAGGCGATTGAGGAGAGCGCCTCCGAGATCATTAGCCACTTGGAGGAAATCCAAGAAGCCCGCGCCCGCCGCGCCGCCCGTGGAGCCCAACAAAAGTAGCTAATTTGGGACGGGGCTTTTTTAGCTACCCCGACTGAGGCCGCGAGCTTTTTGGCCGATTGCCGACGGGGGCAGCTAAAAAAGCCCCGTCCCAAATTAGCTACTTATGGTAAAGCGATTTAGCAAAAACATCGCATCTGACCTGCATTTTCTTGTAGCGGTATCTTCATAAGGTAACCACCTTTACCTACCGTTTACCGCAAGTTTTAGCACGTTTACCAAACCGCGTATCCTCTGCTCAAGCCCGTTCAACTCCCGCCGTATAGTTCCCTCACGGCCCGCATCCGGCGGGTCGATTCGTTACCACGGTCGTGCGCGAGAGCGCATGGAAGGGGAAGTATCGTGAGCGATTGCAAGAGGGTTTACCGTTTTGGAACCGATGCCCAGGGCACTTGTGTCACCGAGGGCGACAAGTCCATGAACTTCGTGCTTGGCGGCAAAGGCGCAAACCTTGCCGAGATGAGCCGCATCGGCATGCCGGTTCCCGGTGGCTTTACCATTACCTGCCAGACCTGCGTCGAGTACTCCGGCGCCGGCAACGTGTGGCCGGAGGGCGCACTCGATGAGATCGTTGCCGCCGAGGCTGACCTCGAGGCCCGCTGCGGCAAGAAGCTCGGCGATGCCTCCGATCCGCTGCTCGTGTCGGTTCGCTCGGGCGCTCCGTTTTCCATGCCCGGCATGATGGACACGGTCCTCAACCTGGGCCTCAACGACGATTCCGTCCAGGGCCTCATCGCCCAGACGCAAAACCCGCGTTTTGCCTGGGACAGCTATCGTCGCTTTATCCAGATGTTCTCCAACGTCGTCATGGGCGTCGATGCCGACTTGTTCGAGAATGCCCTGACCCAGGCCCGCCTGGTCGCCGACGTTCGCGTCGACTCCGAGCTTTCGGCCGAGGACCTGCAGGAGCTCGTCGAGACTTTCAAGGGCATTTTCTCTGACAACGTCGAGGCTGCCCTGTATCCCGAGCTCGAAGTCGCCGACGGCAAGCCCGTCTTCCCGCACGATCCGGAGCTTCAGCTGCGCCTTGCTATCCAAGCCGTCTTTGGCAGCTGGATGAACGAGCGCGCCTGCATCTACCGCAAGCAGCACGGCATTTCCGATGACCTTGGCACCGCCGTCAACGTCCAGGCCATGGCCTTTGGCAATAAGGGCGAGACCTCGGCGACCGGTGTCGCCTTTACGCGCAACCCGGCAGACGGCACCAAGGAATTCTACGGCGACTTTCTGGTCAACGCCCAGGGCGAGGACGTCGTCGCCGGTATCCGCAACACCGAGCCCATCGCCGACCTCAAGACCACCCCGGGCCTCGAGTCCGCAGGTGAGGAGCTCGAGCGCGTGTTCCTGACGCTCGAGGATCATTACCGCGATATGTGCGATATCGAGTTCACCATCGAGCAGGGCAAGCTCTGGATGCTCCAGACCCGCGTGGGCAAGCGCACCGCCACCGCCGCCCTGCGCATCGCCATCGAAATGGTCGAGGAAGGCCTGATCACCCGCGAGGAGGCCGTGAGCCGCATCGATCCCGCGCAGCTCGACCAGCTCCTGCACCCGCAGCTCGACGCCTCCAAGAAGTATGAGGCTCTGGCCAGCGGTCTTAATGCCAGCCCTGGTGCCGCCGTGGGCGAGGTCGTGTTCTCGAGTGACGACGCCGTCGCACGTTCCGCCGAGGGTCACAAGGTCATTCTGGTTCGTTGGGAGACCAACCCCGACGACCTGAAGGGCATGGTCGCCGCCGAAGGTATCCTTACCAGCCACGGTGGCAAGACGAGCCATGCCGCCGTTATCGCCCGCGGTATGGGCACGCCTTGCGTCTGCGGCGTCGAACGCTTCCACATCGACGCCGCCGAGAAGGTCGTGCGCATCGAGGGCAGCGACCGCGTACTGCACGAGGGCGATGTCATCTCCATCGACGGCACCCAGGGCATCGTCGTCGACGGTCCCGTCGACCTGGTCTCCGCCGAGCTTACCGGCGACCTGGACACCATCCTGTCCTGGGCCGACGAAATCCGTTTGGACGAGACCAGCGGCCATGCCAACCATGTGCGCGTCAACGCCGACAATCCCGAGGATGCCATGCTCGCCCTCGAGTTTGGCGCCGAGGCTATTGGCCTGTGCCGCACCGAGCACATGTTCCTGGGCGATCGCAAGAACATCATCCAGAGCTTTATCCTGTCTGACGATGAGGCCGTGAAGCAGCAGGCCCTGGCCGACCTGCTCAAGGTTCAGACCGAGGACTTCCTGGCGATGTTTAAGACCATGTCCGGTCGCGATGTGGTCGTCCGCCTGCTCGATCCGCCGCTTCATGAGTTCTTGGATAATCCTCGCGAGCTCGAGGTCGCCATCACCAAGAAGGAAGCCGCTGGCGCCAACGAGGAAGAGCTTGCCGCCCTGCGCACCCGTCTGCGTCGTATTGACGGCATGGTCGAGTCCAACCCGATGCTCGGCCTGCGCGGCGTGCGCCTGTCCGTCGTCTTTAGCGATCTGCCGCTCATGCAGGTTCGCGCCGTCGCTACGGCTGCTGCCCGTCTTATCAAGGAAGGCGTCGATCCGCGCCCCGAGATCATGGTTCCGCTCGTTTCCATCACGGCCGAGCATGTCCAGACCCGCGAGGTTATCGAGCGCGTAATCGCCGAGGTTTCCGACGAAGAGGGCGTCGAGCTCAATATTCCCGTGGGCACGATGCTCGAGCTGCCGCGTGCCTGCATGGTCGCTGACGAGATCGCCCATCATGCCGACTTCTTCTGCTTCGGCACCAACGACCTCACCCAGACGACCTTCGGCTTCTCCCGCGACGATGCCGAGGCCAAGTTCATCCCGCTGTACATGCACAAGAAGATCTTGAAGGACAACCCCTTCGAGACCATCGACTTGGCGGTGCTGGAGCTCGTGCGCATGGCCGTCGAGAAAGGTCGTGCCACCAACCCCGACATGCACTTTGGCGTGTGCGGCGAGCACGGCGGCGACCCCAAATCCATTAAGGGCCTGTTCAACGTGGCCGACGTGGACTACGTGTCCTGCTCGCCCTACCGCGTGCCCCTCGCACGCCTGGCTGCCGCTCAGGCCAAGCTCGAGGCCAAGCGTTCCGCCTAACGTTTTGGGTTTAGACGCCTAGCGTAGCCCCCTTCATGCCGCCCGTCTCATTCGTGAGACGGGCGGTTATTCATGTGCTGGTTTTGTCTTTTTGTCTGCGTAAAAAATTGTTCTTGCAGCAGAAACCCGCGCGTGTATACTCGAATACGTTTGTTCAACTACGTGCCGGCCAAGGTGGTACGGCACCTCTAGAAGAGTAAGGAATTGCACATGGATTACATCCGCGCAATCGAGCGTCAGCAGATCCGCGAGGACATTCCTCAGGTTCGCGTCGCCGACAACGTCAAGGTTCACTACCGCATTAAGGAAGGCGACCGCGAGCGCATCCAGGTCTTCCAGGGCGACGTCATCCGCATGGCCGGCGCCGGTGCCCGCGAGACCTTCACCGTCCGCAAGATGTCCTTCGGTGTCGGTGTTGAGCGTACCTTCCCGCTTCACAGCCCCAAGATCGCCAAGCTCGAGGTCGTTCGTCATGGTCGCGTCCGTCGCGCCAAGCTGTACTACCTCCGCGACAAGGTGGGCAAGGCTGCTCGCATCCCCGAGAAGCGCTAAGAAGATCGCAGCGTCTGTCCACTCGTTTGGACACAAGGGTCACCTTCGGGTGGCCCTTCTTTTTATCTGATTTGCATGCAAGGAGGGCCTGGTATGGCCAACATGACGAGCTCGGTTTCGGCATCGCAGGTTGCCGGTGAGTTGGCGAGCGCCACGTTTGAGGAGATTCCCGCCCTCGTGGAGCATTATCGCGAGGACCCGCGCCAGCAGGTGATCAAGGCTTGCGAACGCGCCCTCAAACGCCATGCCAAAGAGCTTGCCGAGCGCGAGCGCGTCAATGACATGTACGAGCTTATGCATGAGCTTGGCGGCGATGGAGTGGTCGTTGGTGTCGACGAGGTGGGTCGCGGATCGGTGGCCGGTCCTTTGACGGTATGCGCTGTCTGCCTTCCTATGGAGCCACGCGTCTGGGGCATCAACGATTCCAAAAAGCTCACGCCGGCGCGCCGCGAGTTGCTCTCAGTGAAGATTGCCGAGGTGGCGACGGCGATCGGTTTTTGCCATATCGCGCCTAAGGATATCGATGAGATGGGCATGGCCCGTGCTATCCGTACCGCCGTTGCGGGCGCCGTGGCCGATACGGGGCTCGAGCCCGATTGCGTGCTTATGGATGGCAACCCCTTGGGCGCCGTTCCTAACGAGCGCGATGTGGTGAAGGGCGATGCCAAGATCGCCTGCATCGCCGCGGCGTCCATCATGGCCAAGGTCACGCGTGACGAGATGATGGTCGAGTACGACGCCGAGTATCCCGAGTACCATCTGGCCGAGTCGAAGGGCTATGCGAGCCCCGAGCACATCGAGGCCATTCGCAAACATGGACTTTGTCCGCTGCACCGCGTGAGCTTTTGCGGAAACTTTCTGCAGACTGAGCGCCTTTTCTAGGCCAATTGTGGAGACATGGACCTCTGGGGTTTTATAAACCTGCTGGTAGCGGGCCGTATGCAACACCATTGTTGCGTACGGCCCGTTTTTTGACGGCATTTGGTCAGCTTTTGGTTTGC
This sequence comes from Collinsella aerofaciens, assembly GCA_048384935.1. Lineage (GTDB taxonomy): Bacteria > Actinomycetota > Coriobacteriia > Coriobacteriales > Coriobacteriaceae > Collinsella > Collinsella aerofaciens_CH. The sequence goes on along the minus strand of DBEWII010000048.1, from coordinate 19,387 downwards.
TTCCGGTACTTACCCGCATGAAAGGTGCCCTCATCATCGGGGCAATGCAGTGTGCGGGAAAGGAGACCCCATGAGTGCCGCAAGCAAAAAGAGCAAGACGCAGCAGCTCAAGGAGCGTTGGGAAAACGGCGAGCTCGACTCCGGGGCGATGACGCCCGAGTTTATCAAGGGACTCAGTCCCCGCGAGCTAGGCATGCTGGGCGAGCTGATCACCATCGACTACTTTAACGAGCGCGGCTACACCTTGCTGGAGCAGGGCTATCGTTGCACCGAGGGCGAGGCCGATCTGGTGCTGCTCGATGAGCTCGACGATGTCGTGGTGATGGCCGAGGTCAAGACCAGACGCGTTTCGCTGGATTGCACCACGCGGGTCTTTCCCGAGGAGGCCGTGGACGCCCAAAAGCAACGCCGCTACCGCCGCATCGCAAGTTGCTATCTCATGGAGCATTATCCGCTCAAGGCGATTCGCTTCGATGCTGTGGGTGTCACCATCCGCGGCGGGCATATCGCCGAGATCGAGCATCAGTACAACGCGTTCGATTGGCAGGTGTCGTGATGGCGTTCGAGACGTTTGCCGTTCACGCGGCCTGCATCCGCGGCGTCGAGGCGATTCACGTCACGGTCGAGGTCTCGCTTGCCGGTGGCGTTCCGGGCATCCAGATGCTCGGCATTCCGAGTATGGAGGTGATGGAGTCACGCGGTCGTATTCGCTGCGCGATGCGCTCCGCCGGGTTCGAGATCCCGCGCTCGGGCATTACCGTTAACCTGGCACCCGGCGATATCCGCAAGACCGGTAGCGGCTTTGACCTGCCCATCGCCATCGCGGTTCTAGCGGCCGATGAGCAGATTCCCCGTGACAACCTCGATCGCTGCCTTATCGCAGGTGAGCTTGGTCTGGACGGTACGGTGCTTCCCGTCAAGGGCGAGGTGGCGTTTCAGCTATTGGCTCGCGACATGGGGCTGTCTTTTATCGCCGGCAGGTCCGACCAGCATGTGCCACTCGCGGGCGTAGATTGCGGCTTTATCGACCATCTGTCTCAGCTTGCTCATGGCATGGGCGATGCCGCACGGCACTACTTGGATTCCGAGGGTGTCGAGGCGACCTTTGAGCCCGAGCTCGACTATGCAGACGTGCTGGGGCAGGAAGTCGCTAAACGCGGCATGGCGCTTGCGGCGGCAGGAGAACTCGGCTTGCTCATGATCGGGTCTCCGGGATCGGGCAAGACGATGCTCGCACGCCGTATGACCGGCATCCTGCCCGAGCTTTCCGTTGAGGATCAGCAGGAGGCACTGTGCATCCATTCGGTTTTGGGTGAGAACATTGATGGCTTGTTGGCGGGGCACCGCCCCTTCCGCAGTCCCCACCACAGTATTTCGACCGCAGGCCTTATCGGCGGCGGGCGCCCGGTGCACCCGGGTGAGATCAGCCTTGCTCATGGCGGCGTGCTCTTTTTGGACGAGCTTGCCGAGTTTCCCACTGGCGTGCTGCAGACGCTGCGTCAGCCCATCGAGCGCGGCTACGTGAGGATCGTACGCGTCGACGGGGCTTTTACCTTCCCGTCGCGCTTTCAGCTGCTGGCTGCGAGCAATCCCTGCCCCTGCGGCTTTTTGGGCGATCGCGAGGTGCCGTGTCGCTGCTCGTCGGCGATGGTCGAGCGCTATCGGTCTAAACTGCGCGGTCCTTTGGCCGACCGTATCGACATGATGATCGATGTGACCCGTCCCGACCCTCAAGTGATTATCGAGGGTGCGGAGGGCATGTCGTCGGCCGAGTTACGTGACTACGTTGTGCGCGGTCGCGCCTTTCGCGCTTGGCGCGAATCCCGCATGGACGATGCGGATGCCGAGGCCGAGGATGACCAGACTCGGTCCATTGACGGCGTCGTTTCGACCTTTGAGCTCGATGATGCGGCGGAGAAGTGTGTGCTCGGCCTGTCGAAGCGCACGCATCTCACAGGGCGTGGCATCGTGCGCCTTGTTCGCATTGCGCGCACGATCGCAGATGTCGCCGAGAGCGAGCAGGTGACGCAGGACCACGTGCTCGAGGCGGCGATGTACCAGGGAAGGAGGGACCAATGATGGCTGAGGGGACCTTCGAGCTGCATCCAGGTGACGCGTTGTATCCCGAGACCGTTTTGGAGCTTTCTGATGTACCCCAGACGCTTTATGTGCGCGGCGATCCCGAGGTGCTTTCGACACCCGCGCTCTCCATCATCGGCGCGCGCAAGGCCTCGCCGTATGGTCTTGCCGTGGCAGAGCTTGCGGCAAAGGTTGCGGTCGAGGCGGGAGTGACGGTAGTTTCGGGCGGCGCGGTTGGTTGTGACCAGGCCTCGGGTTGGGCTGCGGTCAACGCCGGCGGCAAACACGTCGTGGTGCTGGGGACGGGCGCCGACGTGGTCTACCCGCGTTCGAGCGCGGGGCTTATTACGCGCACGCTCGATACGGGCGGCGCGGTCGTGTCGATCTCTCCGTGGGGCATGGGTCCGCGCAAGTTTGCCTTTCCGCGCCGCAATCGCGTGATCGCGGCCCTGTCGCAAGCCCTCTTTGTATCCGAGGCGGGTATGCCTTCCGGGACGTTTTCTACAGCTGAGGCTGCTATGGATTTGGGGCGCGAACTTCTTGCCGTGCCGGGGTCGATCCTATCGCCCGAGTCGCGTGGCACGAATTACCTCATTGCGAACGGTGCCTGCTGCATTGTCGACGAGGAGTCCATCGAGATGGCTATCTCTCGCATATACGGCACCCTGCGCTACTCGCGCCCCGATGCTCCCGGCATTGCCGACTTGAATCCAACACAGCAGACCGTGATGCATGCGCTCATCGCCTCTCCGCTCAAGATCGACGACATCGCGGCGCTCGTCTCACTCGATGCTGTCGGCGTACTCAAACTCTTGGGTTCGCTTGAACTCGAGGGCCTTATCGAGCGCATGATGGATGGAAGGTATGCGCCCTCCAAGTTTGCCCTTCACGCCCAGACGCCCTTCGGTCACAATGGAAAACGTGTCAATTAGAAAGGTGTTTGCAGATGCAGTTCGATCAGGTGACGGTTATCGGTGGCGGTCTGGCGGGTTCGGAGTGCGCGATCCAGCTGGCAGACCGCGGGTTTGCCGTAAAGCTGTGCGAGATGCGCCCCCAGGTGAGCTCCCCGGCCCACCATACCGATCACCTGGCAGAGCTCGTCTGCTCCAATTCGTTTAAGTCGACCCGTCCGGATTCTGCGGCTGGTTTGCTGAAGGCCGAGCTTGAGCGCATGGGTTCAGTCCTGCTCGATTGCGCCCATCGCGCCGCTGTTCCCGCCGGTGGTGCCTTGGCGGTCGACCGCGTCAAGTTTTCCGAGCTTGTCGAGGCCGAGGTTGCCGCCCGTCCCAATATCGAGATCATTCACGGCGAGGTCACGCAGATTCCCGAGGGTCACGTGGTCATTGCCGCCGGCCCCTTGTGCTCGCCGGCGCTGAGCGAAGAGGTCATGAAGCTCGTCGGTGGCGACGCCCTTGCGTTCTTCGATGCCGCGGCGCCGATCGTCGATGCCTCCACGCTCGATATGGACGTGCTGTTCTCGCAGTCGCGCTACGAGGAGCAGGGGAGCGGCGACTATCTCAACGCTCCGCTCAACAAGGAGGAGTACGAGGTCTTTATCGAGGCGCTTACCACGGCCGACCGCGTGGTGCTCAAAGACTTTGAGGGCGGCGATCTGTTCCAGGCCTGCCAGCCTGCCGAGGAGGTTGCACGCACCGGCAAGGACGCTATTCGCTTTGGCGCCATGAAGCCCGTTGGCCTCACCGACCCGCGTACCGGACGTCGCCCCTGGGCAGCGATTCAGCTGCGTGCCGAGAACAAGGAGAAGACCGCCTATAACCTGGTGGGCTTCCAGACCAACTTGACCTTTGGCGAGCAGAAGCGCGTCTTCCATATGGTGCCGGGCCTGGAGAACGCTGAGTTCTTCCGCTACGGCGTCATGCACCGCAACACCTTTGTTGATGCGCCGCATGTGCTTGATGGCACCTTTGCCGTTCCCGGCACGACCGTGCGCCTGGCCGGTCAGATCACCGGCACCGAGGGGTACATGGAAGCCGTGGCGACCGGTCTGCTCGCCGCGCTCAACACCTATGCCGAGGCTATCGGTGCCGCGGGCGTCGAGTTGCCCCGCGTGGGCGCCCTGGGTGCGCTCGTGGGCTATGCGACCGATCCTGCCACCGTGGGCTATCAGCCCATGCATGTCAACTTTGGCCTGGTGCCGCCACTCGAGGATGGTAAGCGCCGCAGCAAGCGCGACCGCTACCAGGCCTATGCGGACCGTGCGCTCGAGGCCCTTGACGCCTATCTGGCTACTCGCCCCGATCTGTTTGGAGGCGACCGGTCATAGCCTTTGACCTGTACGACACCGTCGACTCGTTTATCGCCTATATCGCACGCGTCGAGGGACTTTCTCCCAACACGGTGACGGCCTATGGCTCGAGGCTGGAGCGCTTTGCTGCCTGGTGCGAACGCGAGGGCATCGACGCTCGCGCCGCCGACGTACGGACCGTTCGTTCCTATTTGGCCGAGCTGTCGCGTGGCCAGGTGGCGGCTCGGACCCTTGCGGCACACCTGTCTGCCATTCGCTCACTCTATCGGTGGATGGCTGTCGAGGGGATTGTCGAGGGCGATGCGGTTTCGGCGATCGCATCGCCCAAGCTGCCGCGCGACCTGCCGGGCGTCCTTACGACTCAACAGGTGGAGGCACTCCTCAAAGCCCCCGATACCTCAACACCCGCGGGACTGCGCGATGCGGCGATGCTCGAGTTGCTCTATGCCTCGGGTGCCCGCATCTCAGAGCTTGCGGCGCTCAATGTGGAATCCATCTCATGGTCCGAGCGCACGCTGCGCCTGTGGGGCAAGGGGAGCAAAGAACGTATCGTCCCCCTGTATCGTCGTGCGCTCGAGGTGACTCGTTTCTATATTGAGGAGGGGAGGCCGGTGTTGCTCGCTCAGGCAAAGCGCCGTGACCCCGCCACCGGGCCGCATCCGCTGCTTATATCGGTGCGCGGCAATCGCATGAGTGCCGCCATGCTCAGGCGGCGGTTCCATACGCTGGCGACGCTCGCCGGCATTCCGGCCGACATCGCCCCGCATGCGATGCGCCATACCTTTGCGACCGACTTGCTCGAGGGCGGTGCGGACCTGCGCTCGGTTCAAGAGCTGCTGGGCCATGCGAGCCTGTCCACGACGCAGATTTACACACATCTCACACCCGATCGGCTCAAACGTGCCGTGGCTCAAGCCCATCCCCGCGGCGAATAGTGGCTGGGACGTCCCGCGCCGCACCGAGGTGTGTGGTTTTGATTGCGGGTTGGCAGGAAGAAGCATTCCTGCTATCATTCATCGGGTTGCTTCACGGCAACATGTTTTTATCACGCACGCGCGGCTACTTCATACCGTGGTGCCCGGTCTTTGGTAGCACATGTCCGGGTTGGTTTTGGAGGATGACCCCGCGCGGAGGCAAACCACAGGAGGTTTAACATGGCTACCAAGATTAATATCCGCACCCTGCTCGAGGCCGGCTGCCACTTCGGTCACCAGACCCGTCGCTGGAACCCCAAGATGAAGCCGTTCATCTTCGGTGAGCGCAACGGCATCTATATCCTTGACCTCAAGCAGACCATCCTCGACGCCGACCAGGCCTACACCTTCGTCAAGAACGTCTCCAAGGGTGGCAACGTGCTGTTCGTCGGCACCAAGAAGCAGGCTCAGGAGGCCGTCAAGAACGCTGCTGAGCGCGCCAACATGCCTTACATCAACCAGCGTTGGCTCGGCGGTATGCTGACCAACTTCGTCACCATCCGCTCCCGCATCAACCGCATGGAGGAGCTCGAGGCCATGGTCGAGGACGGCCGCATGGCTGTTCTGCCCAAGAAGGAGCAGGCTGTGCTCGGCAAGGAGCTCACCAAGCTCCAGACCAACCTCGGCGGCGCCCGCGACATGAAGGGTCTGCCCCAGGCTCTCTTTGTCATCGACACCAAGCGCGAGGAGAACGCCATCAAGGAGGCTCAGCGCCTGAACATCCCCGTCGTCGCTCTGATCGACACCAACTCCGATCCCGACGAGGTCGAGTACGGCATCCCCTGCAACGATGACGCTATCTCCGCTGTCACCCTTATGTGCGAGCTCATGGCTGACGCCTGCCTCGCTGGCTCCGGCAAGGAGCAGGTCTCCGAGGCCGAGATGGCCGCTGAGCCCAAGGCCGAGTAAATCAGTCTTAGTTAATTCTTTTTCATCTCTTTGAAAGGAACCACAATGGCCCAGATTACCGCCGCTATGGTCAAGCAGCTCCGCGAGATGACCGACTCCCCGATGATGGAGTGCAAGAAGGCTCTCGTCGAGGCTGACGGCGACATGGACGCCGCTGTCGACGTTCTGCGTAAGAACGGCCTTGCCAAGGCTGCCAAGAAGGCTGGCCGTGAGACCAACGAGGGCGCTGTCGCCGCGTTCGTCTCCGAGGATGGCAAGACCGGCGCTCTGCTCGAGCTCTCCTGCGAGACCGACTTCGTTGGCTCCAACGCCAAGTTCACTGGCTTTGCTTCCAAGGTCGCTGAGGTTGTCGCTACCACCGAGCCTGCTGACGTCGACGCTCTGCTCGAGAAGCCGATGGGCGAGGAGACCGTTTCCTCCGAGCTCACCGAGATGATTCACATCATGGGCGAGAACATGAAGATCTCCCGCTTCGCTGCCCGCAAGGCCGAGAACGGCGCGCTCGCTTCTTACATCCACATGGGTGGTAAGATCGGCGTTCTCGTCGAGTTCGCCTTCGAGAAGGCCGAGACCGCTCAGGCTGAGTCCTTCAAGACCTTCGCTCACGACGTTGCCCTTCAGGTTGCTGCCGTCGCCCCGATCTGCGCTACCCGCGATCAGGTTCCTGCCGAGACCGTCGAGCACGAGAAGCAGATCTACATGGCCCAGGCTGCCGAGTCCGGCAAGCCCGAGGCTATCCAGGAGAAGATGGCTGTCGGCCGTCTGGAGAAGTTCTACAAGCAGTCCGTGCTCACCGAGCAGGAGTTCATCAAGGACAGCTCCCTCACCATCAAGAAGTACGCTGAGCAGGTCTCCAAGGAGCTCGGCGACACCATTACCGTCGTTGCCTTTGACCGTCTGGTCCGTGGCGAGTAAATAAGCTCTTGTAGCTGGTAATGAGCAGGCTGTGGGTTTTACTCACAGCCTGCTTTTTCATGGCTCTTATCAGAGCCTTTGATATCATATTGAAAGTCTAATTAAAGGAGGATCGCTTTGCCCGACATCCGATATAAACGCGTGCTTCTTAAGCTTTCCGGCGAAGCACTGATGGGCGACGGCCAATATGGCATCGACCCCAAGGTTACCGACCATCTTGCCAAGCAGGTCAAGGAGCTGCTCGCCGTTGGCCATGAGGTCGGCGTCGTTGTCGGCGGCGGCAATATTTTCCGCGGCATGGCCGGCGCTGCCGGTGGCATGGAGCGTGCTCAGGCCGACTACATGGGCATGCTGGCAACCGTTATGAACGCGCTCGCCCTGCAGGATGCCTTCGAGCATAACGATGTTCCCTGCCGCGTGATGAGCGCTATCCAGATGAACGAGATCTGCGAGCCCTATATTCGCCGTCGCGCCATCAACCACCTTTCCAAGGGCAACGTCGTTATTTTTGCCGCCGGTTCGGGCAATCCGTACTTTACGACCGACACCGCCGCGGCTCTTCGTGCGTGCGAGATCGGCGCCGAGATTCTGATTAAAGCCACCAAGGTTGACGGCATCTACGACAAGGATCCCGTCAAGTGCGCCGATGCCGTCCGTTTTGACAAGATTACCTATCACGAGGTGCTCGTCCGCGGTCTGCAGGTTATGGATTCCACGGCTACGGCACTGTGCCAGGATAACCGTATGCCGATTTTGGTCCTCAACATCGATGGCGAGGACACCGTCAAGCGCGCGCTTTCGGGTGAGCCCGTCGGCACGCTCGTCTATCAGGAGGATTAAGCATGGCAGAGAACATCACCGCCCATATGGACAAGTCGCTCGAGTCCCTCAAGCATAACTTCTCCAAGGTCCGTACCGGCCGCGCCAATGCCAACATTCTGTCCGACATCACCGTCGATTATTACGGTGTTCCCACGCCGGTCACGCAGGTTGCCGCCGTCAAGACCCCCGAGGCCCACATGCTGCTCATCGAGCCGTGGGACAAGGCACTCATCAACGCTATCGTCAAGGCCATCGGCGCTTCCGATCTGGGTATTACCCCCAACTCCGATGGCACCGTCGTTCGTCTGCCGTTCCCGGCTCCCACCGAGGAGCGCCGTCGCGAGCTCGTCAAGGAGTGCCGCGAGTACGCCGAGCAGGCCAAGGTGTCTATCCGTAACATCCGTCGCGACTTCAACAACAAGCTCGAGCGCGATGAGGAGCTCACCGAGGACGATGTCCGTCGCGAGCAGGCCAAGGTCCAGAAGCACACCGATGAGTATGTCGCCAAGGTCGAGGAGCTTCTGAAGGAAAAAGAAGCCGAGGTCATGGAGATCTAAGGTGCAATACGACGAGCATAAACTGGTCGAGTACTTTGCCGACGCCCCTGCGGGCGTCGGTTTTTCCGACCTTGACCTCAATAACATTCCGCACCATATCTCGTGCATCATGGACGGCAATGGTCGTTGGGCCACATCGCGCGGTCTTGCACGCACCGAGGGCCACAAGGCGGGTATCGTCTCCCTTCGTGAGATTATTACCGCCTGCGTGCGTCTGGGCGTCGACGTGCTTTCGGCCTATGCGTTTTCTACCGAAAACTGGAACCGCCCGCAGCATGAGGTTAACGTCTTGATGCACCTGTTTGCCAAGACGTTCATCGACGAGTTGCCGCTTCTGAAGCGCGAAAACGTGCGCGTTGTCTTTTTGGGTGATATTTCCGCGCTGCCCAAGAAGACCCGCGACGTTTTTGAACGCGGTCTTGCCGAGTGCGCCGATCACACCGGTATGACGCTGGCGCTTGCCGTCAACTACGGCGCGCGTGCCGAGATTACCCGCGCTGTCCGTCAGATCGCGCTCGACGTTGCCGCCGGTAAGATTGATCCTGCCGCAATTGATGACGACATGGTGGCTTCCCATCTCTATACCGCCGGCCTTCCCGATCCTGAGCTTGTGATTCGCACCTCTGGTGAGCTGCGTCTTTCGAACTATCTGCTGTGGCAGGTGGCTTATTCAGAGTTCTACGTCACCGATACCTATTGGCCCGACTTTGATCGTTGGGGCCTTGTCGACGCCATTTTGGCCTATCAGGGCCGTGACCGTAGGTTTGGTGGACTGAGCAAGACCGAGGAGGCTTAATCGTGTCCGATCGTCCCAAGGCATCTGCTCCCAAGACGCCTTCGCGCAAAGCTGCCGCTGCGGGAGCGCCTGCACCGAAGGGCGGCACCGGTTCGTGGCTGGCGGGCTTTATTACCCGTGCCGCCGCCGGTATCGTCTACGCCGTTGTCTTTATCCTGTGCCTGGTTTTGGGTATCGTGCCCACTGCCATCTTTGTTTCCGTCATGAGCGGTCTGTGCTGTTATGAGTTTTTCCGTATGACGAGGCTCGATGGCAAGATGGCTAACGAGCGCATGGGTATCGCTGCCGCCGTACTCTTTCCGCTGTCGGCGTTGGGCGATTCGATGTTGCTGAATGCCCTGCTTTTTGCCCTGATGCTCGCTGTGGGCATTTGGTATGTCTGGTCGCCGCGTACCCGCATCACTGATGTGGCCGTGACGCTCATGGGTCCCATCTACACTGGCTTTATGCTGTCGGCTATCGTGCTGCTGCGCGATGCCGTGCCCGGTTTTGCCGGCGCCCTGCTTTCGGTGGGCGTTTGCGCGTCCCTTTGGGTCTCCGATTCGTTTGCCTACATCGTGGGTAGCCGTATCGGCAAACACAAGATGGTTCCCAAGATTTCTCCCAAAAAGAGCTGGGAGGGGTTTGTCGGCGGCATCTTGGGCTCGGTTTTGATTTGGCTCATCCTGTGGGCGACGCACTTCTACAAGCTCAGCCTGCCCTATGCGCTGCTGTGCGGCGTGGTCGTGTCCGTCCTGGGCGTTATCGGCGACCTTATCGAGTCGCGCATCAAGCGTGGCGTGGGCGTCAAGGATTCCGGCAACCTTATCCCGGGCCATGGCGGCATGCTCGACCGTAGCGACTCGCTTATCTTTGGCTGCATTACCGCTCAGCTGCTTTTGATGATCGGAGGCGTGTTGTAATGTCCTTCCAAACGACGTATGGCCCCGATGGACGTCTCCGTGTTGCCATCCTGGGTTGTACGGGCTCCATCGGCACCCAGGCACTCGATGTGTGCCGTCAGCATGCTGATCGCCTGCAGGTGACGGCGCTGTCCGTTAATTCCAGCACCTCTGAGCTCGTTGCCGCTGCCCGCGAGTTCTCGGTTCCGGCGGTTGCCGTGGCCGATGTCGCTCATGGCGATGACGCCGTGCTGCAGGAGTTGCCCGAGGGGACGAAGCTCGGCGTTGGCGCGCAGGCGGTTTGCGAGCTCGCGCGTCGCGACGATGTCGACTGCGTGCTTGTCGCTATTGTGGGCGCCGCCGGTCTCGAGGCGAGCCATGCGGCCTTGACCTCGAATAAGCGTCTTGCCCTTGCCAACAAGGAGTCCCTCGTCGTCGGCGGCGACTTGCTTATGCCGTTGGCGCAACCGGGCCAGCTTATTCCAGTCGACTCTGAGCACTCCGCCATCTACCAGTGCTATCTGGGGGAGAACCCACGCGAGGCTCATTGTATTTGGCTCACCTGCTCGGGCGGTCCGTTCTTTGGCCGCACCCGCGACGAGCTCAATCGAGTGACGCGTGCCGATGCCCTCGCGCATCCCACGTGGGCCATGGGCGCCAAGATCACCATCGACTCCGCCACCCTCATGAACAAGGGCCTGGAGCGCATTGAGGCCATGCGTCTGTTTAACTGCGACCTCGATTTCATTAACGTGGTCGTGCAGCGTCAGTCCAAGATTCACTCTATGGTCGAGTTTGCCGACGGCTCCGTGATGGCGCATCTCGGTGCTTCCGACATGCGTATTCCCATCCAGTTCGCGTTCTCATATCCCGAGCGTTGGGATACCCCGGCGCCTCGTATCGATTTCCGCGAGCTGGGGCAGCTCACGTTTGATGCTGCCGACATGGATACCTTCCGCTGTCTGGCATTGGCCGAGCTTGCAGGCAAGACGGGCGGCACCATGCCGTGCGTGCTCAATGCCGCCAACGAGGTCGCCGTCGATGCCTTCCTGCACGATGGCTGCAGCTTTACCGATATCGATCGCATTGTGGAATCCTGCATGGATGCCCACGATATGCAGGCGGTCGATTCGTTTGAGCAGCTTCGCGACATCGACGCGTGGGCGCGTGAAAAGGCTGCGCAGGTGCTCGCCGCAACCCGTTCCTAACCCATAAGGATTGCTTTTTCGTTTTATGGATACTGTTCTGAGCGTTCTCTCATCGGTCTTTTGGGGCCTGCTGATGCTTTCCGTCCTCGTGTTTTTGCACGAGGGCGGCCACTTTTTGGCGGCGCGTGCCTGCGGCGTCCGTGTGACCGAGTTCTTTTTGGGCCTGCCTTGCCGCTTTGACATCCATTACACGTCGCGTCGCATTGGAACCAAGTTTGGCGTGACCCCGCTGCTGCTGGGTGGCTACGCTGCCATCTGCGGTATGGATCCGACCGACGTCTCCTGCGCCGATCGCGTGCTCGCGGCTATCTATCGTCATGGTCGCGTGACCGTGGCCGACCTTGCCGCCGAGCTCGAGCTATCCGAGGAAGTTGTGCTCGAGGCATGCGCCTTGCTCTTGGGTTGGGGCTCTATCGCGCCTTGGTATGAGGAAGGGGAGAAGCCCTCGCCGAGCTACTATCCCACCAAGTATCAGACGCTGCCGCGAGATGCGGCGGGTTACACCACCTTTGACGGCCGCCGTTTCGATCGCGAACATTCAACTTCCGAGGGCGATGTGTGGGAGCTGCCGTGCGGCGAGGCCGAGTTCCTTGCACAAGAGCGTTCGCACACCTATCTTGGCCAGGGTTTTCTCAAGCGCGCCTTTATGCTGCTCGCGGGCATTATTGTCAATATCTTGACAGGCTTTTTGCTCCTTATGAGTATCTATTCCATTGCGGGTGTCACCGTGCCGATGGATACCAACGTGATCGGTCAGGTTGACGAGGGGTCTATTGCCGCCAAGGCGGGTATCGAGGGCGGCGACGCGATTCTTTCGGTTGACGGAGTATCGTGCTCTACCTGGATGGATGTTTACGATGCCATCGGCAAGGCTGCCGGTAAGGACGATATCGCCATCGAGTACGAGCGTGACGGCAAGCAGCATTCGACCACGGTTGCACTCAAAGAGGACGAGCGCCTAGGTGTGTATGCCTCTACGCAGGTGGTCCGTTTAGACCCCATCACGTCGGCTCGTCTGTCCTTCTCCTATGTCGTGCAGACAGCGGAGGGTGTGATGCGTCTGCTCCAGCCGCAGCATACGATGGAGATTCTCGATCAGTCCTCTTCGATCGTGGGTATTAGCGTTATGTCCTCGCAGGCTGCTGCCGCTGGCCCTGCAACGTTCCTTTCGTTTGCCGCCCTCATTTCGTTCTCGCTTGGCTTTATGAACCTGCTGCCTATCCCACCGCTCGATGGCGGCAAGCTGGTCATCGAGATCATTCAAAAGATTGCTGGCCGCGAGCTTCCGCTTAAGGTCCAGTCGATCGTGAGCTATGTGGGCATCGCGCTTTTTGCGCTGCTGTTTGTCTATATGCTTCGTTCCGACATCCTTCGATTTATTCTGTAGGGGAGTGTTTGGATTGTCTTTATCCCATCCTTTGCCTCGCGAGCTGACGCGCCCCGTGCATGTGGTCGGCGTGCAGATCGGTGGCGGTGCGCCGGTGGTGGTCCAATCCATGACCTGCACCGATACCGCTGATGCCCAGGCAACGCTTGCGCAAGTGCGTGCTTTGGCGCAGGCTGGCTGCGATATCGTGCGCGTGAGCGTGCCCACCGAGGCTGCGCTTGAGGGTTTTCGCACCATCTGCGCCGAGTCTCCGGTGCCGATTGTCGCCGATATCCACTTTAACCATAAGCTCGCCATTGGTGCCGTTGAGGCCGGTGCTGCCAAGCTGCGCATCAATCCCGGCAATATCGGCGATTGGGCCAAGGTTGACGCGGTGATCGATGCTGCGGGTGCCGCTGGCTGTGCGATTCGTATCGGCGTCAATGCCGGTTCGCTTGAGCAGGATATCGCCGAGCGCGACGACCTTACGCAGCCCGAAAAGCTCGTGATGTCGAGCGAGCGTTTCGTTAAGCATTTTGAAGACCGCGGCTTTACGAACATTGTGCTTTCGGCCAAGGCCCATAGCGTGCAAACGACGCTCGATACCTATCGAGCCCTGTCGCGCGAGATTCCCCACGTTCCGCTTCACCTGGGCGTGACGGAGGCCGGAACCAAGCTGCAGGGCACCATCAAGAGCTCGGTGGGCCTTGGTATCCTGCTGTCTGAGGGTATCGGTGACACCATGCGCGTCTCGCTCACGGCCGATCCGGTCGAGGAGCCGCCGGTCGCCTGGGGTATCCTGCAGTCCCTGGGCCTGCGTCGCCGTGGTCCCGAGATTGTCTCGTGCCCCACGTGCGCCCGCTGCCAGGTTAACCTGATTCCTATCGCCGAGGAAGTAACCGAGCGGCTTAAGAACTATGCCGCGCCGCTTTCGATTGCCGTCATGGGATGTGCCGTTAATGGCCCCGGTGAGGCTTCTGATGCCGACCTGGGCGTTGCTTGCGGACGTGGTCAGGCCCTGCTCTTTTCGCATGGCCAGATCATTGGTAAAGTAGCTGAGGATCAAATTGTCGACGCGCTTATGGCCGAGGTCGACAAGCTTATTGAGGAGAAATAAATGACTCGAGCAATGTATATGTCTAAGCTCTATGCGCCGACGCTCAAAGAGGATCCGGCCGACGCCGAGCTTGCTAGCCATCGTCTGCTGCTTCGTGCCGGTATGATCCGCAAGGAGGCCGCCGGTCTGTATTCCTATCTGCCGCTCGCTTGGCGCTCGATTCGTAAGATCGAGAACATCGTGCGCGACGAGATGGACGCCGCCGGCGCTCAGGAGCTCATGATGCCCATTATGGTCGATGCCGAGCTGTGGCGTGAGTCCGGCCGCATCGATGCCTATGGCAAGGAGCTCGTGCGCTTTGACGACCGTCATGGTCGCGAGTTTGTGCTGGGCCCCACGCATGAGGAGACCGTCACGGCCCTGGTGCGCAACGAGCTGCGCTCCTATAAGCAGCTGCCCGTCAACCTGTACCACATTCAGGATAAGTTCCGCGATGAGTTCCGTCCCCGCTTTGGCCTGATGCGCGGCCGCGAGTTCATCATGAAGGACGCCTACAGCTTCTCTGCCACGCAGGAGAGCCTGCAGGAGGAGTACGACAAGATGAAGCAGGCCTACGCCAACATCTGCGAGCGCTGCTACATCAAGGCTCTGCCCGTTGTCGCCGACTCTGGCGAGATCGGCGGCGACACCTCCGTCGAGTACATGGCTCTGGCCGACGCCGGCGAGGCCTCGCTCGTCTACTGCGACGATTGCGGTTTTGCTGCCGATGACGAGGCTGCAAGCACCAAGGTCGTTGTGACCGAGGGCCCCGGCGACGGTACACTCACCAAGGTCGAGACTCCGGGTATGGGCACCATCGAGGCCGTCGCCAAGTTCTTCGGCTTCCCCGAGAACGGCACGCGCAAGTCGCTGGCATTGATCGACTCCGAGGGCAAGCCGGTCGTGGCCATTGTCCCGGGCGACCACGAGCTCAATGACTGCAAGGCCGAGCATGTCTTTGGTAAGGGCTATCGTATGATGACCGACGAGGAGCTTCAGGCGAACGGTCTGCACAAGGGCTTTATCGGACCGGTCAACCTGCCCGAGGGCATCCGTCTGGTGTGCGACGAGAGCCTGCGCGAGTCCAAGCAGTGGGCCTGCGGTGCCAACGAGGTCGATTATCACTTTACCGGTGCCTGCCCCGAGCGCGACTTTACCGTCGACGAGTGGGCCGACCTGGTTACCGTCGTCGCCGGCGATCCCTGCCCGCACTGCGGCAAGCCGCTCTCTGCTGCTCGCGGTATCGAGGTCTCCCAGGTCTTCCAGCTGGGCACCAAGTACTCCGAGGCCATGGGCGCCACCTTTATGGACGAGGACGGCAAGGAGAAGCCGCTTATCATGGGTTGCTACGGCGTGGGCGTGTCCCGTTCGCTCGCTGCCGTCGTGGAGCAGCACAACGACGAGCACGGTATCGTCTGGCCGGTCTCCGTTGCCCCGTACGAGGTTGCGGTGATTCCGCTCGACCCCAAAAAGGAGGAGTGCGCTACCGTTTGCGAGCAGATCGTTGATGGCCTGTGCGCCGAGGGTATCGAGGTCGTCGTCGACGACCGTGACGAGCGTCCTGGCTTTAAGTTTGCCGACAACGACCTTATGGGCTTCCCGTATCAGGTCGTTCTGGGTAAGCGTGGCCTCAAGAACGGCACCGTCGAGCTCAAGGACCGTGCCACGGGTGAGCGCGAGGACGTGGCGATCGACGAGGTCGTCGCCAAGGTCGCCGAGCTTGTGAAGGCGGCACGCCGTTAATCGGCGATTTCGCTTGTAGTTCGATATACGGGACGGCCCCGCATTTCTCCAGATAGGGGAGATGCGGGGCCGTCCTTTTATCTTGTCGACGTACTCAATCGCTAAAAGGAAACCCCACAGCCCATGCGAGCTGCGGGGTTTCCTTTGTGCCTCCGATGCGAAATAAATCGCTCAGATATTACTGATAATCGACGACGTCGATCCAGTTCTTCAGGAACTCATCGTTCACGTTGCGCTTACGAGCGAGCTCGGAAGCGGCGACGATGCTCGTCCACTGACGCACGACCTGCATGGGCATGTCGGCGCGGTCGCAGTAGAGCTCCAGATAAGCCTCGGCCTGGTCCTTGCTGTTGAGGGCAAAGAGCAGGTAGGTGGTGGCAACGTCGGCAGCAGGGGAGCCCTGGGTAGCGTGTGCCCAGTCGCACACATAGAGCTGGCCGTCGTCGCCGACGATGACGTTGGAGGGGTTGAAGTCGCCGTGGCAGACCTTGAACTCCTTGGTCATACCGTCCAGACGCTCCTGAAGGTTGTAGCGCGTGGTGGCATTGAGCTGATCAAGGCTGTCGATCATGCGGGTGAACTTGTCGCGCTGACGGTTGAGCAGCGGGGAGGTGTAGCCGTGGATCTCGATCTGGAGGTCGACGAACATCTCGAGGTACTCACCGAAGCGCTGGGGCTCGGCAGTCATCTTCTCGGCAAAGGTGGTGCCCGGAACCTTCTCGGTCACGAGCGCCCAGCCGTTGGCGTTCTCGAGCTGGGAAACCTCGAGAGCCTTGGGGCTGCGGATGCCGCACTCATTGATGCGGGCAAGATTCAAAGCCTCGTTGAACACGTCGGAGACGGGCTTGGTCTCGTTAAAGACCTTGACGATCTTGTCGCCCAGGTCGTAAACGACCTTGTTGCCACGGCGGACGAGCTCGGTCTTGGAATCGGGTAGCAGCATGGTTGCATCCTTTCAACGATGCGATAGAAGCGACGGCGGGGGTGTGTGAAACACCCGTGCACCCCCGCCGTTAAAAACCGTGCTAGAACTAGCAGACGGCGTAATCCTGAGGCTCGCGGCCGTAGTAGGCGTCCAGGTAGAGCTCCTTGATCTCGCTCATGAGCGGGTAGCGCGGGTTAGCGCCGGTGCACTGGTCGTTGAATGCCTGCTCGGTCATCTCGTCGAGGGTGTCGAGGAAGTACTGCTCGTCAACACCGTAGTCGGCGATGGTCTTCTTGACACCGATGAAGTCCTTGAGCTCCTCGAGCTTCGTGATGAAGTTCTCGAAGACCTCCTTGTCGTCCTTGCCCTCGATGCCGCAGTACTTGGCCATCTCGGCGTAGTTGTGCAGCGCGTTGGGGTAAGGATACTGGGAGAAGGTACCCATCTTGACGGGAGCCTCGGCGGCGTTGTAACGCATGACGCGAGTCAGGATGACGGCGTTTGCGAGGCCGTGGGGCAGGTGATGGAAAGCGCCGAGCTTGTGGGCCATGGAGTGGTTGAGGCCCAGGAAGGCGTTGGCGAAGGCCATACCGGCCATGCAGGAGGCGTTGTGCATCTCCTCGCGGGCGTGCGGGTCCTTGGCGCCATTCGTGAAGCTGGAGGGCAGGTTCTCAAAGACGAGCTTGGCAGCACGCTCGGAGAGGCCCTTGGTGTAGTCGGAAGCCATGATGGAGACGTAGGACTCGATGGCGTGGGTCATGACGTCGATGCCGGAGGCAGCGGTCAGGCCGCGCGGGGCGGTCATGCAGTTGTCGGCGTCGACGATAGCCATGTTGGGGAGCAGCGCGTAGTCGGCGAGCGGCCACTTGATGCCGGTCTCCTTGTCGGTGATGATGGCGAACGGCGTGCACTCGGAGCCGGTACCCGAGGAGGTCGGGACGGCGACGAAGTAGGCCTTCTTGCCCATCTCGGGGAAGGTGAAGATACGCTTGCGGATGTCCATGAAGTCCATGGCCATGTCCTCAAACTTGCACTCGGGGTGCTCGTACATCATCCACATGATCTTGCCGGCGTCCATAGCGGAGCCACCGCCGACGGCGATGATGACGTCCGGCTCAAAGAGAGCCATCTGCTTGGCGCCGCGACGTGCGCACTGCAGCGACGGATCGGGCTCGACGTCGTAGAAGCAGTCGTGGGCGATGCCCATCTCGTCGAGCTTGGCCTCGATGGCGCGGGTGTTGCCATTCTTGAAGAGGAACTGGTCGGTAACGATGAAGGCGCGCTTCTTGCCCATGACGTTGCCCAGCTCGTCGAGGGCGACGGGCGTGGAACCCTTCTTGAAGTAGACCTTCTCGGGAGCGCGGAACCACAGCATGTTCTCACGGCGCTCGGCCACAGTCTTAACGTTGATCAAGTGCTTCACCCCAACGTTCTCGGAGACGGAGTTGCCGCCCCAGGAGCCGCAGCCCAGGGTCAGAGACGGCTTCATGCCAAAGTTGTACAGGTCACCGATGCCACCGTGCGAGGACGGGGTGTTGATGACGATGCGGCAGGCCTTCATGACGTGCTCGAACAGGCTGATCTTCTCGGCCTGGGCGGGGTGCACGTACAGAGAGGCGGTGTGGCCCGGGCCACCGGCGAGCACCAGGTGCTCGGCCTTGTCGACGGCCTCCTGGAAGTCCTTGGCGTGGTACATGGCCAGGACTGGGGAGAGCTTCTCGTGGGAGAACTCCTCCTTGGCGGGGTCGGTGGAGGTGATCTCGGCGATCAGGATCTTAGTCTTGGCGGGAACCTCGATGCCGGCGAGCTCGGCGATCTTGGCGGCAGCCATGCCGGGGATGCGGTGATCGAGGGCGCCGTTCTTGAACATGGCGGCACGCAGGGCCTCCATCTCGGCACCCTGCTTGACGAAGTAGCAGCCGCGCTTCTGGAACTCGGCCTTGACCTGGTCGTAGATGGTGTCGATGACGGTCACGGACTGCTCGGAAGCGCAGATCATGCCGTTGTCGAAGGTCTTGGAGTGGATGATGGAGTTGACTGCGAGCAGAACGTCGGCGGTGTCGTCGATGACGACCGGGGTGTTACCGGCGCCAACGCCCAGGGCGGGCTTGCCCGAGGAGTAGGCGGCCTTGACCATGCCCGGGCCACCGGTGGCGAGGATGATGTCGACGTCGCGCATGACCATGTTGGTCAGCTCGATGGAGGGGACATCGACCCAGCCGATGATGCCCTCGGGGGCACCAGCCTTGACGGCGGCGTCAAGCACGAGCTTGGCGGCGGCGATGGTGCACTTGGCGGCAGCCGGGTGCGGGGAGATGATGATGGCGGTGCGGGTCTTCAGGCTGATCAGCGTCTTGAAGATTGCGGTGGAGGTGGGGTTGGTCGTCGGGATGACGGCGCCCACGATGCCGATGGGCTCGGCGATCTTGGTGATGCCGTAAGCCTCGTCGCGCTCCAGGACACCACAGGTCTTGGTGTTCTTGTAAGCGTTGTAGATGTACTCTGCGGCGTAGTGGTTCTTGATGACCTTGTCCTCAAGAACGCCGCGGCCGGTCTCCTCGATGGCCATTTTCGCCAACGGGATACGAGCCTTGTTGGCGGCCATGGCGGCCTCATAGAAGATCTTGTCGACCTGCTCCTGCGTGTACGTAGCAAAAAGCGCCTGGGCCTCTCGCATCTGAGCGAGCTTAGCCTCAAGCGCCTCTACGTTGTCCACAATTGCGGGAGTAGTGTTTTCCGGTGACTTTTTCACCATTTGTGTCTCCTTGCGATCGGAGATTTACCCTACAAGATGCATGATAGCAAGAAATAAATCGGTGAACGGTCAGATTTCCGTAAAAGACAAACTAA